>JAHEKZ010000035.1 GCA_024644435.1 Actinomycetes bacterium | reverse complement strand
ACGAGGCCCAGGCCCGCGACGCGTTGTTCTCATGTCGCAGTTTTGGCCAGTCGACTCGCGGTCCGATTCCACCGAGCAGGGCCGGGAGCAGGGTCAGCACCACCACGGTGCTGACGACCGGGATGAGCATCCCCCCGAGCCCCATGCTGCGCAGGAACGGAACCGGGATGATCAGCAGGGCGATCAGGCTGATCGCCACCGTGCCCGCACTGGCCACTACGGCGCGCCCCGCGGTAGCCATGGCGATCTTGACGGCCTCCTGGTTCTCGCGGCCGTGGTCACGTTCCTCGCGCCACCGCGTCACCAGCAGAAGTGAGTAGTCGATGGCGACACCAAGCCCCACGAGCGAGATGAGGAACTGAACGATGAAGCTCATGTCGGTCAGGTAGGTGAGCAGCAGAACCACCGTGAACGTCGTCAGGATCGAGACGGCGGCGATCAGCAGCGGCACCAGCGCCAGTAGTGACGCGAAGAGGAAGAGCAGAACGGCCAGCGCACCCAGTGCACCGAGAAGGGTCTCGAACAAGACACTCGGCGCCTCGGTGTCAGCGGACTCGCCGATGGCGAGCATGTCGTAGCTGGTGAGCGTCCACTCGAACCCGGTCTGCTCGTTTGCTGACTCGAGGATCGGGGCCATCAGGTCGCTGGGCAGGGGCGCATCGAAGCTCGCGGGGAAAGGCACGAAGACGAGGGCGTACGTGGTCCTACCGTCCTCGGTGATGAAGACGTCGTCGCCGGTGTTGTCGTAGTAGGCAGACCGAAGCCCCGGGATCTCGGTGGTGATCTCGTCGAAGACAGCCGTGATCTCATCCATGTTGTCGAGTGCTGTCTCGCCCTCGGGAACCGTCGCAATGGGAATGAACGGCTGGGTTGACCCCCCGTTCCCGTACTGCTCGATGATCTCCACCGACGTCTCGTAGCCCGGTTGTCCTGGGAGCGAGAAGTCGGTGGTCAGTCGCTCGGTTGCCGCCCCCGCGGCCACGACGCCGACGACGAACATGGCGGCCCAGAAGGCCATCACCCACCGGCGGTGGTGCAGGACGAAGTCGGCGAGTCTTTCCATGGAATGCTCCCGGTGGCTGGCGTGGGGGAGGGACGCACTGCGTCTGGGCGTGGGGAACCCGGGTGCCACGGTAGCGAGGCGAGCCGGGGCCGTCACCCATTTTCGGTCTCGGACAGCGTGTCCGGACTATGCTCGCCGCCGTGTTGGCGGTCACGAGCATGCACCCAGGGGGGCCCGACGTCCTCGGGATCGAGGAGGTCGCCGAACCCGTCCCCGGCCCTGCCGAAGTGCTCGTCGACGTCGCGGCGGCGGGGGTGAACCGCGCGGATCTGCTCCAGCGGGAGGGCAAGTACCCCCCGCCGACAGGGGCTTCCCCCTACCTGGGGCTGGAGTGCTCTGGACGGATCTCCGCCGTCGGGGTTGATGTCTCGGACTGGCACGTGGGGGACGAGGTGTGCGCCCTCCTCGCCGGCGGTGGGTACGCCGAGCGGGTGGCGGTTCCGCACGAGCAGCTCATGCCCGTTCCGACCGGTGTCTCGATCGTCGACGCGGCGGCGCTACCCGAGGTGACATGCACGGTGTGGTCCAACCTGGTCATGCTGGCCGGACTCTCCCGAGGTGAGTCCGTCCTCGTCCACGGCGGCGGATCGGGTATCGGAACGATGGCCATCCAGCTTGCGTCTCTGGTCGGGGCCAGGTCGTTCGTCACCTGTGGGTCGCGACGCAAGGTCGACGCATGTCTGGCGTTGGGTGCCGAGGCGGGGATCAACTACCGGGAACAGGAATGGGGCGATGGTCTCCGCGCGGCGACCGAAGGGCGCGGCGTGGATGTCATCCTCGACGTGGTCGGTGCCAAGTACCTCCCCGCAAACCTTCGCGCACTGTCTCGGGGCGGCCGGCTCGTGGTGATCGGGCTACAGGGCGGACGTACCGGGGAGCTCGACCTCGGTCGGATGCTCGCTCAGCGGCTGTCGGTTCACGGGACGACTCTGCGCTCGCTCTCGCCCGCGGCTAAGGGCGAGATCGTCGACGCCGTCGTCAGCAACGTGTGGCCGGCGCTCTCCTCCGGTCGGGTCCGCCCTGTTGTTGACCGCGTCCTGCCGTGGACCGATGCCGCTGAGGCCCACCGGGTGTTGGAGGCGGGCGAGAACATCGGCAAGGTGCTGTTGCGGGTGGGCGACGGACACGGCAACGGAGGGGAGAGCGGCGATGGGTCAGCCTGAGCAGACGTCACCGATGGGTGGGGTCGAGGCGTACACACCGGCAGAGATTGCGCGGATGGTGGAGTCCAAGGGTGTGACCAAAGCCGAGGCGGCGGTCTTCCCGACCTTCGTGCTGGGGGTGCTGGCCGGCGCCTTCATTGCGTTCGGGGCAGTGCTGTCGACCATTGTGGGCACTGGCTCGGAGTTCGGACTCGGGCCGACCCGCTGGCTCGCGGGCTTGGCGTTCTCACTCGGGCTCATCCTCGTCGTCATCGCCGGGGCCGAGCTCTTCACAGGTAACAACCTCGTGGTGATGAGCCTGGTCGACGGTCACATCACCCTGACGCAGCTGCTGCGCAACTGGGGCGTGGTGTTCGTCGGGAACTTCGTGGGGGCCGTCTCGATCGTCGTGGCGGTGTGGCTGGCCAGGGGATGGGAGCTAGGCGGAGGTGACGTCGGCGTGTCGGCGCTGTCGATCGCGGCGGTCAAGACGTCGCTGCCGTTTGAGGTCGTCTTCGTTCGCGGAGTCCTCTGCAATGTCTTGGTCTGCCTCGCCGTCTGGTTGGCGATGGCCGGCAAGACTCTGGTTGACAAGGTGGTTGCCATCATCTTTCCAATAGCCGCCTTCGTTGCCGCCGGTTTCGAGCACTCCGTCGCCAACATGTACTTCATTCCTCAGGGGATGCTGCTCAAGAGTGAACCGGGAGTGATCGGAGACGCTGAGTCCTCGGGGTTGACTCCTGAGCAGTTGGACTCACTGGACTGGACCGGGATGATCGGCAACCTGACCGCGGCAACCTTGGGGAACATCGTCGGCGGAGGTCTGCTGGTCGGGCTCACCTACTGGTTCGTGTACCTGCGTCCCGCCCGCCAAGGCTCGGTCTAGCGCCGAGCGGCTCCCCGTGGGATCCGCGTCGCCGCTTTGCCGAGCCGGCTACGGGTGCCGAGATCCTCGGCCATGAACTCGCGCAGGAGGTCGACTGCCTGCACCACTTTGTCGCTGCGCAGCTCGTAGCTGACGCTGGTGCCGTTGCGCTCTGCTGTGACGACGCCACGATCTCGGAGGATCGCCAAGTGCTGACTGCAGTTCGACTGGCTGATCTCCAGCGCGGCTGACAGCTCGCCGACGGTGAGGGGGCCGTGCCTCAGCTCGTTGATGATCAGCAGGCGTTTCGGGTCGGCGATGGCCTTACAGAGCCGAGCGTGCAGCTCGTGGATCTCCAGCGCGGTCTCGCGGTCCACGGCGCCTCCCTGTCAAGTGCCGACAGTGTATCGATCAGTGAGCATACTTCAGTGTCTGCGCATGTTTGCGTACAGTGGCCGTGAGGAACAGGAGGGACCCGGTGGCCCGTCGACCCGTAGCCACGCGTCCGGTTGTCGGCGACCTGGTCGCTGGGCTGAGCGTCAGCGTGGTGCTGATCCCCCAGGCCGTCGCCTACGCGACCTTGGCCGGGCTTCCGGCCGCTTCTGGACTGCTCGCGGCGTTCGCCGCCCCCATCGCGGCGTCCTTCTTCGCGTCGTCTCCGTATCTCGCCACGGGCCCGGTTGCCATCACATCGCTCCTGGTGCTCGGGGGGCTGAGTGGTCTCGCAGGCGAGGGGTCGGCCCAGTACATCGCGCTCGCTGCCCTGCTGGCGCTCTTCGTGGGGCTGATCCGCCTGGTCCTGGGGCTGTACGGGGGAGGCGTCCTGGCCTACCTCATGTCGCAGCCGGTCCTGTCGGCATTCACGGCCGCAGCAGGACTGCTGATTCTCATGTCGCAGGTGCCGGCAGCGGTGGGGGTCTCCGCCGACAGCGTTCGTCCGGGACGGGCTGCGTTCGACGCGTTGGTGAACCCGAGCGAGTGGAGCCTCAGCGCGGTGGTCTTCTCCGTCGTGACTCTCGCGGCCATGCTCTTGGTCAGGCGACTACCCGCGACCTTCCCGATCGTTCCCCTGTTGGTCGTGGCGGCGGTGGTCCTGGCCAACGCGACGGGGGCCGGGGGGCCGGTGGTCGGAGCGGTCAGCATCCATGGTGTGCCCAACCCGTTGACGTTGCCCTGGTCGCACTCGCTGGAGCTGGTGCTACCGGCACTGGTGATCGCGCTCGTGGGGTTCGCCGAACCCGCGGCCATCTCACGGCGACTGGCCGCAGAGGACCGGCAGCACTGGAACTCAGACCGCGAGCTCGTGTCGCAGGGCGTCGCCAACCTCGCGTCCGGCTTCGCCGGCGGGTACCCGGTGGGCGGATCCTTCTCGCGGAGCACGTTGAACCGCCTGGCGGGTGCACGGACCCGATGGAGTGGCCTGGCCGCCGGACTGATCGTCCTTGCCTTCCTGCCCTTCTCTGCTCTGCTCGAGTCCCTGCCGCGTTCGGTCCTCGCCGGCATCATCATCGCCTCGGTGCTGCGGCTGGCCGATCCACGTCCCGTGCTGCGGTTCTGGAAGCTGGGACGTGTGCAGTTCGCCACCGCCGCCATCACCTACATTGCGGCGCTGGTGCTCGCTCCGAGACTCGACCTGGCGGTCGTCGTCGGCGTCGGCGTTGCGGCGCTGGTACACCTCTGGCGAGAGCTGCACATCCAGGTGCCCGCAGACTACGAAGACGGCGTGTTGCATGTGCGGCCCTCCGGGGTCCTCTACTTTGCGTCGGCGCCGGGGCTCGAGGACGCCGTGAACAACCTGCTGGCGGACCACCCGGCCACCGAGCGGCTGCGGGTCGACCTCGACGGACTCGGCCGGCTCGACGTCACCGGCGCCATGGCCCTGCGCACGCTGCTCGAAGAAGTGCGTGAAGCAGGGATCGCTGCGGAGATATGCAATGTGCCGCCCCAGCTGCGACGGATTGTGGGGCGCGTGCTCGCCGACGATCTGGCAGACGAGTGTCGGGCGCAGCTCGCTGCTGATCAGGACGAAGGAGCCAATCCCTAGAGCGTCAGAGCGTGGTGGACGCCGCGCACTGGTTCTTGCCGATCTCGAGCACCTCGATCTCCTCCGCCGACACCGACTTGCCAGCGTTCACTTCGCGAATCGTGTCGTAGAAGGACGGTGCCGAGGGGAGTGAGGCGACGATCTCGCTGACGAAGCGGACGAGGTCGTCCTCGTTCATCAAGGTGGAGTCGAAGACCTCGCGCATCGTGGTACGCACCAGGCCGTCCTGTCCCATCTCGTCGGTACTCGACCAGTGAGCAGGGAGCACCTGGGTCTCGGGCGCCAACGGGCGCAGCTTGTCGTGCACGGTGTGGAAGAGCTCGCGTGCCAGGTCTTCGGCCTGTCCGGTGAGGTCGGGACGTCCGACGCCACGCACGAAGACAGTGTCTCCCGACAACAGGGCATGTCCGGGAACCAGCAGGCAGGTGGTTCCCGGCGTGTGGCCGGGCAGCTTGATGCCGAGTACCTCGAGCTGCGCCGGCCCCAGGTCGAGGATCTGCCCGTCTTCCAGCGGGTGGTTGGGGAAGGGGGTCGGTCCTCCGGTGTCCTCGAGGGGAACCGAGTAGGTGGCGCCCACTGCGTCAGCCAGGGCTGGACCGCCGGTGACGTGATCGGCGTGCACATGTGTGTCCACGACGTACTTGATGGTCATGCCGTGCTCGGTGGCGAGTTCGACGTAGGGGTCGGGGAACCGGGCCGGATCGACGACCACACAGCCGTGTCCGGGAACGCCGATGACGTAGGAGAGGCATGCCTTCGCTGGGCGTTGCAGCTGCCAACCGCTGAGCCCCTCGGGCAGCCCTGGAAGAGGTCGGGGGACGAGCAGCTCAGCCCAAGCCGCAGTTCCGCCGTCGAGGTTACGGGTCGGCTTGCCCCGTTCGGCCAGCATGTCGACGATCAGCTCGCTGCCGTTGCCGTGGGCGCAGATGAGCACGGCGTTGTCGGGGAGCGTCTGGGCGAGTTCGTCGACGGCATCGAGGGCTCGCCACACCGGCAGGTTCTTGGTCTCGACCGGACGCGATCCCTCCACCACCCAGCTGGCGAACTCGTCGGGGTTGCGCACGTCGAGCATGAACGGCACATGTCCGTGGTCGATTTCGGCGAAGAGCTCGGTCGGGGTCACGGTTCGTGCCACGGAGACCTCCTGGAGGCGATCAGCTCTCGCGCTGGCCGCGAGTGCCTCTGTATATGCGCAAACGCTAATACATCAAACGACAGAGTGGAAGAAGTCCAGACGGACCAGACGAAAGTCCTTGCTACATGCGCATCTACGCAAGTACGGTGACGCTGTCGGCGCCTGCAACGGTGCCCGAGGTCAGGAGGCGCGGCGCGTGGCTGAGGACAAGACCCCCGACAAGATGACCATCATCGCCTTCAGTGGCGACCTCGACAAGCTCTGGCCGACGATGATCCTGAGCTCGACGGGCGCCGCATACGGCATGGACGTCACGGTCTTTCACACCTTCTGGGGGCTCTTTCCCCTGGTCCGCGATGAGGTGAAGATCACCGGTGACAACGCGATGACCAAGATGCTGTCGACCATGAACCCGCCGGGCTTCCAGCGTGCAAAGCTCTCCAAGCTCAACATGGGTGGCGCTGGCAAGTGGATGATGCGACAGCTCGCAGGTCAGCACAATGTCGTGCCGCCTGAGGAGCTCTTCGAGATGTGTCTGCAGATGGGCGTAAAGATCTGGCCCTGTCAGATGACCATGGACCTCCTCGGTATTCGCGCCGACCAGATGCGACCAGGTCTGGGTGAGCCGGCTGGCGCTGCTACCGCTCTGAGTGAGATGTCCCGGTCCGACATTCAACTGTTCATCTGAGGGTCGACTGCTACCAATGGAGGAGACATGGCCGACGAGGTGACCAAGGTGGTCGACGCCAAGGGGCTGTCGTGCCCCATGCCCGTTCTGCTCGCGCGACGAGCGGTGGACGAAGTCGAGGCGGGCAACGTGATCCGTATCGAGGCGACTGACGCCGGCTCCAAGAGCGACATCCCGTCGTGGACGAGGGACATGGGCTACGAGATGCTCGAGAGTGAGACCGAGGGTCCGATCTACACCTTCACCATCCGGAAGAAGTGACTGAGCGGTGCAGTACGGGTTCGCCATCGACCAACGCACGTGCATCGGCTGCCACGCCTGCACCGTCGCATGCAAGACCGAGCATGAGATCCCGGTCGGGCAGTTCCGCACGTGGGTGAAGTACGTCGACAAGGGTGAGTACCCCTCGACAACGCGCGAGTTCGGCGTCATGCGGTGCAACCACTGCACCGACGCGCCGTGCATCTCGATCTGCCCGACGAATGCGCTGTTCAAGCGCGATGACGGCATCGTCGACTTCGACAAGGATCGCTGCATCGGCTGCAAGAGCTGCATGCAGGCGTGTCCCTACGACGCCCTCTACATCGACGAAGAGACGCACACTGCGGCCAAGTGCAACTTCTGTGCCCACCGGATCGATCAAGGGCTGGAGCCAGCCTGCGTGGTCGTCTGTCCGACGGAGTCGATCTGGGTGGGGGATCTCGATGACGCCGAGAGCGGCATCCGCAAGTTCCTCAGCATCGAGCCCGTACAGACCCGCACTCCTGAGCAGAAGACCGGGCCGAACGTCTTCTACGTGGGGGCCAGCGAGAGCGTCCTGAACCCGCTCGCGGCGCCAGTGGACGACACCTACATCTGGGCTGATCCCGACCCGCAACGCATCGAGAACCAGAACGACTTCGCCGCCGATCCGGTGACCCGGGCCCGCACCACCCTGAACACTGCTCACCCGC
Organism: Actinomycetes bacterium; assembly: GCA_024644435.1. Lineage (GTDB taxonomy): Bacteria > Actinomycetota > Actinomycetes > JAHEKZ01 > JAHEKZ01 > JAHEKZ01. Next base: position 15,666 of record JAHEKZ010000035.1, on the reverse strand, counting down.
GGCCCTGGGGCTGGAAGGTGTGGTCGTACCTCTGGACCAAGTCGGTCGCAGCCGGAGCGGTACTCGTCGCCGCCTTCCTGCTCGTGGTCGACCAGTCGCCCACCGACCTCACCGGAATCGTCGCTCCCCTGGTGGGAGCGGTCTTCGCCGCAGTGACGGCGGTACTGCTGATCTCTGACCTCAAACGGCCAGAGCGTTTCTACTACCTGCTGACCAAGCCGAACCCCACGTCGTGGCTCGTGTGGGGTGGGGTGATCCTCGGTGTCTTCGCCGGCGTGGTGGGGCTGTGGTTCCTCGGCGGAGTCTTCGGGGCCGATGCGCTCGTCGAGGCCATGGCGTGGCCGGCGATTCCGGCCGCCGTCCTGACTGCCGGGTACACCGCCTTCCTGTTCGGGCAGGCGGAGGGCCGCGACCTCTGGCAGTCGCCGGTTCTCTTCTGGCACCTGCAGGCGCAGGCTCTGATGGCAGGCGCGGGCGCACTGCTCGTGGCCGCCCCCTTCGTCGACGCCTCCGACGCCACCGTCACGGCCATCGCTATCACCTTCACGGTTGCCACCGCTGCGCACCTGTTGATGCTGCTGGTCGAGCTGGGTGGCAAGCACTCCACACGGAACGCCGAGGTGGCAGCCCACATCATCGTGCGGGGCCGGTACGCCAAGACGTTCTGGTACGGGTCGGTGCTGCTGTCACTGGTCGTCCTCGCCGGCGGGCTGGCCGTGAGCATGGGAGCCTCTGCCTGGCTTGGAGTCGTGGTCGGGGTCGTCGTCCAGGTGCCGTTGCTGGCCTACGAGTCAGTGTTCGTCAAGGCCGCGCAAGACGTCCCACTGTCCTAGGAGGCTGTGATGACTACGCATCCAGAGTCCCACCCGGCCGCTGCGCCGGTTGAGGCCGATGCTCCAGAGGCATTCGGGCTCCGCGTGCGCGGCAATCTCTCGAACTTCCCGCCCGTCGACTCGTGGGACGACGTGGTGCTCAACGACGCCAAAGCGCACCCCCGCAAGGTTGAGAAGCACTACATGCTCGTCCCCACGACCTGCTTCAACTGCGAGTCGGCCTGTGGGTTGCTGGCCTATGTCGACCGCGATGACCTGACGATCAAGAAGCTCGAGGGAAACCCCGCGCACCCTGGATCGCGGGGTCGCAACTGCGCGAAGGGCCCGGCAACTGTCAACCAGGTCAACGACCCCGAGCGCATCCTGCGGCCTCTGCGCCGGGTGGGTGAGCGCGGCGCCGGTCAGTTCGAACCCGTCTCGTGGGATGAGGCGCTCGACGACATCGCAGGGCGTATTCGCCGAGCGATCGAAGAAGAGCGTCGCGACGAAGTGATCTACCACGTGGGTCGCCCCGGCGAGGACGGCTTCGCCGAACGGGTCTTGCTCGCGTGGGGGGTCGATGGGCACAACAGCCACACGAACATCTGCTCGGCCGGAGCGCGCCTGGGCTACACGCTGTGGGGCGGCTACGACCGGCCTTCACCCGACTACGCCAATGCTCGTGTGATCCTGCTGATCTCGAGCCATCTCGAGGCCGGTCACTACTTCAACCCGCACGCGCAGCGGATCATGGAGGGGAAGGTCAAGGGCAACGCCAAGCTCGTCGTCCTCGACCCGCGGCTCTCGAACACCGCGTCGCACGCCGATCTGTGGATGAGCCCGTGGCCGGGCAGCGAGGCAGCCATCCTGCTGGCCATCGCGTCCTATCTTCTGCGCACCGACCAGGTGGCATGGGACTACGTGAAGCGTTGGGTGAACTGGGACGTCTACCTGCGTGAGCTGCATCCGGAAGCCGACCCCGGCGACTTCGACGCCTTCAAGGCGGCGATCACCGAGGAGTACGCGAGGTACACGTTCGAGTACGCCGCAGAAGAAGCGCAGATCCCAGCGGCACAGGTCGAAGAGCTCGCCAAGCTGGTGGCCGGAGCCGAAGGCAAGCTGGCGGCTCATGTCTGGCGCGCGGCAACCGCTGGCAACCTCGGTGGCTGGATGGTGGCTAGGGCGCTCTTCTTCCTGACCGTTCTGACCGGCAGCGTCGGCACCGTGGGCGGGACCAGCCCCAACGGCTGGAACAAGTTCATCCCGCACGGCCCGAACATGCCGACGGGGCACGATCAGTGGAACGAGAAGCTGTGGCCGGCCGAGTACCCCTTGTCGACCAACGAGATGTCGATCCTGCTTCCGCATCTGCTGAAAGAGGGGCGCGGCAAGGTCGATACCTACTTCTCGCGCGTCTACAACCCGATCTGGACCAACCCCGACGGGTTCTCGTGGATCGAGGCGTTGACCGACGAGAGCCTGGTGGGCCTGCATGTGGCGCTGACGCCTACCTGGTCAGAGACAGCCATGTTCGCCGACTACGTGCTTCCGATGGGTCACGGTCCTGAACGTCACGACACTCAGTCGTATGAGCAGTACGGGGGCAAGTGGCTCGGGTTCCGCCAGCCGGTGCGTCGCGTGGCCATGGAGCGACTGGGGCAGGCAGTCGATGACTCGCGCGAGGCCAACCCCGGAGAGGTCTGGGAGGAGAACGAGTTCTGGTTCGAGCTGTCGTGGCGGATCGATCCGGATGGGTCGTTGGGTATCCGCAAGTACTTCGAGGCACCCGACCGTCCCGGTGAGAAAGTGACGGTCGACGACTACTACGGCTGGGTGTTCGACAACCAGGTGCCGGGCCTGCCGGAGAAGGCGACGTCACACGGCATGACCCCGCTTGAGTACATGCGGCGCTACGGCGTATACGAGCTCGGCCACGACATGTACCGGCTCGACGAGCGGTCGCTGACGGCCGCCGAGCTCGAAGGGGCAACGGCCGACGGTGACGGCGTCCTGCGCAAACCGACGACGCTCGACTCGACGCCCCCGCTGGTCGGTGAAGCCGGCTCGGTCGGTGTCCAGCTCGAAGACGGCTCTCAGGTTGCCGGCTGGCTCACACCGTCCCGTCGGCTAGAGCTGTACTCACCGACCATGGTCGACTTCGGTTGGCCCGAGTACGCGACCCCGGGCTACATCGAGTCCCACGTTCGGCACGGCGACATCGATCAGTCACGCGGCGAGCTCGTACTCATGCCGACCTTCCGCATCCCGACGATGATCCACACACGCTCGGGCAACGCCAAGTACCTGAATGAGATCTCCAACACCCATCCGCTCTGGATGAACACGGTCGACGCGGTGCGGCTCGGGTTCACGACCGGTGACCTCGCCCGTGTGAGCACTGAGATCGGACACTTCGTGGCGCGCGTCTGGTCGACCGAGGCCATCCGGCCGGGCGTCATCGGTCTCTCGCACCACATGGGCCGGTGGCGCAACAGCGAGAACGCCGGCAGCCGGTGGGTGATGGGCCTGGTTGACGTCGGGCGGCTGCCCGATGGTCGGTGGCGGCTGCGCTACAAGGACCTGGTCAAGCCCTTCGACAGCGACGACCCCGACTCCTCTCGGATCACCTGGGACGACCCGGGGGTCCACCAGAACCTCGCCTTCGGCGTACACCCCGACCCGTGGTCGGGCATGCACTGCTGGCACCAGAAGGTGCACGTGGAGCCAGCTCACGGAGACGACCAGTACGGCGACGTGGTTGTCGACACGGCCAAGTCCACCGAGGTCTTCCGCGAGTGGCTCGCCAAGACTCGCCCAGGGCCAAGTGCCTCAGGGATGCGTCGCCCCGAGTTCCTCATGCGCCCGGTCAAGCCGGTGCGAAGGGCGTTCTACGTATCCCCGCCCAGCGAGTAGGTCAGGGCGCCGCGACACCATCGAGGTCAGGCGTGGGTGCAGGTGCGTGGTCTGAGACGCAGATGCGGTTGCGTCCGCTGTGCTTGGCTTCGTAGAGCGAGGCGTCTGCGCGGGCCATCAGGGAATCGATGGGCTCGTCCGCGCATCGCATGGCTACTCCCATCGACGCGGTCTGTCCCATGGGGACGCCGCGGCGAAGTCGTTCCAGCACCACAAGAGCATCATCGAGAGCGCAGTGCGGAATGGCGATGGCGAACTCCTCGCCACCCCACCGCACCAGGAGGTCGTCCGGGCGGACGAGGCGACGCCATGACTCGCCAAGAGCCTTCAAGAGAGTGTCTCCCGCGATGTGTCCAAACGTGTCGTTGTACGCCTTGAAGTGATCGAGGTCAGCGATGGCGACGCAGAGCTGGCCCTCGAGCATGTCCGGTAGCCGATCTCTCCACGCGCGGCGATTGCCCATCCCGGTCAACGTGTCGGTCGTGGCGTTGCGGCGAAGCGTGTTCATCAGATCGGCACGCTCGATGGCCCAGCCGATCTCCTGGGCGAGAAGTGAGACGGCTGCGTTGAGCTGGCTTGGCAGCTCGGGATACGTTTCTCGCCAGCCGAGCTCGAGCACGCCGTGGACTACACCGTCGTGTCCGAAGGGGTGGACAAGGACACTGTGGGTGTCGTGGTCTGCGCGAGAACGTTGGCTCAGTCTGCCGTCGCGGTGCGCATCCGGCACGTAGATGGGGCGTCCGCTCAGGTAGGCATCTGCTGCCAACGAGGGATCTCCCAAGGTCACACGTCGATCGGTGTGCTCCATGTCGAGTGAGGCGGTGACACGTAGTTCGTGTGCGCCATCGGGTTCGAGGATGCGTACGACGGGAGCATCCGAGACATCCCGCAGTGCACGGCAGGCCATGCTGCGGGGGTCGCTGTCCTGCCTGATCCGCTGTGCCGCGGAGGCGACGGAAGTAAGTGTCTGTTGTGCGCCCCGAGCCTCAACCTCACTCGCGGCGAGCCGTTGTACCAGGGTGGAGATGGTCCAGACCGCGAGCGCCGGAACCGTTACGAACACGATGATGCGCCGGACATCGGTTGTCGTCAGGTCCGAGACCCCATCGAGGACCGACACGGCAATGACAGAGGTCAGCATCAGGGCCAACGTGACCAGGGCGTCGACCCGCATTCCGTACAGGCTGACCCACAGGGCGGGAAGGAAGAGAACGAGCGTCGCACCGGAGCCGGCGCCTCCTGTCCCCAGGACCAGCAGGGTGAGAGAGAGGATCCATACGTACGTCCAGGCGTTGAGACTGATCCGCCCGGCTTGGCGCGCAACCGCCACGGTCAGCCCAGCCAGAGCGATCAGCATCAGGACCAGGCCGGCGATCAGGGCCCACAACCGGGACTCCCCATCACCGCCCAAGGAGACAAGGGGAGCCGCCAACCCGGCCACGGCGAAGGGCGCGAGCTGCAGCGCCGCAGCGCGCAGTCGCGATCTTGAGGGTGTGGGCTCCTCATTCATCGTGCTTGGAGTGTCGGCAGGTTGGTCGGGTGGCATGAGGTCGGGAATGTCGCAAACTGCCCTGTCCTCGACCAGCGTCAGCCCCGAAACCGGCCCCAGCACGCTCAGGTCAAGATGGCGCGAACCTTGGCGGCGATCGCCGAGCCAGCGGCGCGGTGGCCCTCGGCTTCCCAGTGCCACGGGTCGACCGGGCTGGGCTGGACCACGGCGGCGAGGTCGAGGAAGTCGCAGGACACCGAGGCCAGGTACTCACGGAGCGCGGCTCCTAGCTCCAGGGATTTCTCCTCTGCCCCCTCGTGCTCGGCCCTGTCTTCGGGATCTATCGCTCCGACGACGTGGGGCGCCACCACCAGCGGTCTCGGCGGAGACGTACCGTCGGGGCCGAAGTCGTCGCACGATCTGACGATCGACACGAGTTCGGCAGTGCCTCGCACGATGTCGTGGACCGAAACATAGGGAAGTGAGACGTCGTTGGTGCCGAGCAGGATGACGACCAGGTCGATCGGGTGGCTGGTCTCCATGGTGGGGACGAGGAGGTCCTTGCCGCTTCGCCATGGCCGGGGGAGACGGTCAAACGTGGTCGTGCGACCGTTCAGTCCGCTCTCGACGACCTGGAACGCGTCGCCCAGTTCCTTCCGCATGACCCCCGGCCAGCGGACGTCGGGCTCGTATCGACCTATGTCGACGGCGGGGATCGCCCCCCAGGTGTTCGAGTCGCCGTAGCAGAGCACCGTGAACATGGCAGAACGGTAGCGCGTGAACCACTGCCAACCGGCGTGCTGTCGTTGTGGAATCCTGGGGAGATGTCACCATCTGCAGGATCAGTACCAGTCGTGAACCGGCTGTCGACGACCCCCGTGAAGGGCTTCGCGCTGAACCATCCCGACACGATTGAGCTGGACGCCAACGGGGCGGTAGGGGACCGTGACTTCTTCCTCGTCGATGAGAGCCAACGCCTGTTGTCCATCACTAGGACGGGGGTGTTCGCGTCATGGCGCGCCGAGTTCAATCGGGCCGGCAATCTCTTGCGCATCGCCTCCGCTGATGGGCAGCAGCTCGAGGCGCCGGTGAGCGGCTCGGAGCCGATTGCGGTGGACTTCTCAGGGACCCGGCCCATTCCGGGGCATCTCGTGGAAGGGCCGTGGAGCGACTGGTTGTCGGGGATCGTGGGGCAGTCAGTCTTCCTCGTGCGTACCGAGACGCCGGGGGCGGCCTACGACGAGTACGCGATGACGTTGCTGTCTGACGAGTCCGTCGCAGAGCTGGGTCGGCATGCGCCAGACGGCAGCATCGACCCACGCCGGTTCCGCATGTTGATCGGGTTCAGTGGGGTGAGCGCGTATGCCGAGGAGGCCTGGCACGGCCAGACCGTCCGCATCGGATCGGCAACGCTGCGGATGGGAGGACCGGTTCCTCGGTGCAACGCCACCACGCGCAACCCGGACTCCGGAGACAGTGACCTCAAGACGCTGCACCTGATCCATCAACATCGGGGAAGGCAGCCCAATGAGTTCGGCGACGGACTCAACCTCGGGGCGTACGCCGAGGTCGTCACGCCCGGGCGGGTCTCGGTTGGTGACGAAATCCTACGGGGCCAACAGTGAGTCCACGTTGGGAAGATCGACGAAGTGGGAGAAGGTTCCGGTCGCGACCAGTTCCTGGGCGGACGCTAGGAAACCGGCCCACGCTGTGCGGGCGAGCGTTCCACCGACGCTGATGCGGCGCACTCCGAGCGAAGCAGCATCGGCAACCGTCATCGAGGGTGAGTTGATCAGCAGGTTGACCGGCTTGGGTGACACAGCCGCAACGATCGCGGCGATGTGTTCGCGCGATTCGACCCGGGGAGCGTAGAGGCAGTCAGCACCTGCGCCGGCATAGGCGACCAGGCGTCGGATTGTGTCGTCGATGTCCGGATGTCCACAGACGAATCCCTCAGACCGGCCCGTGAGCAGAACCCCCGATCCGCTGTCGTCGATGGCCCGGCGTGCTGCCTTCATCCGTTCAACAGCTTCGTCGAAATCGAACAGTGGTCGTGACGGGTCGCCGGTCGAGTCCTCGAGTGACAGCCCGGCGATCCCCGTGGAGACAGCGAGCGTCACGTTGGTGAAGACCTGTTGCGGGTTCTCCGCGAAAGCGGCTTCAAAGTCGGCATTGACGGGAAGCTCGACTGCCGCACACACCTGGCGGAGATGTCCGAGCGCCTCGTCGAGTGTCACGGAGTTGTCGGGGCGGCCAAGGGTCCATGCGAAGCCAGAGCTCGTGGTCGCGAGTGCCGAGAAGCCGAGGCGTTGCAGCACCCGCGCGCTACCGACGTCCCACGGATTCGGCATGACGAAACATCCGGAGGTATGCAGCTGATGGAACGTGGTGGCCCGCTCGTCCTGTAGTGACATGCCACACCTCATCGGGAGGGGTCGGGCTGCTCACCCTAGTAGTCCTGGGAAGTGGGCTGAGTCCTCCGCTCCCCCAGTAGCTGTGACTCCGGGCCCTTCGGCCGTGTCGTTCAGACGCGGCGGGCGGTTGGATCGAGATAGGCGACCACGCCACCACCAGCGTCGGCGCCGCTCCTCATGGAGGTCTGGCCGTGACTACCGCACCCGTTCTTGACCCCGGGACCACGACACAGGATCCGACGGGCCGAATGCGGCTACCGCAGGCGACCGCACTGATCGTCGGCACGATCATCGGGGTCGGAATCTTCAACCTCCCTGGCTCGTTGGCTGCGTACGGACCTATCTCCCTGGTCGCGATGGGGCTTACGACCGTGGGTGCGCTGGCGCTGGCGCTGATGTTCGCCATGATGTCGCGTCGGCTGCCAGCAGATGGTGGTCCGTACGCCTACGCGCGGGCGGCCTTCGGAAACGCCACAGGCTTCTCCAACGCCTGGCTCTACTGGATCACTGCCTGGGCCGGTAACGCTGCGATCGTCGTCGGATGGGTCTTCTATGTTCAGTTCTTCCTGGCGGAGTACTGGGATGTTGCCTGGTCCATCACGATCGCCGGAGTTGCCATCGACCTGTGGTCGATCGGCCTGTGTCTGCTCGGCCTGTGGCTACCTGCGGTCATCAACCTCAGTGGCATGCGCAGCATGGCGTCGTTCCAGCTCTGGACCTCGATCATCAAGTTCGTGCCCTTGGCCATCATGTCGACCATCGGCCTCTTCTACATCTCGACGGCGAACTTCGAACCTTTCAACGTCAGCGGCGAGCCCACCATTGCCGCCATCGGCGGTGCCATGGCGCTCTGCCTGTTCAGCTACCTCGGTGTCGAGACCGCATCGGTGGCTGCCGCACGAGTCGACAACCCGGATCGCAACGTTCCGCGGGCCACAATGATCGGGACCGTGGCGGCGGCGGTCGTCTACCTGCTGTCGCTGGTTGCCGTCTTCGGGATCGTCGGCAGCACCGGGCTGGCTGAGTCCCAGGCACCATTCTCGACGGCCTTCGGGGACATCTGGGGTGGGTGGGCAAGCCAAGCCGCTGCTGGTGCAGTGATCGTGTCGGGGTTCGGCGCCCTCGTGGGTTGGACCATGATCTGTGCAGAGATGCCGCTGGCCGCAGCCAAGGACGGGGTCTTCCCCCGGCGGTTTGCTGAGTTGTCCTCGCGCAACATGCCGGCGTTCGGGATCGTGATGAGCACGGTCTTGGCATCCGTGGTGATGGTGCTGTCGTTCATCGGTAGCACTGGGTACGACGTCTTCAACATCTTGGTCTACATGTCCGGAATCACGGCGGCCATTCCCTATGCCTTCTCTGCGCTAGCCCAGATCAAGTGGCGAATTGCTGACCGGCGCGCGCTGCAGACGCCACGCTTTGTTCGGGACGTCGTGGTTGCGCTGATTGCCCTCGTCTTCTCCGCGCTCTTCATCTGGTACTCGCGGATGACGGGTGAGCCCTTCCTGAAGGAGTACGCGCCCTTCATCATGGCGGGAGTTGCATTCGTGGCCGGTATCCCCGTGTACCTCATGCAGAAGGGTCGGATGGAGGAACCGCAGCCGGTGCCCGAGTACCGCTGACCACTACTTCCCGAAGAGGGCGAGTTGCCCCTGGGCGCTACCAAACATGTCGTGAGCGTCATGACCGACGTCCGGGACCGTCTCGAGCGTTTGATGCTTGCGAATCGAGGAGCCGATGACATCGAGCAGTGATTGGTAGTAGTTGGTGCCGCGCACGAATCGCTGATTTCCCTGCAGCTCGGCCTCGCAGCTCGTATCCATCGACGAGTCCTCAGGATCGGTGTCGGCCTCGCCGAGCAGATAGACCACGTCTCGTGACGTGAAGCGCTCGATCATCGTCTGGGCGTCGACCATCGACATGTAGTCGTTACGACCCTGCATTCCGTACTTGTACTGGTCATAGCCAGGACACTGCGCAACCTGGTCGCTGGCTGGGGCCCCGAAGGCGCCGCTGATGAACCGCTCATCAGTGAGGTACACGTAAGAGGACGGGTTCATGACGACGTAGTGAAATCCGACGGTGTTTGCCCCGGTCACTCCCGGTGTACCGAGGGAGTACCGCTGAACCACCTGGCCGCCAGCACTGTGCCCTGCGATAACTACTCGGCGCAGGTTGGGGAACCTGACGGTGTCGTCGACCGTGGACATCAACGCGTCCAGCGCTCCGTACGAGCTGATGGTCCAAGGCCTCGACAGTGGATCAGCCAGCGACTCCTCACCTGAACGCCAGCCATCGCTCGAGTCCTCCCAATACAGCGTTGAGGAATCACCGTCGGAGAGGTCATCAGCAGCGGCGAACAGAGGTGCGACTACCAGGGTCGAGTCCAGGACTCCGGCATCAATGGCGGAATCGACGGCGTAGCCCGCGTAGTCACAGGCGTTGAGCGATGAACCGTGCATTGCGACCACCACAGTGCGCACGGCGCTACTGGATCGGAGGGGATCGGCATTTGAGCAGTAAGACAGATCAAGAGTGCGGCCGTCTTGCTCGATCGGAAGTAGCCCAGTAGTGATGTCGCTCTTGAGCGGCGCACTCGACAACTTTGATGAGCTGGATGACGTCGGCGATGGTACCGAGGCGGCCGGCGGGCCGTTGTCGGACGAACCACCGAAGACGTAGACCAGAGCCCCGGCCACGACCAGCGCCAGAATCAGAGCCATTGCACCCAAGGGGTGGCGACGCGAGCTAGGACCTCCCGCCATGGGCACTCCAAGGATGTACAACGCCGCTGGACTGGCGGCTCCCGTAAGCGCGGACAGTCCTCTTGAGACACAGTATGGTCGATGACCATGTCTGACCTTGCGGTGGAAGTCCATGCGCTGGCCAAGGCGTACGGAGGGATCCCCGCCGTCGATGGCATAGACCTGCAGGTTCAGCGCGGAGAGTGCTTCGCACTCCTTGGTCCCAATGGGGCTGGGAAGACCACGGCCATCGAAATCCTCGAGGGCTACCGCGCGCGCGACTCCGGAGATGCGCTGGTCCTCGGTCACGACCCCGGCCGCCCCACGGGGACGTGGCGTAGCCGAATCGGGATCGTCCTGCAGACCGCGACGGACAACGCCGAGCTGAACGTGCACGAGGTGGTCAGTCACTTCGCCCACTACTACCCGAGCCCGCGCGATCCTGAGAGCGTCATCGAAGCGGTCGGGCTGTCGGAGAAGCGAAAGACCCGAACGCGGAACCTCTCCGGGGGCCAGCGGCGACGTCTCGATGTCGCCTTGGGGATCATCGGTCGACCAGAGCTGCTGTTCCTTGACGAACCCACCACTGGTTTCGATCCAGAGGCGCGTCGAGATTTCTGGGAGCTCATCCGCCGGCTCAGGGCCGACGGCACGACCATCTTGCTGACCACGCACTACCTCGAGGAGGCCGAGCACCTCGCTGATCGCGTGGCTGTCATTGCGGACGGAAGGGTCGTGGCCGAGGGGGCCCCGTCGTCGTTGGGTGGCCGCGAGGCCGGCGATGCCGTGGTGTCGTGGAGGACGCCGGACGGCGTCCAGACCTCGAGGACCGCCGAACCTACGAGGCTGGTCTCCGAGCTGGCTGCCCAGTACGGCGGTGAGATCCCCGAACTGACAGTGCGACGCCCGAGTCTGGAGGACGTCTACCTGGCCTTGGTCGGCCGCCCCGTCGAGAGCCCATCCGATCAAGGGAGTGTGGGGGAGCTATGACGCCAACACTCACCATTGGCTGGCGCCGCGTCCAGATCGAGCTCAAGGAGTTCTTTCGAGAGCGTGAGTCGGTCGTGTTCACCTTCTCGTTGCCCATGCTGCTGATGCTCATCTTTGGGTCGGTGTTCAGCGGTGAAATCGCTCCTGGACTGGGGGTCACATTCTCGCAGTATTTCCTCGCCGGGATGATCGCCTCCGGGCTGGTCTACAGCTCGTTCCAGCAGCTGGCTATCGCGATCCCGGTGGAGCGCGACGACGGCACGCTGAAGCGGATCCAGGGAACGCCGATGCCCAAGGCGGCCTACTTCCTCGGCAAGCTTGGCGTGGTGCTGGTCGTCTACTGCGGCCAGGTGTTTCTGCTGCTGCTGATGGGTGTGGTGCTCTTCGACATCACGTTGCCGAGCGCGGCGTGGCAGTGGATCACCTTCGCCTGGGTCAGCGCTCTTGGCTTGGCATTGTGCACCTTGCTGGGCATCTCGTTCTCCAGCCTGCCGCGGAACGGGCGTTCCGCTTCCGCGTGGGTCACACCGGTGATCCTGGTGCTGCAGTTCACCTCCGGGGTCTTCTTCGTCTTCCGCGATCTGCCGAGCTGGATGCAGACCTTCGCATCGATCTTCCCCTTGAAGTGGATGACGCAGGGGATGCGCTCGGTCTTCTTGCCGGGGGAGTTCGCCTCCCAGGAGCCGGCCGCGAGCTGGGAGCTGCCGCAGGTTGCGGGGATGCTGGTTCTCTGGACGCTCGTTGGTCTTGTGCTGGCGCTCACGACCTTCCGCTGGCAGCGCCGTGGCGACGGCTAGTGAAGGCCTAGGCTGTCACCAAGGTGGAGGGAGGTGAGCGAACATGAACTGTCCGGACTGCGGGACTGCGAACGACAGCAGCCGGAAGTTCTGCATCGAATGTGGGACTGCGCTCGAGCGACGGTGTACTCGATGCGGCACCGCGAACCCTGCGGTCGGCAAGTTCTGTGGTGAGTGCGGTGCATCTCTGCTTGAGGAGTCTTCGGCTGCCCCTTCGCAACCCGCTGCCGAGGACGCCTACCAGCACCTCACTGAGAGGCGACTCGTCTCGGTGCTGTTCCTGGACCTCGTCGGGTTTACCACGTTGTCTGAGCGCAGGGACGCGGAGGATGTGCGTTCCCTTCTGGAGACATACTTTGAGGCCGCCAAGACGGTGATCGATCGTCACGGTGGAGTGGTCGAGAAGTTCATTGGCGATGCCGTGATGGCCGTGTGGGGAACGCCTACTACTCACGAGGATGACGCCGAGCGAGCTGTTCGAGCTGCTCTCGAGCTCGTGGATGCCGTCGCATCACTGGGTTCGGAGCAGGGGGCCGAGCTGCAGGCCCGGTGCGGAGTACATACCGGCGAGGCTGCGACCGCCCAGGGCCTCGACCATCAAGGAATGGTCACCGGCGACATGGTGAACACCGCAGCCCGGCTGCAGTCGGCCGCCGGGCCGGGCACCGTTCTGGTTGGCGAAGCGACCTACCGAGCGACGTCCGGAGCAATCGCGTTTGACCCGGTCGGTGAGCTGAGTTTGAAGGGGAAAGAGGAGCCGACCCTCGCCTGGCGTGCCCTGCGTGTGGTTGCCGAGCGCCAGGGACTAAACCGAATGGCGATCGAGCCCCCGTTCGTGGGTCGCCACGAAGAGCTCAGACTGCTCAAAGAGCAGCTCCACGCCACCGGACGCGAAGGAAAGTCGCGCGTCGTGTCCCTCACCGGTGTCGGTGGTATCGGCAAGTCGCGGCTGGCATGGGAGCTCTTGAAGTATGTCGATGGTTTGAGCGAGACGATCTGGTGGCACCACGGGCGATGCCCCTCCTATGGAGAGGGGATCACCTTTTGGGCACTGGGCGAAATGGTGCGGATGCGCGCCGGAATCGCTGAGACTGACGCGCCAGGGGTGTCGAGGGCGAAGCTTGCGGCCTCCGTTGCTGAACTCGTCCCGGACGCGGAGGAACGACGGTGGCTCGAGCCCTGCCTGGCATTTCTGCTCGGTCTTGACGAACGACCGGCCGGCGGACGTGACGAGCTGTTCGCTGCTTGGCGGACATTTTTCGAGCGGATCAGCGACAACGGCACGGTTGCCATGGTCTTCGAAGATCTGCAATGGGCAGACTCCGGGCTCCTCGACTTCATCGAGTCGCTGCTCGAGTGGTCTCGTGGTCGTCCCATCTTTGTCCTCACGTTGGCCCGACCAGAGCTCACCGAAAGCACGCCACACTGGGGGGCGGGGACGCGGAATTTCCTGTCGCGACACCTGGAGCCGCTCACTGACGAGACCATGGCCGCGCTGGTGGCGGGGATGGTGCCGGGAGCCAGCCAGAACGTGATCCGTCGCATCGTCGAGCGGGCCGAGGGCATGCCGCTCTACGCCGTCGAGATGATTCGGATGCTGGCCGGGCAGGGGGTTCTCCGGCTCGTCGGCGGCAACTACGAGCTGGTCCGCGACCCCGGTGAGCTGGAGGTTCCGGAGACGCTCCACGCACTGATCGCGTCGCGCCTGGACGGTCTCGGTCCGGACGATCGGGCGCTGCTTCAGGATGCGGCAATCCTGGGCAAGAGCTTCACGCTGGAATCGCTGTCCGCGGTTACCGGGGCCGACGTGTCTGTGTTGGAGTCTCGACTCCTTGACCTCACGCGGCGAGAGTTTCTGGTGCACGAGCTGGACCCACGGTCGCCTGAACGTGGCCAGTACGCCTTCGTGCAGGGCATCATTCGCGAGATCGCCTACGGCATGCTCTCCAAGGCAGACCGCCGGGCACGCCATCTCGCCGTGGCCCACCACTTCGAAGCCGTGGGGGACGATGAGCTGGCTGGCGTCGTGGCGTCGCACTATCTGGAGGCGCTAAAGGCGACCCCCGAAGGCACCGACCGCGAGGCGTTGAGCGCCCGCGCCCGAGACTGGCTGGCTCAGGCGGCTGAGCGGGCCACAGAGCTTGGATCCCCTGAGCAGGCATTGGCGCTGGCTGACCAGGCGCTGTCGATTACTCCCGCAGGTCGGGAACGTGCCGAGATCCTTCAAGTGGCTGCGGTCGCCGCCGGTGATGCGCTGAAGATTGAACAACAGGTCGGCTACCTCAGCGAGGCTGTGGAAGTGCTGGGCTTCCTGGGTGATGACGAGGAACAGCTCATCGTGATGGGTGTGCTGGCGTCCGAGATCGCAAACCACAACGAAGCCGATCGCCTGTCCGAAATCCTGGAGCAGATGCGCCCCCGGATCGCCACGACAAAAAGTCATCTGGCCCGTGCCGAGTTCGAGCAAGCCTCGGCAGTTCTGCACTACTTCGAGGGAGACCTCGAGAGCTCTCTGGCCTGTATCGATCGGGCACTTGCAGGATTTGAGGCCAGCAATGCGGCTGCGAGATTCCGTAAGGCGCTGGCCCTTCGTGCGAATGCCCTGATGAATCTCGGTCGCCACCGCGAGTCGGTAACTCTAAGTCGCGGCATGCTCGCCATCGCGAACGAGGAGAACGACCTACGGACGGCAGCGACGGTGCTCATCGGACTGTCGATCGAGGCTGAGGGAATGGCCGAGGCGCTCGAGCTGGGGATGGAGGCGGCTGCTGTCGCCAGACGCGGCGGCTGTGGTCGCCCCCACGTCGTCGCGTTGGCCAACTCAGCAGAGATGGCAGTGGAATGCGGTGCTTGGAAGACTGCCGAGGAAGTCATCGCCGAGCTGCAGAACATGACGGACCTGCCGGCGTACGTGACGGACGCCATTGAGCAGGACCTCGCGTTGCTCGCCGCCTACCGAGGTGATGCCAGCGCGGCTCGACAGGCGATGGAGCGGGTGAGTAAGGAGACCACTGCTTCTCCGGATCCGGCCCTGCGCTCCTGGAACCTCCGGGTTCAGTCGGTGTTGCTGTTGCTTGAAGGAGATCTTGCGGCTGCCTACGAGACAGCGATCGCAGCGATGGATGCTGAGGGGAAAGACGGACCAAACACCGATGTTGCGGCCTATTTCGCCGGACGTGCGGCCTTGTGGTTGGGTGACCCGGCCAAAGCGCGTGAGGCCCTCGACCGCATGCCAGTCCAAGAGAGGGGCTTGCTGGCGGCGATACGTCGTGCGCTCGAGGCGGGCTTGACCGCGCTCGAGGGCCGACCTGAGGAGGCGGCCACCATTTTCGAGTCCGTGCTTGCCGCACGCCTGGCACACGGGGATCCCTTCACCCATGCCTTCATGACGCTGGATGCGGTGGCAGTGCTCCCGGAAGCTCTGGTGCCGGTCGGGGCAGTCGATACCGCTCGCGAGTACCTGAGCGGTCTTGGGGCCGAGGGAATGCTGGCGCGACTTCGTGCGGA
>JAHEKZ010000082.1 GCA_024644435.1 Actinomycetes bacterium | reverse complement strand
CAGCTCACGGCAGGTGAAAGCAGCAATCGTGCTCGATTCCGACTGGCCACGGCTGAGCGATATCTCGACCGGTCATCCAACACCTGGGTAGAACGAGAGACGGTCTGGCTGGACGTGATCTGCTTCCGGCGGCTGGCAGACAATGTGGCGGCGTCCGTCACCAAGGGTCAACCGGTCGTCGTTCGCGGGCGTCTCCGAGTGTCGAAGTGGACCGGTGAGAACGGTCCCAGGCAGACGTTAGAGGTGTTGGCGACGTCAGTGGGGCACGATCTCGCGCTCGGGCGGGCGTCGTTTGCGCGTCCGGCTCGATCCGACGCACATCGTCAGGACCCGAACGACGCCGCATCCGGCGCCTCCCATCGTGCCGACGGCGAGGCTGCTGCGGCCGTGGCCTAGCGAATCACATGGGAGCACGCTGCCCGGGCAGGGAGCACGGACCCACTGTCGTTAGGCTTCCCGGCATGGCTGAGTTCATCTACACCATGTCCAAGGCGCGCAAGGCGCACGGAGACAAGGTCATCCTCGACAACGTCACGTTGGCCTTCTACCCGGGGGCCAAGATCGGCGTCGTCGGGCCGAATGGTGCCGGCAAGTCAAGCGTGCTGAAGATCATGGCCGGGCTCGACCAGCCATCCAATGGCGAGGCGATGCTGAGCCCCGGCTACACCGTGGGGATCCTGCTGCAGGAGCCGGCCCTCGACGACGCAAAGAACGTACTCGAGAACGTCCAGGAGGGCGTCTCGGAGACCAAGGGGATGCTCGACCGGTTCAACGAGATCTCCGCGCTCATGGCCGAACCCGACGCCGACTTCGACACCCTGCTTGCCGAGATGGGCACTTTGCAGGAGTCGCTCGACCATCGCAACGCGTGGGACCTCGACTCGCAGCTGGACCAGGCCATGGACGCCCTCCGCTGCCCGCCACCCGAGGCGGATGTCTCCGTCTTGTCGGGAGGCGAGCGGCGCCGCGTCGCGCTCTGCAAGCTGCTGCTGCAGCAGCCTGACCTGCTGCTGCTCGACGAACCCACCAACCACCTGGACGCCGAGAGCGTGCTGTGGCTCGAGCAACACCTCGAGAAGTACCCCGGAACAGTCGTTGCCGTCACTCACGACCGGTACTTCCTCGACAACGTGGCGCAGTGGATCCTGGAGCTCGACCGGGGTCGTGCCTACCCCTACGAGGGCAACTACTCGACGTATCTCGAGGCGAAGGCTGCCCGTTTGAAGGTCGAGGGGCAGAAGGACGTCAAGCGTAAGAAGCGATTGACCGACGAGCTCGAGTGGGTCCGCTCGAACGCCAAGGCCCGACAGACCAAGAGCAAGGCTCGCCTGGACCGGTACGAAGAGATGGCTGCCGAGGCCGACAAGCACCGCAAGCTCGATTTCGAAGAGATTCAGATCCCGCCGGGCCCACGCCTCGGCGGTACCGTCATCGAGTCCCACGACCTCGTCAAGGGGTTCGATGAGCGACTGCTCTTCGACGGCCTCTCGTTCTCGCTGCCGCGCAACGGAATCGTTGGAGTGATCGGTCCCAACGGCGTCGGCAAGACGACCCTCTTCCGCATGATCGTCGGCGAGGAGAAGCCAGACGCCGGTGACATCAAGGTCGGCGAGACCGTCAAGATCTCCTACGTCGACCAGGGCCGCGAAGGCCTCGACGGTGACAAGACGCTCTGGGAGGTCGTCTCGGACGGTCTCGACTGGATCAAGGTCGGCCAGGTCGAGATGCCATCACGTGCCTACGTGGCGGCCTTCGGCTTCAAGGGCCCAGACCAGCAGAAGCCCTCGAAGGTTCTGTCGGGTGGTGAACGCAACCGGCTCAACCTCGCGCTGACGCTGAAGCAGGGCGGAAACGTCCTGCTCCTCGACGAGCCGACCAACGACCTCGATGTCGAGACACTGGCCAGCCTCGAAGATGCCCTGCTGGAGTTCCCTGGGTGCGCAGTCATCACGTCGCACGACCGCTGGTTCCTCGACCGGGTGGCGACACATATCCTCGCCTACGAGGGTGACTCGCAGTGGTTCTGGTTCGAAGGCAACTTCGACTCCTACGAGAAGAACAAGGTCGAGCGTCTGGGTGCGGAGGCCGCGCGGCCGCACCGCACCACGTACCGCAAGCTGACCAGGGGATGAGTCGTCGATGACGCGGCATCGCTTCCACTGCACGCTGCGATGGTCAGACATGGACGCCTTCGGGCACGTGAACAACACCACCTTCTTCACCTACCTGGAAGAGGCTCGGGTCGATCTGCTCTTTGTCCACGCCGGTGACGCAGTTGCACGTGAGCGCCTGTCGTCGGGGATCGTGGTGGCCCGCCACGAGATCGACTACAAGGCACCACTCGTGTTTCGACCCCAACCGGTCCCCGTCGATGTCTGGGTGTCACGACTTGGCACCTCGTCGTTCGAGTTGCGCTACCAGATCCTCGACGACGAAGGACCGGTCTACGCCGAGGCAGCCACGGTCCTGGTGCCCTTCGATGTCGAAGCGGGGCGTCCCCGCCGGGTCTCGGACGAGGAGCGGGCAGCGCTTGAGCCCTTCGTCGCGTCGCCATGACGAGCATGGAAGTTGCGGGGGCGGCTGAGCAGCAAGGTCTCATGCAGTACCTCGAATGCCTCGTCGCACTCGACAACCGTGCGGTGGTGCGGATCCAGGCGGGCGGACAGGTGGCCGGTGTCTGGAGCGGACCACCCTTCGAGGTCGTGGCATTACGGCCGGTCGCGCTGGCGGCGCCAGTGCAGGCGGACGCAACGGTGTCGGCGCAACGTCTGCTCGAGAGCGTGAGCCAGGCGCCCACATTCGAGCTCCCCCCCGCGGTGAGCGGGCCAACGTGGGTCGGCCTGTTGCCACCCCGCGGGGGTTGGGAGGAGCGGATGCGTGGTGACGTTGCCAACGTGCGCTCCGCGGTTGACGCGGCCAAGCACTTCTTTCGTGAGCGCGCGGAGGGTGTCACTGACCGGGCAGCTCTGGAACAGATTGCGCACGACGTGTGGGAGCGCACGTGCTTGGGTGAGGTGCCGGTGCGTTGTGCGCATGCCGCCGAGTCGCTGGCGCTCCTGGGGCCAGGTGACGGTCTAGTCGTCGCGTACTCCACCGACGCCTGGACACGGATCTCAGTTCCTGGCGGCAGTGTTGCCACGCGCCGCGGCCTGCTGCCGTCGATCCCCGCGTTGCGGGTCATCTGAGAAGCAGGCCAAGGGTCTGTAGCCCACATGCACGAGCCCATTCGGGTGACGTGACGGTGGTTTCGTCAAGTGTGTGCCGGCAGGATGACGACATCGCCATATGACCACCCTGACCCGACGTCGGCTCCTCGGGCTGGCTGCTGCTGGCGCCGGCGGTCTGTCCGTCGCCACCGTCACCGCGCCTGGTGTGGCGGCAGCGTCCGGGGCAGACTTCGTCTCGGGTGACCTCGATCTGCATCTCTTGCGTCGGGCCACGTTCGGGCCCACGCCCGCGCTGAGGAAAGTGGTCAAGGACCAGGGGCGAAGCGCGTGGCTCAACAAGCAGCTGTCGCCGGCGTCGATTGACGACTCCTCCTGCAACCGGTTGATCCGGGAGCGTTTCCCGCGCGTGAGTTGGACGATCCCCGAGGCCCGGGACGGCCTCGATCCCTTCTCGTGGGATCTGATGTACGACGTCAGCATGGCGACGATCGCCCGGGCAACCTGGAGCAAGCGTCAGCTCTTCGAGGTGATGTGCGAGTTCTGGTCAAACCATCTCAACGTCACGAATCCCAGCGACCGTGTATGGGACAACCGCCAGGACTACGACCGACGAGTCATCCGCAAGCACGCGCTCGGACGCTTCGAGGACATGCTCATCGCCAGTGCCACTCACCCGGCGATGCTCCTGTACCTGAACAACGCTGACTCGACCAAGGACAACCCCAACGAGAACTACGGACGTGAGCTGCTCGAGCTGCACACCGTCAGCGTTGACGGTGGGTACAACGAGCAGGACATGCGCAACTCGACGCTGATCATGACCGGCTTCGGCGTCAACTGGCGGCGCGGAACATTCAAGTACTCGGGGCGAGAGCACTACCGCGGGCCGGTCAGTGTCATGGGCTTCTCGCACCCGAACCCGAATGCTGATGGCTACGCGATGGGCATCAAGTACCTGAAGTACCTCGCGAACCACCCGTCGACGGCCCGCCACATCGCCTACAAGCTCTGCGAACGGTTCGTGTCGGACAGTCCCGATGCCGCGCTGGTCGACCGGCTTGCGGCCACCTACCTGGCCAAGGGCACGGCGATCGCCCCTGTCCTTCGCCAGCTCTTCACCAGCACCGACTTCGCCGGCTCTGTCGGCGAGAAGACCCGGCGTCCCCTGGAAGACCTCGTGGCGACGCTTCGAGTGCTCGACTACAAGCCCGACCGCAAGGGCCGCAACGGGATGCAGGCGCTGGTCTGGATCTCCGAGGGACTTGGGCAGCAACCACTGGCCTGGAGCCCGCCAGACGGGTACCCCGATGTGGCTCTTTCGTGGCAGTCAGCCGGTGGGACGCTGGCGCGCTGGAACACCCACCTGTCGCTCGCAGCCCATTGGTGGCCACAGGAGCTGAGGCAGCCGCCACTCCGCGAACTCCTGCCTCGACGCTTGCCGAAGACACATGGCGCCCTGGTGGACGCCCTCTCCAAGCGACTTGTCTTTCGAACTCTGGCGACGCCGCACAAGCAGGCGGTTCTGGGATTCCTCGGCCGGTCCGCCTCAGATCCACTGGATGGTGGAGCCGAAGCAGTGGGGTGGCGGCTGCCGTACCTGGTCGCGCTGATCCTCGACTCCCCGTACCACTGGGTGCGGTGATCGCCATGACGAGCCCTCCGCAACAGTGCGGATGCCCGGACTACGGGATGTCACGCCGCGCCTTCCTCGGACGTCTCGGCGCGGTCGGGGCCTTGGCCGGCTTGACGTCCACCGGCTTGTCGACGCAGATGGCCTTTGCCGCCGAGCCGTACGCGGGGGATGTGCTGGTGGTGCTGTCGCTGCGAGGCGGGTTCGACGGGTTGAACACGATCGTGCCGACGGGAGACCCCCGCTACGCAGAGGTGCGTCCGTCGATTCGGATTCCGCAGGGCGCGTTGGTGCCGCTGGACGCGATGTTCGGCCTGCACCCAGCCATGTCTCCACTCATGCCCTGGTGGAACTCAGGTGACTTCGCCGCAGTACAGGCAGTGGGCATGGCCAACCAGACCCGCTCGCACTTCGAGGCGATGGAGGAGATGGAACGAGCCGCCCCCGGCTCCTCGCTTCGGACTGGATGGCTCGACCGCACTCTGGGTCTGCGTGACCAGGGAACGGCGTTTCAGGCTGTGCAGCTCGGCAGCAGCATGGCGGCTTCCGCCTTCCGGGGCCCAACACCTGAGCTGGCGATGCGCTCGGTCGACGACTTCGATCTGTCCGGCGCCTGGGACGCTGTCGAACGACGTCGTTGGACCGAGGCCCTCGCCGGGTTGCACGAGGGTGCACCGACAACGGTCGCTGGGCCCGCGTCCACCACGCTGTCTGCCTTGGCCGGCGCTGCTGACATGCAGGACGTTGGCTACACGCCCGACGCCAACTACCCCAACACTGACCTCGGCCGAGCCCTGACCGACGTCGCGCGGGTCATCAAGTCTGATGTCGGGCTACAGATCGCGGCCGTCGACTACGGCGACTGGGATATGCACGCTGACATGGGAACGGTGAACCGTGGCTGGCTCACGGACAAGCTGAGCGAGCTGGCACGCGCGCTGGCTGCGTTCGCGACCGACCTCGGTGGAAGGTTCGGCGACGTCACCGTTGTCACGTTGACCGAGTTCGGGCGCAGCCTGGTCGAGAACGGCTCGGGCGGTGTCGACCACGGGCACGGGCAGGCGGTCCTGCTGCTCGGCGGCGGCGTCAACGGTGGTCGTGTCCACGGCACATGGCCGACGCTGGAAAGGGACGCACTCGCAGGTGGAGACCTGGCTGGGACCACGGACTACCGGCAGATCCTCGCTGAGATCCTCGAGAAGAGATGTCAGGGTTCACCATCGGTCTTCCCCGATCTGACGTCGGACCGGTTGGGTGTGGTCAGAGCTCGGGGCT
>JAHEKZ010000081.1 GCA_024644435.1 Actinomycetes bacterium | reverse complement strand
CGCTGAGCGGCGTCCCGCGGGCAACCAGCGTTGGAAGATTGCGGAAGTCTGATGGGGTCAGAGCCCCAACGATCTTCCGCGTTGTGGGACCTTGGCGCTAGGCGGGGCGGACGGAGTCGGCCTGCGGGCCCTTCTGGCCCTGCGAGATCTCGAACTCGACGCGCTGGCCGTCCTCGAGGGCGCGGAAGCCCTCCATCTGGATCTGGCTGTAGTGCACGTACACGTCGGGGCCCTCATCGACCGCGATGAATCCGTAGCCCTTTTCGGCGTTGAACCACTTGACCGTGCCCTGAGCCATTCGTCACTCCCCAGTTGTTCGCCGACGGCATAGTCAGCCGGCACACCGTATCCCGATGTCCGAAGCGCAGCCTACGCCCCCCTTCGGCCCAAATGACCCCGTGCTTGACCGCCCGCGGGCGTGTCGCGGCCACCTTCCCCCATTCGGCGGGCCAAAAAACGGTGCTCAGCCGCCGGCGACGGCCGGAATAATCGAGATCGAGGTGCCGTCAGGGGTGGCGGTGGCCAGCCCCTCGGCGAAGCGGACGTCGTCGTCGTTGACGTACACGTTCACGAAGCGGCGGATCGCCCCGTCGTCGTCGAGGACGCGGGCCTTCAGCCCCGGGTGGGCCACCTCCAGGGCGTCGAGCACCTCGGTCAGTGAGCCCCCCTCGGCAGCCACCTCGGAGGCGCCTCCGGTGTACGGACGCAGGATGGTCGGGATTCGGACGGAGACGCTCAACGGAGGCCCTTCTCTTCAGCGAAGGCACGGAACTCTCCGTACCGCGGTGCGATGGTGACGGTGGGGGACGCCACCGGCTCGACGGCGTCCAGCGTCTTGAGGCCGTCGCCGGTGTTGAGGATCACGGTCTCGGCGTCCGGGTCGAGGCTTCCGGCCTCCAGCAGCTTGCGGAGCGTCGCCACGGTGACGCCGCCCGCCGTCTCGGCGAAGATGCCCTCGGTTGCGGCGAGCAGCTGGATGCCGGCCACGATCTCGTCGTCGGAGACGTCCGCGATCGCGCCGCCGGTGCGCCGCGCGACGTCGATCGCGTAGGGGCCGTCAGCGGGGTTGCCGATGGCCAACGACTTGGCGATGGTGTCGGGACGCACCGGCTGGACGACGTCGTGACCGGCCGCCCACGCAGCGCTGACCGGCGAGCACCCGGTGGCCTGCGCCCCGAAGATGGACGCCGGCGCCTCATCGACCAGCCCAAGGCTGACCAGCTCGCGGAACGCCTTGTCTACCTTGGTCATCAACGACCCGGACGCAATCGGTGAGACCAGCTGACGCGGCAACCGCCAGCCCAGCTGCTCGGCCACCTCGTAGCCCACGGTCTTCGAGCCCTCGCCGTAGTACGGACGCAGGTTGACGTTGACGAAGCCCCACCCCATGTCGGCGGCGACCTCAGAACACAGCCGGTTGACGTCGTCGTAGTTGCCGTCAACGGCCACCAGCGTGCCGCCGTAGATCGCGGCGGTGACCAGCTTGCCCGCCTCGAGGTTGCTGGGCGCGATGACGCACGACTTGAGCCCTGCCCGGGCAGCCGCGGCCGCCACCGCTCCGGCCAGGTTGCCCGTAGACGCGCATCCCACCGTTGTGAAGCCGAGTTCTTGGGCAGCCGACAGCGCGATGGCGACGACGCGGTCCTTGAAGGAGTGCGTCGGGTTGCCGCTGTCGTCCTTGACCCACAGCGTCTTCATGCCGAGAGCCGCCGCCAGGTTGTCGGCCTTGACCAGCTTGGTCATGCCGGGGCTGAGGTTCTGACGAGTGGCGATGTCGGCGGGCACCGGCAGCAACGGCGCGTAGCGCCACATCGAGTGGGGGCCGGTCTCGATGTCGGCGTGCGTGACGGTGCCGAAGTCGTACCCGACCTCGAGGGGGCCGAAGCACTCCATGCACGCGTACGAGTCGCCGAGCGGGAACTGAGCGCCGCAGGCGCGACAGGTGAGGTTGCGGGCCGGGCCGAACGAGGCCGACGAGGCGCCGGCAGCGGTGGCTGCGGCATCTGGTGATGCGGTCATGCGGAGACTCTCCTCATCTCTCCTGGCACCGGGCGGTGTCAGGACGGATTTGGCACCTGGCCCGGGCACCGCGTCCGATCGGACGCCACTGAGTCAACGAACAGAGCTCGTCGCCATGTGCACGGGGGGTTGCCGGGGCTTCAGCGGGCCGTTCCCTCTGCCCCTCTTGATGAGCGGTATGAAGTTGTGTGCTGAGTTGTGCAAGCCAGCGCGATCGGCGAGGCTCGACAGCAGGACGAGGGTAACGGACGACGTCCAGAGCGTGAAAATTCGGTCCACCGTGTGAGACGGACCCCGACGAGCGGAAGAGATCTGATGGAGCCGGGCGTCACCGACTGGTTCGCACGACGGTCGTCCCAGGCCGCCGACTGGCCGTCCGACCTGCTCCGCGAGGCCAAAGGCAGCACCACGGTCAGCGTCGTCCTGCCGGCCCTGGACGAGGCGGCCACCGTCGGGGGGATCGTGGACGCCGTCTGCCGCGACCTGGTGGACGTCCCCCACCCCCTCGTCGACGAGGTCGTCGTGCTCGACTCCGGCTCGACCGACGCGACCGCTGCCGTCGCGCGCGCCGCCGGTGCGCGCGTCGTGCACCGCGACGAGGTACTGCCGCATGTGCCGTCCGTCACCGGCAAGGGTGAGGCCCTCTGGCGGTCACTGGCCGCAACGAGTGGCGACATCGTCGTCTTCATCGACGCCGACCTGATCGCCTTCCGCTCGCACTTCGTCGCCGGGCTGATCGGCCCCCTGCTCACCGATCCGTCCGTCCAGTTCGTCAAGGCGATGTACGACCGTCCCCTGACCGATGGCGCGGTCGTGCACCCGGCCGGCGGCGGACGCGTCACCGAGCTGGTCGCCCGGCCGCTGCTCAACCTCCACTGGCCACAGCTGGCCGGGTTCGTGCAGCCGCTCGCCGGCGAGTACGCGGCGCATCGCCATCTGCTCGAGCGGCTGCCGTTCGCCACGGGCTACGGGGTCGAGATCGCCCTGCTCATCGACGCGCTGGGTGAGGTGGGGCTGGAGGCGATGGCGCAGGTCGACCTGGGCGAGCGTCGGCACCGGCACCACACCGACCTGCGTCTGGGCCGCATGGCTGCCGAGATCTGGCAGACCGCTCTGGCGCGGCTGCACCAGGACGGCGACCTGCAGACCGTCCAGCCCACGCTCACGCAGTTCGTGCGCGACGCGTCCCGCTACCGTCCGGTCACGTACGACGTCACGGCTCTCGAACGTCCGCCCCTGCTGAGCGTGCTCGGCGATGACAGACTTCCCGGACGATGACGACGCGAATCCTCTACAGCGACCTCGACGGCACCATGGTGGGCCCGGGCGGTTGCTTCGTCCGAGCCGCCGACCGATCCATGACGCGCGAGCCGACCGACGCGCTGATCGCACTGCACGAGGCCGACGTCGCACTCTCGCTGGTCTCCGGCCGCACGCGCGCGCAGCTGCAAGAGGCCGCCCGCATCTTCGGAGCCGACGGCTTCATCGCCGAGATGGGCGCGATCATCGGGTGGGACCACGGTCGTCGGTCGAGCATGCTGAGCGGCCAGACCCCGGCGGAGTTCTCCGGCCCCCTCGTCGCCCAGCTGGAGTCACTGGGGCTCGTCGACGCGCTGCTGGCCCAGTACGAGGGGCGGCTCGAGCACCACGCCCCCTGGCACCTGGGCCACGAGACCGACGTCATGATGCACGGCCGCGTCGACGTTGCTGGCGTCAACACGTGGCTCGTCGAGCGTGGCTACGGCTGGCTGATCCTGGTCGACAACGGACGCCTGGGAGGCACGGTGATGGGCGGCCTGGACGGGCCACCGCACATCTACCACCTCATGGCGCGCGGCATCAGCAAAGGCATCGGCATCGCGTCCGACCTGGAACGCCGTGGCCTGATGCCGTCCGACGCCGTGGCCGTCGGTGACTCGCTGTCCGACCTCGAGATGGCTCCGCATGTCGAGCGGTTCTTCCTGGTCCGCAACGGTGCCGACGTCCCCGACATCCGAACGGCCGCCGAGGCGCTGCCCAACGTGACCATCTGCGACGGCCCACTCGGCGCCGGGTGGGCGCAGGCCGCCCGCTTCTGCGTGCACGACTAGCAGCGTGTAGCTCCTCAGGATTGCGGAAGTCTGGTGGGGTCAGGACCCCAGCCAACTTCCGCAATGGTGGGGGTGGTGTGGCAGGCTCCGTCCGTGACTAATTCTGCCGCACGCCTGGTTGCCGGAGACTCGTTCGTTGCCGCTCGCTGCGGCTGGCTCGCTGATGTCGTCACCGGAGAGGTGCGGCCGGACGTCACGGTCGTCTTCGACGGCGACCGGGTGGCCGACGTCGCCGCCGGTGATGCGCCGACGCCGGACGGTGCCGTTCTCGACCTCACCGGCTGCGTCGTCACACCAGGACTGATCGACCTGCACACCCACCTGACCGGAGAGGTCGAGTCGGGCTCGTACGGCGACATCTTGATGGAGAGCGAGGCGGACGCTGCCCTGCTCGGCGTCCGCAACGCACGGCGCACGATAGACGCGGGCTTCACCACCGTGCGTGACGTCGGCGCGTTCCGCGCGTTCAGCGACGTCTCGCTGCGCAACGCGATCAACAAGGGCTGGGTCACCGGCCCTCGGATGCACTGCGCCGGCGCCTACATCACCTGCTCAGGCGGCGGAGGCGAGGTGACGGGGTTCTCGGCCGACGTCTGCGTGCCGGACGCCATGCGCTTCGGGGTCGCCGACTCCGTCGACGAGGTGCGCCGCGCCGTCCGCCTGATCAAGAGCCACGGGGCCGACCTGATCAAGGTGATCGCGACGGGGGCCGTCCTGGCACCCGGCACCAACCCGGGCGCACCTGAGTTCACGGAGGACGAGATCAAGGCCGCCGTCGACGAAGCCAGCAACTACGGCACCTTCGTCGCCGCCCACGCGCACGGAGCCGAGGGCATCAAGCGCGCCACCCGCGCCGGCGTCCGCTCGGTCGAGCACGGCTCGTTCGCGGACGACGAGGCGCTGGCCCTCATGGCCGAGCGCGGCACCTACCTGGTCGCCGACGTCTGGGCAGGCGACTGGATGGAGGAGGAGGGGACCAAGAGCAACTGGGCGGCGGACACGATGAAGAAGATCGTGGACTCGACCGAGACGCAGCGGGACGCGTTCCGACGCGCCCTCGCCCACGGCGTCAAGATCGGCTTCGGCACCGACTCGGGCATCTACCCGCACGGCATGAACATCCACCAGCTGCCCAAGCACGTCGAGCTCGGCATGAGCCCGATGGCCGCGCTCCGTTCGGCGACGCTCTGGGCGTCTGAGTGTCTCGGCAATGACGAGGTAGGTGTCCTCGAGCCCGGTCGCTTCGCCGATCTCACGGCGGTCGAGGTCTCATCCGACATCGATGGCCGTTCCACGTCAGTGGACGAGGTGCTGGGCGATCTCTCGCGGTTCGTCACCGACATGCGCCACGTCGTCAAGGGTGGCGTGCTCGCTCGCTGACACCCCGCAGCTCCTCGGCTGCCCGCCTGTAGACTTGAAGAACTCTTCAACTCCACTGACGGGGGCACCCGGTGGTCGTCCCGCTCTACCGCGCCAAGGCCGACTTCTTCCGCGCGCTGGGTCACCCGGCACGGATCAGGTTGCTCGAGCTGCTCGCCGACGGCGACAAGCCGGTCCACCAGCTGAGGGAGGCCATCGACATCGAGGCGTCGAGCCTGTCCCACCAGCTCGCCGTCCTGCGCCAGCACGGGCTCGTTGAGCAACGCCGCGAGGCGGGAGCGGTCATCTACTCCCTGACGCTCCCCGCTGTTCGTGACCTACTGCTGGCGGCGCGCGAGATCCTGCAGAGCCGCACGGTCGACCAGAGCGAGCTCGTGGACGAGTTCGGTGGCCCGGCTGACGCCCCATGAGCCACGCTGCCAGCCCCTCCTCATCGCCCCATCACCGCTCAGTAGTGGTCCAGGCGCTCAGTCGTCTACGAAGTCTGATGCCTCGTCGCGCCGACTTTGCGCAGATGCGGGTCGCTCCGCGCAAGGACCTGATGGCCGGCATCACGGTCGGCGTCGTCGCGCTGCCTCTCGCGCTCGGGTTCGGCATCACCTCCGGCCTCGGGGCTGGTGCCGGGCTCATCACGGCGATCGTCGCGGGAACCCTGGCGGCCCTGTTCGGCGGAAGCAACGTCCAGGTGTCTGGACCTACCGGCGCGATGACCGTTGTGCTGGTG
>JAHEKZ010000080.1 GCA_024644435.1 Actinomycetes bacterium | reverse complement strand
TCGCGTTCGGCGGCTTGTTCGGCTTCTCGCCTGGCAGCCGCTTCGGCCTCAACGCGGGCGGCTTCCTCGGCGGCGATGCGCTCGGCCTCAAGGCGGGCGGCTTCTTCGGCCTCAAGGCGCGCCGCTTCTTCGGCGGCCAGTCGCTCCTCCTCTTGACGAGCGGCCTCCTCCGCCTCGAGCCGCTCGCGTTCGGCGGCTGCTTCTGCCTCGCGCTGGGCGGCTGCCTCGGCTTCGCGTCGGGCGGCCTCTTCTGTGGCCGCGCGGTCGGCCTCCTCCTGACGCCGACGTCGACGCTGCTCCTCGGCGCGGGCCTCGTCTTCGAGGCGCTGCTGCTCGGCCTGTTCGGCTGCCAGCCTGGCTGCGCGGACAGCCTCGGCCTCGGCACGCTTGCGCTCTTCTTCGGCCAGCACGGCTGCGTGGGCCTCCCACGCAGCGGCCTCGACGCGGACTCGCTCGCTCTCGAGCCACGCGACGTGGGCGACCCACGCCTCGCCCTCGACCGTCGTCCGGTGCCATTCCAGGTACTTTCCGTGGACCAGCCAGGCTTCTTCCTCGGCGCCCGCCCGCTCGGCGTCCAATACCGTGGCGTGGGCTTCCCACGCCTCGGCCTCGGCGAGCTGCCGCTCCTCCTCGAGCGCGACGGTGTGGGCCTCCCACGCCTCAGCCTCGAGGTGGATGCGGTCGGCATCCATCCAGAGCTGGTGGTCGTTCCATGCGTCGTCTTCGGCGCGTGTGCGCTCGGCGGCGAGCCAGGTCTTGTGCTCTTTCCACGCCTTGCCCTCGGCGGCCTGGCGCTTGGCCTCAAGGCGGGCCGCCTCTTGGCGCAACGACTCGTCGAGCCACAGAGCATGCGCCTCCCAGGCTTCGTCTTCCACGCGGACGCGTTCGGCGTCCATCCAGAGCTGGTGGGCTTCTCGGGCTTCGTCTTCGACGCGCGCACGCTCGGCGGCGAGCCAGGTCTCATGGTCTTTCCACGCCTCGGTCTCCATCGCTTGGCGCTCGGCCTCGAGGCGGACGGCCTCAGCCGCCTGGCGCTCGGCCAGCCACTCCCTGTGCTCAGACCAGGCCACCTTCTCGCAACGGCGGCGCTCGTCCTCGAGCCACTGGTAGTGCATCAACCACGCCTCAGCGGCCGCGTCGCCGCGTCGCTGCTCGAGCCAGCTGGCGTGAGCGGCCCAGGCCTCGTCCTCTACGCCCTTCGCCTGCTCGGCCAACCAGGTTTCGTGTTCCAGCCAGGCCTCGACCTCGGCGGTGAGTCGCTCCTCGGCCTCCCGAATCTGACGTTCGGCTTCGAGGGTCTCCTCGTCGATCACTGGCTCGGGATCGGTGACATCGATCAGGTCGTCCTGGGCCTCCAGGGCGGCTGCGGCGTCGGCAAGCGACGTTCCAACCCCTGGAGGGGTGACGGACTTGAAGAGGTCGCCGAGGGCCGCAGTGACCTTCTTGACCGCGCCGGCCAGCTCGTCACCGGCAGGATCGGGAGCCGGTTCGAACGCAGGGCGCTTGCCGCGCGCGTCCTCGAGCGAGGTGACCGAGGCCACGGGCTCGTCGTCCGGCAGCTCGACGTCGATCAAGCCGCCGTCCATCAGGGCCCGCACCACGTGCGCCGCCTCGAAGACGGTGAAGCCACACTCGGCGGCGAGCTCGGCGATGTCTCGCGTGCCGTCGACCTTGCAGAGCAGCGCCCAGTCGGCGCTGGACAGCACGACGTCCGATGACCCGTCTGGACGCGCCGAGAGCATCGGGATACCGCGCTGGCCACCGATCTGTTCGACGAGCTCGCTCCAGCGGTGACGACGCATCTCGACCTCGGCGAGGAGATCGCGCACCGTGCTGGGCGGGGCAACGTCCTGCCGGGTCTTCTTGGACTTGCGGAACTTGTGGGCGGCGACCGGCCACTCGAGCAGAGCGGCGGTGGCGTCGCGCAGCTGCTCGACGACGAACGACTCGACGACTGGGCGCTCGACGTAGCCGAGGTGGACCAGCAGCTCGCCGAGCCGCCAGCCCTGCAGCTCGTTCGTCTGGACATCGAGCGCAGACGTGAGGGCCTCGGGGGACAGGTCGCCGGAGGCGATCAGTCGTGCGCCGAGCTGAGCCCTGCGCCCGGGAACATAGACCGAGTAGACGAGCCCGTCCTTGACGTAGACCTCGGCCTGCTCGCCAGCGGAGTCGGTAACGGTCAGACAGCCAGTTGCCCCGGCGTCACTGAGCTCAACGAGTACCTGCTCGACGGTGGACGACGCGACCTGCGTTGAAGCCAACGGTCGAACCCCCTCCGTTTCCGAGCAAGCACGTGGCCAGCTGACTGGGCATGCGGATGCTGCCGATCACCGCATGGCCGAGTCACCGTGAGGCGAGACTCGACACCTGTTCCTTCGGCACTTTCGCCCCATTCGTTGAGTGTTGGGGGCCTCGAGATTCACTGGATCGGCCCTACGCCACCACCAACGGACGGGGTCGTGGCAGGATCGCCCGCATGGCCCACACCATGATCACCGTCGCCCCCACTGGGGCGGAGTCGAGCAAGGCCGATGTGCCCGCGCTGCCGGTCACCCTGGATGAGCTGGTCACTACCGCTCAGGCCTGCGAGGCGGCCGGGGCCGCGATGATCCACATCCACATCCGTGACGGCGACGCCCAGCCCACCCTCGACCTCGGCCGGCTCAAGGAGACGGTGGCTGCGGTCCGAGGGGCCAGCAACCTGATTGTCCAGCTCTCTACCGGTGGGTCGGTGCACGACGGGTACGACCTGCGGCTGCGCGTGCTGGACGCCGAGCCCGACTCGTGCTCCCTCACCTGCGGCACCGTGAACTTCGGCGACGACGTCTTCATGAACAGCTGGCCCTTCATGGTCGAGCTCTACCAGCTGACTCAGGAGCGCCAGATCGTGCCTGAGTTCGAGCTGTTCGACCTGGGGCACGTCCACGCGCTCAACCGCCTGCTCGACAAGTACGGCGCGCCCTTCGGCGGCCAGGTGCACTGTGACTTGGTGATGGGCGTCCCCGGTGGCATGCCCGGCACGGCAGCTGCCCTCGTCTCAGCCGTCGAGGCCTTGCCCGAGGGCGCCACGTGGTCGGCCACGGGCGTGGGACGCTCGACCATGCCGGTCATGTTCGCCGCCCTCTCGGCCGGTGGACACCTGCGGGTCGGCATGGAGGACGTCGTCACCTGGGCGCGTGGCGTTGCGGTGCGCGACAATGCCCAGCTGGTGGAGCGCGCAGCCCAGGCTGCGACACTCTTCCAACGTCCGCCGATGATGCCGGACGATGCCCGTACCCTGCTGAAGGTCAAGGATCGCCGAGGAGTCCCCGCATGAGCAGCGAGTCCAGTTCGGCCAGCGCGCCCGAGGTTGCCGGCATCGACCCGATGCCAGGTGGACGCCGGCGGATCGACCACGTCCTGAACGGCGACTTCCTCAACGACCTCGGGACGGTGGCGCTGGCTGACGTCCGGTCCCGTCGCCACGAGGCCGAGCAGGAAGAGGCCGACCTCTCATACGTCCGCCGGCTGCTCCAAGGTCGGATCGATATCGTGCGTGCCGAGCTCAGCCGCAGGACCGGTGACGAGCGTGGGTCGTTGGTCGACCAGCTCGCGGGGATCCTGGCTGATGGCCCCGCCTCGGCGCCGCACGGGCTGGGCCGCCACAACACGACCGAGCCGTCGCGCGTCGCCGAGCACCGTCGCTCGGTTGAGCAGCTGGTCTCTGACGTCGGCGTCTCTGACGTCGTCAACCGTTCAGACGAAGAGCTCGCCGAGTCGCTGTCCCGGCTGACGAGCTACGAGGCGGCCGTCTCACGCAACCGCCGCCGCGTCCAAGAGGTCATGGATGCGTGCACGGCCGAGATCGCGCGGCGCTACCAGTCGGGCGAGGCGACCGTCGACGATCTGTTGGCCGGCCGCTGAGCACCTCGGGCTACGTTCCTGTCGCCGCTGTCGAGCGCAGTGGCTTTGACGAGGGCATCCACTTCGGGCGGCTGATCGGGCTGGCCTCTGACGGCGCCGACGCTTTCGCCTTTGGTGACGTGGATGCTCCGATTCACCCACGCAGCGCCAACAAGGTGATGCAGGCCGCCGGCATGCGCGCCCTGGGGCTCGTCCTCGATGGCGAGCTGCTAGCGCTGTCTGCCGCGTCCCATGACGGTGAACCGATGCACGTCGAAGGCGTCCGAACGATCCTCTCTTTCGCGGGTCTGGACGAGAGCGCATTGGGGACGCCCCCCGCGCTGCCCTCGGACCCGGCAGCGCGCTTGGCGGTCGTGCGCGGGGACGGTGTCGCACGGCCGGTCTTCCACGGGTGTTCAGGCAAGCACGCGGCGATGCTGGCCACCTGCGTCCATGCTGGCTGGGACACCTCGACGTACCTGGATCCGGAGCACCCGCTCCAGGTGTTGCTCAAGGACACCGTTGAAGGGGTGATCGGCGAACACGTCGCGCACACTGCCGTCGACGGCTGCGGAGCACCGGCCTATGCGATGCCGTTGCGTGCGCTGGCCAGGGCCTTCCGGGTAGCGGTGGTAGCGCCCGAGGGGAGTTTGCTGCGGGACGTGGCTGACGCGATGCGGGCACATCCGGAGTTCGTCTGTGGCGAGGAGTCTGAGGTCACCGGTCTCATGCGCGCGGTGCCGGGCCTGTTGGCCAAGGATGGCGCCGAGTCGGTGTATGCGGCGGCGCTGCCGGACGGACGGGCGCTCGCTCTGAAGGTGTCCGACGGTGGTTTTCGCGCCGGCCAGGCGGTACTCGTGTCGGCGCTGCGCTCGATCGGGGCCGAAGCCGGCCCCGGGGTGGACACCGATGCGCTCGAGGGCTGGGGCGTCGTGCCCGTGCTCGGTCGTGGCCGGCAAGTGGGCCGCATCCGTCCGCTCGTGCCCTGAGCACCCACGCAGCGCCCGTGACCAAGACGGGGTAGTTCTTCTGGCTCATAAACATCCCGTAAGTGGGGCAAAACGGACGCATTTGACGCCGTGAGGTCAAGCGTTACCGCCCGTCACCCGAAGGGACGAGTGGAGCGGGGTGTGCCCGCCATGCTGATGGGTGTTGTCATGCGGACGTGGGGAAACGGGATCGCCGGCAAGGCGCTCGCGACTTTTGCTGTTGCCGGAGCAGTTCTGCTCGGGCAGCCGCTCGCGGCATCCGCCGCACCTGGGCCACTCACGATCACGCCTCTGGGCTGGAACGTCATTGGGCTCGACAGCAACGACGTGACCGCCGGGCCGGACACGTTTCCTGTCGGCGGTCGGGTGTGCAACACCGGAACCAGTCCGGTGACCAACGTTGGCGTCAACTGGAGCTGGCTCAGCGCGAACACCTACATCAATCTGGCGAACACGACCTCCTTCACCACTGCCTCGCTAGGAGCCGGTGCGTGCCGCGACTACTACTTCAATGTGAAGGTCACCCGCAACACCCTCGCCTACAACACGGCCCGACAGTTCCAGATCACGGCCACGGGCGACTCGGTCTCGTCCGTTTCGACTCCTGCGAACCGCGAGGTCTACGTCCAGAAACTGGTCTCGCAGAGCCGCAACGCGGTGAATAGCTGGACATTGTCGAACACGCCGGGGTGCAACCCGGCGACTGGAGTTGTGTATGTGGGCTCCACCTGCACGGCAACCATTGTCTCCAAGACGGCCACCAACGGCTACGAACAGCTGGTCAACGCCTACTACTTCAACAACTCGCTCTTCAGGATCGAGTCCCTCACGAATGCGTACGCTGTTCCGACGTCGTACACGAATACCCAGATGTACGGAGACGCGTGCGGGTGGAACAACGACCGCACGAGTGGAACGTATCTTTCCTGCGTGGGACCAGCGCTGATCGGCACTGGAAAGGTAGGGGGAAACCCGATCACGACGACCATCTCCTTCACCGTGATCGGAACCGGCTCGCAGTCGCTCAGTGGAATCATCTATGACTTCTCTGGTGCCTCGTTCCACTACAACAATGACACGGGCGTCAGTCCCAACCTGCTGACGCTGACGGCCGCCAATGCCCCTTCGGCGCCAAACGCGGTGGACGACTCGGCGACGACGAACGAAGACACAAACGTCGATATCAACGTTTTGTCGAACGACTCAGACGCCGACGGCAATCTGAATGCGTCGTCACTGTCGGTGGCAACACAGCCGACGAACGGCACGGCCAGCGTGGTCGGCGGCCAGGTCCGCTACTCGCCGGATCCTGATTTCTACGGTTCGGACTCGTTCACCTACCAGGTGTGTGACACGACGTCCCCGACTCCGCTGTGTGACACCGCGACGGTGGACATCACCGTGAATGCGGTCAATGATCCGCCGACGGCGGTGGATGAC
>JAHEKZ010000079.1 GCA_024644435.1 Actinomycetes bacterium | reverse complement strand
CGCTTGACGATGATGCCCATGTTGTCGAGCAGCGAAGCCGTTACTCAGCGCGTCGGCAGGTGCTGATGGCAGCCCTGGGCGAGGCGGGCTTCACGATCGAGCACTCTGAGGCCGGGCTCTACCTCTGGGTCACCCGTGCGGAGGCCTGCATGACAACTGTCGGGTGGTTTGCCGAACGCGGCATCCTCGTCGCGCCCGGTGACTTCTACGGAGCCCGCGGCGCCGACCATGTGCGCGTGGCATTGACGGCGTCTGATGAGCGGGTCGAGGCGGCCGCGACCCGGATCGCCGACTAGGGGATACCTGACACCGGGGCCCTAGGGCTTCGACTGGCCCATTTCGGTACGCCTGGCGGCCTTCGCCTCGAGCTTGGCAGTGCGTTTGGCGTCGCGCTTGGCGGTTCGTTTGTCCCACCACTGCAGGAACACGCCGATGACGAGGGAGTCGCCCTGGTCGCCGCCACCCATGGACATGTGAGTACGCCTTCCGTCGACATGATCGGGGCCGAGTCTGGCAGATCGCCGGACCCGTGACTGGCGAAAAGACCTAGAGAACTTCGACGTGGACGTGGTCGAGGTGTCGCAGCGTCGGGTCCTTGGGGTTGCCGTAGGGCGAGGTGTAGTCGCGCCATCCCTCGGGGCTGCGGTGAGCCGACCAGATCTTGTCGCGGTAGATGATGACGCCCACGTCGAGCTGGTCGGCATGGGCGACCAGCCAGTGAGCAAGCGCCCAGCCGTCATGTCTCATTCGAGGCTCGTTCGCGGGTTCGAAGAACACGTCGATGGCGCGACCTTCGTTGTGTGCGGACGGTTGGGAGCGCGTCACGCCACCAGGCGCAAACCCTCCCAAGCTCTGCGTCCCCCAGGCGTCCTCCATCTGCGTCCGCAGCGAGGTGGCCCTGGGGGTGAGGCCGGTCGGGTCCAGCTTCTGGTCCCGTTCCTCCTCGGCACGTACCGTGCACGACAATGCGGCACCGCGATGCCCGGTCAGTGCCGCGGCCAGGATCTTCGCCTCGTCAGCATGCTGCTGGTACGCGTCGGGGTAGGCGCTGCGCTGCACCGTCTGGGCAGCAACGGTGACGGGCAAGTGCTGCCACCGCTCAACGGTGACGAGCGCCGTGAAAAAGGCGTCGGCTGCATACACCGGATCGGTGACCTCGTCGAACGAGCCCCACCCTTGGGACGGTCGCTGCTGGAAGAGCCCCGCACTGTCGTGGTCGCCGCCGTCGAGATTGCGGAGCTCCGACTCCTGCATGGCCGTGGCCAGGCCGACCGTGACCGCTCTGGTGGGCAGCTCGCGTCGGTGGGCAACGGCGGCGATGGTGGAGGCGTTGGCGACTTGCTCATGATCGAAGGAGACCGAGCCTCCGGGGACGTCGACGCGGCAGAGCTCACGACCCACGATGGGCCCGAGCCCGCCGTTCCACCACACGATGAACCCAGCCAGCACCGCCAGCGGGAGGGCGAGCACCAGCAACCCCAGGAAGGGGCTACGGAGTCGTGAGGAGCGCGCAGACATAGTGGTTCCAGTGTGCGTCATGGGTGCAGAGGATCGAAATCGACGGCGTGGCGCCGGCCGATGTTCAGTCGTTGGCGTGGAGAGCCTGGTTGAGGCCGCCCCACGAGCCACTGCGGGCTACGGCCTCGACGGCACCGGTCACGGAGTTGCGGCGGAAGAGCAGGTCCGACTGGCCGGAGAGCTCGCGTGCCTTGACGACCTGACCGTCCGGCGTCTGGACCTTGGTGCCGGCGGTGACGTAGAGGCCAGCTTCCACAACGGTGTCGTCGCCGAGTGAGATTCCGACGCCGGCGTTCGCGCCGACCAGGCAGCGCTCTCCGATGCGGATGACCTCCTGGCCGCCGCCCGACAGCGTGCCCATGATGGAGGCGCCTCCGCCGATGTCGGAGCCGTCTCCGACGACGACGCCTGCGCTGATGCGTCCTTCGACCATCGAGGCCCCGAGCGTGCCCGCGTTGAAGTTGACGAACCCCTCGTGCATGACAGTGGTGCCCTCGGCGAGGTGGGCCCCGAGACGAACGCGGTCGGCATCCGCGATCCGCACGCCGACAGGCGTCACGTAGTCGACCATCCGCGGGAACTTGTCGACGCCGTGGACGGAGACCGGCCCATCCTGCATCAGCTGCAGCCTGGTCGTCTCGAACCCCTCTACGCTGCAGGGCCCGTAGTTCGTCCAGACCACGTTCGTGAGCAACCCGAAGATGCCGTCGAGGTTGATCGTGCGGGGCTGGACCAGTCGGCCGGACAGCAGGTGCAACCTCAGGTAGGCATCGAACGTGTCAACCGGAGGGGCGTCCAGATCGGCGACGTGCAGTGCGATGAACCGGACTCTGACACCGCGGCGCAGATCGGTGCCCACCAGGTGGGAGATCACCGATCCGATCAGCTCATGCGACTCGTCGACTGGGACGTCGACCAGGCCGGCGCCGTCGATCCCGAGCCGACCGGTGACGCCTGGATCCCACCCGAGTCCGAGTCGCGGGAATCGGGCGTCCAGCACCCGGCCGTCGGAGTCGGACACGGTGGCCAGGCCGATCCCGAAGGCGGCACGCGGCGGGGCTGACTGGATGTCGTGGTTGGTCACATCGTTACGGTACCCACGTGGTGACACTCGACATGAACCAGGACACAGCCTCACTGACCGCATCGTTGGTGGATGTCTACTCCGAGAGCGGTCATGAGCAGGACGTCACTGACGCCGTCGATGCGGCCCTGCGGGTCTTGGGGCACCTGACCGTGGACCGCGATGGCGACGCCGTCGTCGCGCGTACCTCCTGGGGCCATGCCGAGCGCGTGGTGCTCGCTGGCCACCTCGACACGGTCCCTCCGGCAGACAACCTGCCGTCGCGGCGCGAGGGTGACGTGCTCCACGGGTTGGGAACAGCTGACATGAAAGGTGGGATCGCGGTGATGCTGAAGCTGGCCGCGTCCGTCACGTCGTCGACCCGCGACATCACCTATGTCTTCTATGACGGTGAGGAGGTCGAAGCTGAGCGCAACGGACTCTTGCGTCTGACGCGGAACCACCCCGACTGGCTGACGGCCGACTTCGCCGTGCTGCTCGAGCCCACGGACGCCATCGTCGAGGGTGGGTGCCAGGGCACCATGCGCGTCAACGTTCACGTGCCCGGTGTGCGGGCGCACAGCGCCAGGTCGTGGATGGGAACGAACGCGATCCATGCTGCTGGTGCGGTGCTGGATCGACTCCGTGCGTACGAGCCCCGGCAGCCGGAGGTCGATGGCCTGAGGTTCCGGGAGGGGCTCAACGCGGTTGGTATCGCCGGGGGCGTCGCCGGAAACGTGGTCCCCGGAGAATGTGTCGTCACGGTGAACTACCGGTTCGCCCCTGACCGCACGCCGGAGGACGCCGAAGAGCACCTCCGTGAGCTCTTCGAGGGCTTCGACGTGGTGGTCACAGACAGCGCACCGGGTGCTCGGCCCGGTCTGCAGCACCCGGCGGCTCGGGCCTTTGCCGATGCGATCGGCGGGACGCCTCGGGCCAAGTTCGGCTGGACCGACGTTGCTCAGTTCGCCGCACTCGGTGTCCCGGCGGTCAACTTCGGCCCAGGGGACCCGCATGTGGCGCATACGGCCGGCGAGTGGGTCTCGGTGGCCCAGCTCATTGAGTGCGAAGCCAAGCTGTCGGCCTGGCTCACCGGCTGAGACGGTTCGAGAAGTGCGTTGTGTTGTCCGCCGTGGCCAGGTGACCCCAGGAGGGGCATGTCACACCCGTTCGATATGACCGAACCGGTGTGACATGCCCCTGAAGGGGGTTACCTCGAAGGGGGTTACGGCTGCTTGATGGCGCTCACGTCGAGCGTGATCTTGACCTTGTCGCTGACGAGGACTCCGCCGGCCTCGAGAGCGGCGTTCCAGGTCAGGCCGAACTCCTTGCGGCTGATGGTCGTCTCGCCGGAGAACCCGATCCGCTCGTTGCCGAAGGGGTCGGTTGCCACACCCTCGAGCTCGACTGCCAGCTCAACGGGGACGGTGGTACCGCGAATGGTGAGGTCGCCCACCATCACGAAGTCATCGCCACCGCTGTACCGGACCCCGGTCGAGGTGAAGGTGAGGGTGCTGTAGTTCTCGACGTCGAGGAAGTCGGCCGAGCGGACGTGGGCGTCTCGGTCGTCATTACCGGTGGCGATGCTCGCGGCGTCGATGGTGAGCTCGGCCGACGACGAAGCGGGGGACGCACCATCGAGGGTGAGGGCGCCCGAGAAGGCGGCGAACTGGCCCCGGACGTTGGCGATCATGGCGTGCTTGGCCGAGAACCCGACCCTCGTGTGGCTGGGGTCGATGTCCCAGGTGCCCGTGGTCTGCTCGAGCGACATGGTGGTGGTGCTGGTCATGGGGGTTCCCTTCGTGGTCCTGAAGTACTTGAGGGCTCATTAGTTGAACAAGCAAGGAAAACTGTAGCACGGACATCGACCTCGCGCACTCCCGCTAGCGTGGGCCCATGACTGACGGTGATCGCGACCCCGCTGCCGGGCCGACCGACGGCTCCGATCGTCCGCGCGAGAAGCGCCGCGGCCCCGTGGTCCTCAGGCGTGGGCAGGTGCAGCGGAGCACGACAGACCAACGGCTGCTCGACTCCATCGGCCCCAGCGACTGGGTGCATGCCGATCCCTGGCGGGTGTTGCGGATCCAGGCGGAGTTTGTCGAGGGCTTCGGCACCTTGGCCGAGCTCGGCCCCGCTATCAGCGTCTTCGGCTCGGCGCGCGTGCACCGGGACAGCGCGGAGTACGAGCAGGCCCGCACTGTGGGGGCCGGACTGGCCGCTGCAGGCTATGCCGTCATCACCGGCGGCGGTCCCGGCATCATGGAGGCGGCCAACCGAGGTGCTGTGGACGCCGGAGGTGTCTCGGTGGGTCTCGGCATCGAGCTGCCGTTCGAGCAAGGGCTCAACCCCTGGGTCGACATTGGGGTGCACTTCCGCTACTTCTTCGCGCGCAAGACCATGTTTGTGAAGTACGCGCAGGGGTTTGTGGTCTTGCCCGGCGGTTTTGGCACCATGGACGAGCTCTTCGAGGCCATGACCCTGGTGCAGACGCAGAAGGTCACGGCGTTCCCCATCGTCCTGGTCGACTCCGGCTACTGGGGCGGTCTGCTGCAGTGGATGCGCGACACGATGGTCCGAGAGGGCAAAGCGTCTGAGCAGGATCTCCAGCTGCTGCAGGTCGTCGACGACGTCGACGAGGCCATCGAGGTGATTCGAAGGGCGGTCGCCGACGTCACCGGTCTGCGGCAGGAGGAGATGGATGCCTCAATGGTCAAGGAAGAAGCAGAACGGCGGGCGGCGAGCCCGCCCATGATGGGGATCTGACTGACTGAAGCCGTCCCGGGTGCGTGCCGATACCTCCTTGGTGGAGCGCCCGAACGAGTCACCGCCATCCGGGGCTCAGCCGCGCACTGCGGACGCCAAGGTGCGCTCAGCTGTTGCCGGACGTCTGCACCGGGCCATGGTCGTCTCACGTGACCGCACCCTGCGCCGGTTCTGGATCTCACAGATGGTCAGCGAGATGGGCGACTGGATCGGCCTGCTCGGGATTGCGGCTCTGCTCTACAAGAACACCGGCCTGGCACTGGCGGCATCGGCGAGCCTGGCCGCCCTCTACCTTCCATACCTTTTCGCGCCGCTGCTGGTGGGCTGGACCGCCAAGATCCCGCCCAGAAGGCTGCTGATCGTCGCTGACTTCCTGCGTGCGGGGCTGATCCTGTTGCTGCTGGTACCGGATCTGCCCACCTGGTCGCTGCTCGGGCTCGTCTTCCTGGCTTCCGTGCCGACCTCGGTGTACGAGGCTACGCGGGCGGCGGCCGTTCCGGAGTACGCACCGGATGAAGAGACCAGGGAAGACGCCCTTGTCCTGTTCCAGTCCACCCAGCAGGCCGCGAGCATGCTCGGATTCCTCGTGGGTGGCGCCGCCTTGGCTTTGGTCGGTTTCGGGGCGGCTATCGGGCTGAACGCGTTGTCGTTCCTGGTCTCGGGACTGTTGCTCTTGGGCGTGCCGCGTATCAGCCCGCTGGCTGAGATGACGGAGTCAGCCAGGGGTCTGCTTCGAAGCGGTGTCCGCGCGCTGGTTGGCCGCCCACTGCTGCGTCGGGCTGTCATCTTGTCGGTGGTCAGCGCCAGCACGATCATGGCCGGAGAGTCGCTGGTCGTCGTCTACGCCACCGACTTCGGGCACGCCGGAATCGCTGGCCCCCTGGCCGCATTGATGGCCTTCGTCGCCGCGACCTTGGGCCTCATCCTGCCGAGACGCCGCGGCAGCGCCGACCTGATGCGTCTTTCTGCGATCACCATGGTGGG
>JAHEKZ010000005.1:80548-86659 GCA_024644435.1 Actinomycetes bacterium | reverse complement strand
GCGGTGA
The DNA here is from genome assembly GCA_024644435.1 of Actinomycetes bacterium. Taxonomy (GTDB): domain Bacteria; phylum Actinomycetota; class Actinomycetes; order JAHEKZ01; family JAHEKZ01; genus JAHEKZ01. The sequence goes on along the minus strand of JAHEKZ010000005.1, from coordinate 86,652 downwards.
TGTCACATGGGGCGATCGTCGCGCGTGGCACCCCTCACGAACTGCGAGCGGCTCACGTAGGTGAGCGGGCGACCGAGTACTACGGCCCACCCGACCGACTCTCGACCATCGAGACCCAGGCACAGGAGGCCGGTTTGGCGACGCGTCGAACCGGCCCGTCAATCGCCGTGCTGCGCTCAGAGGACGCCCCCGACGGCCTCCTCACGACGCTCGGCGACGGCGTCCACCGGGCGGCGACTCTGGAAGACGTGTTCGTCCTGCTCACCGGCGAGGTCTTGGAGTGAGCCAGCCGACCCGAACCACACGACGGTATGAGTGGGCCACCTTCGAAGGGGTCTGGAACCGAGAGTTCACCCTGTTCCAGCGGTTCTGGCTCTCGACCACCATCTCCTCTGTTGTGCAGCCGATCATCTACCTGCTCGCCTTCGGCCTCGGGGTCGGCACACTCGTCAACGAAGTAGACGGGATCTCCTACGTCGAGTTCGTCGGCACCGGATCAGTCGCCACCGCTGTGCTCTTCGCCTCCGCCTTCCCCGGCATGTTCAACACCTACGTACGCCGGGTCTTCCAACGCACCTACGACGCCCTCCTGGCTGCGCCCGTCAGCGTCGATGAGCTCGCTCTCGCAGAGGGCACGTGGATCGCGGCCAAGGCAGGAGTCTTCGGGTCTTTCCCGTTGGTGGTGACGTTCTTCTTCGGCCTCACGCCGACGTGGGGCATGCTGCTGGTTCCGTTCATTGGATTTCTCACCGGCCTCGGCTTTGCCTTCTTCGGCATGTGGGTGGGTGCCACGATCAAGACGATCGAGCAGACCACGTACATCACGTCGATCGTGCTCACCCCGCTCTTCCTCGTGGCCGGCACCTTCTTTCCGATCAGCAACCTGCCCCCTGGACTTCAGGTAGCTGCGCACTTCAACCCGCTGTACCACTGCGTCGAGCTCGTTCGCGCGGCGAGCTTCGGCTGGGACCTGCCGTCAGACCTCTACAACGTCGCCTTCTTGGTGGGGTTCGCAGCCATCATGTGGTTCGTGGCGATTCGGGCACTGCGCGCTCGCCTTGTCGACTAAGGGGACGTTCGGACCTCCCCCGGCCGACGCATGAGCCACCACCACACGCCGACTGGCGAGTTGTATGAGCAGGTGACTGGAATTCTGGACCAGTTCTTCATCAAAGGGCCCGCTCGGCGAGCGGTGCTGGTTGAGAACCGGCACGACCAGTCACGATTCCCGTCGGTTGTCCACCACCGGAGAGACATCCGACCATCCACAGTGCGGCCTCCCGGGCATGAACGCGGCCCACTTCGCCGTGACAGTGACCCCGTGGACGCATCCAACGCCCGGACCTTCGAGGCGTGGCTCGCCAGTCGGGGTGGTGGGGCGTCCGCTGCCGATCTGCTCGAGGCCGGGCTGACCAGGACCGACATCGCGCGGTTGGTTCGCCAAGGGGCCCTGGTCAGCCACGGACGCGGGCGCCTCGCCATGCCCGCCCCCCAACTATCCAGCGCCTGGGAACGTCGTCGTCGGACTCACCTGCACGCTGCCGCCACCGCCAGTCGCGACGGGGCGCTGGGGTTCCGCAGCGCGGCGTTGGCCTGGGGTCTGCCTGTTGTTGGGATTCCGTCCCATCCAGAAATCATTCGTCCGCCCAGCTCAAGCCAACTTGCCGGGATCCGCACCATGAGGACGCTTCTCACCGATGCGGAGGTGACACAGCTCGGGCCGATCCAGATCACGACTGTTGAGCGCACGGTGGTCGACGTCAGTCTCGACCTGCCGACACCAGCTGCTCTCATCACGGCAGACGCTGCATTGCGACGAGGTGCGAACGTGGACCTGATGAATGCGCTCCTCCGTGCCAGGGGAGCTGTGCGTGGCTGCCGGCAGGCGCGACAGACCCTGCGCTGGGCCGACCCCCATGCCGAGAGCCCGCTTGAGTCGCAGGGTCGAGGCGAGTTTCTGCTGGGGGGCGTCCCTCGACCCCGCTGCAACGTTTCCCTGATCCTTGGGGGTCAGGAGGCACGCGTGGACAACTGGTGGGATGAGCTCGGGATTGCTGCCGAGGCGGACGGCCGACTCAAGTACGCCGGTGCGACCTCGCGCGATGAAGCGCTCTGGCAGGAAAAGCTTCGTCAGGAATGGCTGGAAAGCGAACTCGGTGTCCTGGTGCTGCGTTTCACTCATCGCGAGTGTCGACTGGCACCTGTGGGCATCGTTGAACGGTGGCAGAGACTGGCTGCGCGGCGAGGCCGAGACCCGTGGGCGCCCCCTTCTGGCCTAGACATCGTCCAGCGCCCCATCAGACCGTGTTCGCCGAACGGCCCGTTTGATGAAGGCTGAGACCACATGCGGGTCGCGAATCTCACACAACGCCCCACTCGTTCATTCACTACCCTGGAGCCATGGCCGACTTCATCTACTCCGACCTGCTGCCGCTCAGTCCTCAGGAGACTCCGTACCGACTCCTCACCACTGATGGCATCGAGACCTTTGACGTAGGTGGTGACCAGTTTCTTCGCGTGCACCCGGATGCATTGACACGTCTGGCGTACGAGGGCATGCATGACATCGCGCACTACCTGCGTCCCGGGCACCTACAACAGCTGGCGAGCATCCTCGACGATCCTGAGGCGAGCCCCAACGACCGATTCGTCGCACTCGACCTGCTGAAGAACGCCAACATCTCCGCAGGTGGCGTCCTGCCGATGTGCCAAGACACCGGCACCGCCATCGTGATGGGCAAGAAGGGCGAGCGCGTCGTCACAGGTGGTGGCGATGAAGAGGCCATCAGCAGAGGCATCTTTGACGCCTACACGCGTCTCAACCTGCGCTACTCGCAGATGGCGCCCCTGACCATGTGGGACGAGCAGAACACCGGCACCAACCTGCCCGCCCAGATCGACCTCTATGCCTCGGACGGCGACGAGTACCACTTCCTGCTGATGGCCAAGGGGGGCGGCAGCGCCAACAAGTCGTTCCTGTTCCAAGAGACCAAGGCGATTCTCAACCCAGACGCCATGCGACGTTTTCTCGACGACAAGCTGCGCAGCCTAGGGACGGCCGCCTGCCCGCCGTACCACCTCGCACTCGTCATCGGGGGTACCAGCGCTGAGGCTGCCCTGAAGACAGCCAAGCTTGCGAGCGCACGCTATCTCGACACCCTGCCCACCGAGGGGTCTATGGCTGGGCACGGCATCCGCGACATCGCGCTGGAGGGCGAGATCCTCGAGCTCACCCGCCAGTTCGGCATCGGGGCGCAGTTCGGCGGCAAGTACTTCTGTCACGACGTACGCGCCATTCGACTTCCACGTCATGGCGCGAGCCTGCCGGTAGCGATCGCCGTCTCATGCTCGGCTGACCGCCAGGCCATGGCCAAGGTCACGGCTGAGGGTGTGTTCCTTGAGCAGCTCGAGACTGATCCCGCGCGTTACCTGCCCGAGGTGACCGACGAGCACCTCGACGATGACGTGGTCCGGGTCGACCTCAACCGTCCGATGTCCGAGGTCCGAGCCGAGCTCAGCCGCTACCCGGTCAAGACGCGCCTATCGCTCTCCGGGCCGGTGGTCGTGGCGCGTGATATCGCCCACGCCAAGATCAAGGGAATGCTGGACGCCGGTGAACCGATGCCGCCATATCTGCGCGACCACGTGGTCTACTACGCCGGCCCGGCCAAGACCCCCGAGGGGTATGCATCCGGGTCGTTCGGCCCCACCACGGCGGGACGGATGGATTCATACGTCGACCAGTTCCAGAAGGCCGGCGGCTCCTACGTCATGCTCGCCAAGGGCAACCGATCACGGCAGGTGACCGAGGCCTGCCACAACAACGGCGGCTTCTACCTCGGATCGATCGGCGGCCCGGCTGCACGGCTGGCCCAGGACGTCATCAAGCAGGTTGACGTTCTTGAGTTCCCCGAACTCGGCATGGAGGCGGTCTGGAAGATCGAGGTTGAAGACTTCCCTGCCTTCGTCGTGGTCGATGACAAGGGCAACGACTTCTTCGCCGACACTTCGAAACCGATGCTGACGTCGATCCCGGTGGGCGCACCGCCCAGGTGACAACAACGACGCGCGGCCGTTGAGAATTGTCGAGGTGTGACCCCCATTCGGGCGGTCGCTCTGCCACACTCCGGACATGGCGCTGACCGAGCAGCTGGCTGTGGAGGAGGGCTCGTCCACGATGACGGGCAGGCGCTGGTGGGTGATGCCGACCGTCGCGGCCCTCACAACGACGGTGGTGATCGGTCTGGTCGCCCTGGTCGGCTGGGCGTGGACCTACCAACCCATGGAGAGCGGCAACGTCACGGGTGTGTGGGGGGGAACTGGCGCGAAGGTGCGCGCCATCGAGAACTACTTCGGGACTGAGTATCGCGTGGTTCGAGCCGCGCCAGGCTCCACCGTGACAGTTCTCATGAGCCTCGCGGTCAGCCCGGACGCATCAGCGGGCGTGACCGTCAACTCCGTGGGTAGCCCAGTACCCCTCACTAGCAAGAGCAGTATGGTCAGTTTCGCCGACTCCGCCGAGACGTCGTCACGTCTTGAGGCCTCGTCAGCCGTGGACCGCCGGGCCGAGAACCTCGCCAACGGTCCCGTGGCCCTCGAGCCTGGAGATCTGCTTACCGTGACCATCACGCTCACACTCCCGAAGTGCAGCGCCGATAGGACCGGGGGCGGTTGGAGCAGCTTCGGCAATACGGTGCCCGTCGACTACTCAGCCTTCGGCATCTCGCACACGACCAACATCCCACTGGGGTACGCATTCACATTTGGTGATTCACCCAACTGCCCCGCCCCCTGAACGACACCCCCTCCCACGCGACGTCAGGCGCTGGGCAGTCGCCTGCTGCATGGTGTGAGTACACGCAGTTCGCCGCGACGAGCAAGCCCACGATCACGTCGATCCCGATTCGCCTTCGCATCCAGGTGCCGACGGAAAGTCAACCTGGACAGCTGTGGGCGCATAGGTAACTATGCGCGAATGGATAGCTACGAAGCCTCAGTAAGAACCGTGGACGACGGATCCATCGCAGAGCCTGGACCCGTGGTAGTGGAGCTTCGCAACGCGCGCACGGGGCAGCGTCAGCAGTTCTCCATGGCGGAGTTCACAGGAGGGCATCTTCTGCATCTCGCCGTAGCGGGATGTATCTACAACGACCTGTTCAGGGAAGCCGCCACCCAGGGAATTACCTTGACTGAGGTCGAGGTGCGGGCCGATGGCGCGTTTCACGGAGATCCATGCGTGACGACGGGCATCGGCTACACGATCCACGTCCAAGGCGAGGCACCCAAGTCTGCCTTGGAAGCACTCGTGGCTCACGTCGAGCGGATCGCTGAAGTTCCGTCAGCGATCCGCCTCGGGGGCGACGTCCGACTCACATCAGCGAAGGTGGTCTCAACGCTGGCCTGAGTCGTGTAACTCACGAGCTGATAGCTCGACCCAGGATCACTCCCGATTCCTCGCCGAGACGAGTAAGCCCACGCTGACGTCGATCCCGGTGGGCCCTCCGGTCTAGAGAGAAGCCCAGTCCGCGCGACCAGCAACGCTCGTGCTCTACCGTGGGCTCGTACGTAGATCCGAGCGCTTTCCGAAAGGAAATCCCGTGACCGAACCCAGCGACAAGCTCAGATCGTTCGCCGAGAGCTACACAGCCGCCTGGTGCAGCGGGGATCCTGCGTCCGTCGCTGCGCACTATGCACCGAATGGTTCCTTGGCGATCAACGGCGGTGCGGCGGCCGTTGGCACAGAGGCCCTCACGGCCGTGGCGGCCAGTTTCTACGAGGGACTGCCTGACATGCAGGTGTACTTGCGAGACCTCGTCGTGAACGACGATTCCGTCGAGTACCACTGGACGTTCACCGGCACCAACACCGGGCCCGGCGGAACTGGCAAGTCGGTTCAAGTGGACGGATTCGAGTCCTGGACGCTGGACGACGATGGATTGATCGCTCAGTCGATCGGAACCTACGACGCCGAAGAGTACGCGCGCCAGCTCGCCGAGGGAGTCTGAGCGGTCTCGGTTCGGGATCTACCCCTGCATGCCGTGGCCAGGCACCAACACATACCAGAGACGGACCGCCGGGGACGGTTACGAGGAGATCGACGACCC
>JAHEKZ010000005.1:78500-80448 GCA_024644435.1 Actinomycetes bacterium | reverse complement strand
GACCCCATGACATCTCAAAGCCAAGAGTGAAGTGTCTCGGGGATATCTCGGGGTTGCCTGAGGGTGCCGCAGGGTTGAACCCCTGATGTGGATTCGAGCGGTTGGCAAGAGGGTGAAGTCGACGCCCGAACCCATCGAAAGGCACTCTCATGAAGCGCAGTGGCACCGCCCTCGTCCTGGCCCGTTGGTCAGCCCGACACCCCTGGCGCGCCATTGCGGGCTGGGTTCTGTTCGTTCTGGCCTGCGTCGCTCTCGGTTCGGCCGTCGGGACCCGGCAGCTCACTGCAGCTGAAACCGGATCTGGTGAATCTGCCCGCGCAGATGTCGCCATCGAGGCAGCCGGCTACCCGACCGATCTGACCGAGAGCGTCCTCATCCAGTCTCGTTCCGGTCAGCTGAGCCCCCGGCAGGGGCAGGCGGTCGCACGTGAGCTGACCACCGCGTTCGACGGGCTCGACGTGGTCGACCGGGTCGGCGATCCACTGCCATCAGAAGATGGGACGTCGCTCCTGCTACCCGTCGTCCTCGACGATGGTGGAAACACCGGCTATGACGCGGTCACCTTCGCAGCGCAGAACGTGCAGCCGATGATGGACACCACGGGCGAGGTGCAGTCGCGTCACCCCGACCTTCGCGTGGAGCAGGCCGGTGACGCGTCCATCGAGGTGGTCCTAGGCGATCAGCTCGCATCCGACTTCCGACTCGCCGAGTACCTCAGCGTGCCCGTGACGCTGGGCATCTTGCTCATCGCTTTCGGTGCCCTCTTCGCGGCTGGGGTACCAGTCCTTCTCGCCTTGAGCGCAGTCGCCTCAGCCATCGGGCTGTCCGCCCTCGTGTCGCAGATCCTTCCGGTGACCGAGGAACTGGCGAGCGTCGTGCTGCTGATCGGGATGGCTGTGGGCGTCGACTACTCACTGTTTTACGTACGACGAGCGCGGGAGGAACGCCGTCTGGGATCGTCGCCGACTGATGCCGTTGAGCTCGCGGCCGCGACGTCCGGGCGAGCTGTGCTCGTCTCCGGTGTGGCCGTCATGGTGGCGATGTCTGGCATGTTCATCTCTGGCAACGCGGTGTTCGTCTCCTTCGCCATCGGCACCATGCTGGTCGTGGCAGTCGCCATGCTCGGTTCTCTGACTGTCCTACCGGCAGTACTGGCCAAGTTCGGAGATCGAATCGAACGTCCACGGGTACCGCTTCTGCACCGACTTCGCCGCCCTGAGGGGCAGCAACGGGTGTGGCCGGCGCTCATGCGGGGCGTGACGGCGAGGCCGTTGGTTGCCCTGTCGATCGGTGTCATCGCGATGGTGGCCCTGGCCGCGCCCGCACTCACGATGGAACTGCGGAACAGCGGGTCAGACAGCCTGCCGAGAAGCATTCCGCTCGTCGCCACGTATGACCGGATCGTGACGGCGTACCCCCAAGAAGGGATTACTCACACAGTTGCAGTGTGGTCCGACGAAAGGCTCGACAGGGCCGCAGTCGATGCTGCGGCCACTGATCTTGGCGAGGCCACTTCTGCGTCGCCGCTCTTCGTCGGCGATTCCACGCAGCCCAGCTACTCCCCTGACGGCACGGTCGCCACGGTCAATCTCGCCGTGCCCTTCGACGAGTCAGACCCGCGCTCACAGGAGTCTCTGGACATCCTCCGGGGCGAGCTGATCCCGCAGACGCTCAGCAACCTGGAGAACGTGTCCATCGGAGTGACTGGGACGGTCGCGCAGAACCTCGACTTCGTTGACCAGATGGGGTCGCGGCTTCCCTATGTCATCGGGTTCGTCCTGGCTCTCTCCTTCATCATCCTGTTGCTCGCCTTCCGGTCGCCTGTCATCGCGCTCACCGCCATCGTCCTCAACACCATCTCGGTCGCGGCCGCGTACGGGCTTCTGGTCATCGTGTTCCAGCACACGTGGGCCGAAGGAATCCTGGGCTTCCAGTCCAACGGTGCGGT
>JAHEKZ010000005.1:24326-78400 GCA_024644435.1 Actinomycetes bacterium | reverse complement strand
TCGCGCTCACCGCCATCGTCCTCAACACCATCTCGGTCGCGGCCGCGTACGGGCTTCTGGTCATCGTGTTCCAGCACACGTGGGCCGAAGGAATCCTGGGCTTCCAGTCCAACGGTGCGGTCATCTCGTGGCTGCCGCTCTTCCTCTTCGTCGTGCTCTTCGGTCTCTCGATGGACTACCACGTGTTCGTGGTCAGCCGCATTCGCGAGGCGGCCATGCGCGGTCTGCCCATTCGTGAAGCTGTCGCGGAGGGCGTCTCCGCGTCCGCCAGTGTTGTCACCAGTGCAGCTGCAGTGATGATCGGCGTCTTCAGCATCTTCGCCACACTGTCGCTGCTGGAGTTCAAGCAGCTGGGCGTGGGTCTGGCGGTGGCCATTCTGCTCGACGCAACCGTGGTACGCATCGTGCTGCTCCCGGCGGCCATGGCCCTTCTGGGACGGTGGAACTGGTGGAGTCCGCAGGGTCTCGGACGTCTGCCGGAGCTGGAGACGAACCAGGGAGCGTCTCCGGTAGCCCTCGAGCCGGAAGCCGCACTTGTCTAAGCGCCTCGGGCTTGCTGCCGCTCACCATCAGCGCTAGGACGGTCTCATGGGCGAGTTGAAGACGAAGCGGAATGAGGGCGACGTCGGAGCCTTCTTGGCGTCAGTGCCAGACGAAGAGCGACGCCACGATGCCGAGCTGGTCTGCTCGCTGATGGCAGAGGTGACGGGTGAGTCCCCCACGATGTGGGGGACATCCATCGTGGGCTTCGGATCGCTCCGCTTCGCATACGCCGACGGACGTCAGTCCGAGTGGTTCGTCGTGGGGTTCTCACCGAGAAAGCGGAGCCTCACGATCTACCTGATGGACGGCTTCGACGCTCACTCCCTCCTGCTCAGTCGACTGGGGCCGCACTCCACGGGGAAGTCATGTCTCTACATCAAGAAACTTGACGCCATCAATCTCGACGTTCTTCGCCAGCTGGTCACGGAGTCAACGATCGTCAGCAAGAAGAACGAACCACCCGCCTCAGCGCCGTGATCGGCAAGCGATGTACTCATCCGTGCTACTGACATCGCTGACACGTGCCGCTACGTTCGTCGGAAACGCTCCCAGGAGGCGAAGCGCCATGTCACATGCAGAACTCTTCCGAGCACTGGCCCTTACGGCCGCCACAGGTCTCAGTTTGATGTTGTCAGGCTGCGGCGGGGATGCGGATGAAGCCGGCAGCGCACCACAAACCAGCGCCAGTGATCTCGCCGGAGGACTGGAAGACGCCCAGAATCAAGCGGGCGGAGGCTCGGCCACCCTCACCGTCGGCAGTGAGACCTACTCTTTTGACGGCGCTCTGTGTGCCTTCGACTCCGAGACCGGCAACGAGGACTTCGACTTCTCACTATCGGCGATCGGCGACGGGATGCAGCTATCGGTCGACAGCGGGCCAACCTACGGCGACAACATCACGCTGGACGACATCGAGGACTTCGACAACCCCTCGGTCGGGTGGAGCTCAGACGGTGACGGCTTCCTGACGATCGACGGGCTCAACGTCTCAGCCGACGCAGACTTCATCGACACGACCGATGAGACATTGCAGACACAGGAGAAGGGCACGCTGGTCGCCACCTGCCCCTAGCTTGCTCAGCCCTGGTCGAGGTTGAGCCGTGCAAGTACTGTTCCTGCATGAACAAGCCAGTCGTGTTCGGAATCCTCGGTGGTCTCGTGTGGTTCGTCGCAGGCCTTCTGATCGGCCACTTCGTCTGGACGTGAGGCACTCCTCCACGCAGACTGCCGTGACCTCTGATCGACGAGCGGGCACACTGTCTCGGTGACCGACTCCCGAACTCCTGCAACCGTCCTACCGGATGGCGCCCTCGTGCGCGCCGCAACACCAGAGGACCTCTCCGCCCTCGAGGCGCTGACTGCGGACCGGGAAGGACCAGATGACGCTGTCGACCTGCGGCTCGCCGCGCTCTCCCCCGGAGGCTTTGCGCGCATCGGAGTCGTCGAGGTGGACGGCGAGGTAGCTGCCACCGCAACGCTCCTCGATGAACAGGTGCGGGTGGGGTCGGTCACACTTCCGGCGGGACAGATCGAGCTCGTCGCTTCCGCAGTGCAGTACGAGCACCGCGGATACGTAAGGGCACTCACCAACTGGTGCCACCAGAGGTCTGCCGAGCGCGGTCACATCATCAACGTCATGATCGGCATTCCCAACTTCTACCGACAGTTCGGATACCACTACTCGATCCCCATGCACCCTTGGGCAGAGTCGCTGGGGACACCTGCGGGCACATCGACGCTGACGGCTCGTGTTGCCACGGCAGCCGATCTTCCCTCGCTTCAGAAGTTGCAGGACCAAGCCCAGGACACGTACGACGTCGCGATGCCCCACCAGCCCGAGTGCTGGCAGTGGCTGCTCGATCAGCCGTCGAGTCACCAGTGGCTGGTCGAGGATGGCGACACACCGGTCGGGCTCGCCCGCATTGCCGCAGGTAACGACTGGGCCGACGTCGGCGAGCTGACGGCGACCAACGCAGAGGCCACGCAGGCTCTCGTCTCGCAGGCACACGCCCTGATCGCCGGCGACGGCCCCGTTCGGGTCAACGACCGGCCACACGCGCCTGGCCTCGGGCCTTTGCTCGGTGAGCCTGAACGCCTGGACTGGTACTACGTGCGAGTCCCCGACGAACGTGCCCTCTTCCATGCTCTCGCACCCGAGCTGCTGAACCGCCTGCACACAGCTGGTCGCCACACAGGTGAGGTGCTGCTGTCGTTCTACCGCTCGCATGTACGCCTCACCTGGAATGCGGACACGATGTCGGTGTCGGCCGGCGGACCTCTGCAGGCCCCCGTCTCAGCAGGGGGGTCTGGCATTCCCCTGGATGCGTTGGGAACGCTGGTCTTCGGCGGCGGCGCCGAGGCTGTCGACGCACGATTCCCCGATGGCCTCCTCGGACGGCAAGCTGAGCTCATGCGCGTGCTCTTCCCGCCCCAGCGCGCCGACCTGCTGACGTGGTACCTGCCGTCCTGAGCCTTCGCTCACGTCGCCACCAGCACATTTGGCCCTACGGTGGAGCGGTGACCACCGACCAGACCCGGCTCGAGCACGACAGCATGGGCGACGTTCGCGTCCCCGTTGACGCATTGTGGGGTGCGAGCACCCAGCGAGCGGTACACAACTTCCGCATCTCCGGCCACCCCGTCAGCGCCGAGATCATCCACGCACTCGCGGTCATCAAGTCTGCTGCTGCCACTAGCAACGCGGAGCTCGGAGTCATCGACTCCGCCCACGCCGCGGCCATCGTGGAGGCTGCGGATGCAGTCGCCCTCGGACGGTACGACTCCCAGTTTCCGGTCGACCGATACCAGACCGGATCTGGCACCTCGACCAACATGAACGTCAACGAGGTGGTGGCGCACCTGGCCCGCGAGGCGTCCGGCCGCGACGTCCACCCCAATGACCACGTCAATGCATCGCAGTCGAGCAACGACGTCTTCCCCACCAGCGTCCATCTCGCCCTTGCCCTCTTGCTGCGCGACCAGCTCATCCCCAACCTGCAGGGGCTTGAGGACGTCCTGTTGCTGCGTGGCCGCGACTGGCAAGGAGTGGTGAAACCGGGGCGCACACACCTCATGGACGCCGCGCCCGTCACCCTCGGCCAGGAGTTCGACGGCTTCGCCGGTCAGGTACGGAACAGCATTGCCCGTGTCGAAGCAGCAGTTCCTCGACTGCTCGAGGTTCCACTCGGCGGGACCGCAGTGGGCACCGGTCTCAATGCGCCTCCGGATTTCGCTGAACGGACGCGCAACGGCGTCCTGGAACGCACTGGAATCGCGCTCACCGCCCCGTCGTCGGCCATGGAAGCCCAGTCGACCCGGGATGCCCTCGTCGAGCTGTCCGGGGCCCTTCGCGGTCTCGCCGTCTCGATGATGAAGATCTGCAACGACCTCCGCTGGATGGGGTCGGGACCGCATGCCGGGCTGGCCGAAATCACCCTCCCGGCAGTTCAGCCGGGGTCGAGCATCATGCCCGGCAAGGTCAACCCGGTGATCCCAGAGGCCGTCGTCCAGGCCTGCTGCCAGGTCGTGGGCCTGGACGCCGCGGTGGTGCAGGGCGCCACGACGTCAGCGTTCCAGCTCAACACGGCGATGCCCTTGATGGGATGCAACCTGGTCGACGCAGTACACCTGCTGGCGGCCGGCGCCGAGGCTCTGCTGCACCTGGTCCCTGGTATCACCGCCGACAATGCTGCCCTGCGTCACTCAGCCGAGTCTTCACCGGCCATCGCGACCTCGCTCAACCTCCTGGTCGGCTACGACGCTGCCGCCGCGGTGGTCAAGCAGGCAGCCGAGCAGAACATCACGATCCGAGCCGCGGCCCAGAGCCTGGTCGACGACGGGCGAGTGACACCGGAGGCTCTGGATAGCGCTCTTGACGTCGACCGGCTGGCACGCGGCGGACAGTCCTGACCCGGCGTCTGACCGATGTCGAGCTCACGGCTCGAAGGGCACTCGCTCGCCGGGGTGGGTTATCAGTACCTCGGTGTCGATACCGAGTGCGTTCACGGCCTTCTCGAAGTCGTGCGGTGGGTTCTCCATCCTCGAGAAGCGCAGACGGTGGAGCCCGGCGACCGCCAAGGTTCCCCAATGGATTGGAACGGCGTAGCGGGGTTTGAGCAGCGCAACGGCGTCCGCCGCTGTCTGCGGGTTCAGATGTCCGTCGCCGAGGACCAAGCCCCACCCCCACACCGGGATCATGGCGACGTCCAGCTCACCGGCCACCAGGTCGGCCATGCCCGGAAAGATGTCCGTGTCGCCCGCGAAGTAGACCGTGGCCGGGCCTGCCTCGATCACGTAGCCCACGGCCAACGCCACGGGGCCACGCGGTTCACGCTTGCCTGAGTGCACGGCGATGGTCGCCCGCACCGTCAGACCCTGGTAGCTGAGGACGTCACCTGGTGCCATCTCGGTGACGTTCTGAAAACCCTTCGTCCGCATCCACTTCTCGGCACCGAGCGGCACAACGATCAGCGGGTCGTCGCGCAGACGCCGAAGTGAGGGCAGGTCGAGATGATCGTGGTGCAGGTGCGAAATCACCACGAGGTCGACGTCGGTGTACTCGCGCAGGTCTGCAGCGCGAGGCATCCGGTGCAGCATCGCGGCACCGGGTCGAAGGACCGGGTCGGTCATCACGCGCACGCCCTCGACCTCGATGAGAACGGTGGCGTGTCCGAGGTAGGTCAAGAAGTCTTGGTACGCCACGGCGTAACACTACGACCACACGCCATGACGTGCCGCGCGGACGGGTCAGAGGCTGACGTCTTCGAGCATCTCGGTGACGAGGGCTGCGATCGGGGACCTCTCAGACCGGTTGAGAGTGACGTGGGCGAAGAGTGGATGGCCCTTGAGCTTCTCGACGACCGCGACGATGCCGTCGTGCCGCCCAACCCGCAGGTTGTCGCGCTGCGCGACGTCGTGGGTAAGAACGACCCGCGAGCCCTGGCCAATCCGCGACAACACGGTGAGCAGGACGTTGCGTTCGAGAGATTGGGCCTCATCGACGATGACGAACGCGTCGTGGAGCGACCGCCCTCGAATATGGGTGAGCGGAAGTACCTCGAGCATGCCGCGGTCAACGATCTCCTCGACGACCTCAGTGGTGGTGATAGCCGACAACGTGTCGAAGACTGCCTGACCCCAGGGATTCATCTTCTCGTTCTCGGTGCCCGGCAGGTACCCGAGCTCCTGTCCACCAACGGCGAAGAGCGGACGGAACACGACGACGCGGCGATGATGCCCGCGCTCAAGCACCGCCTCGAGCCCGGCGCACAACGCCAGCGCCGACTTGCCCGTTCCGGCGCGCCCGCCCAGCGAGACGATGCCGACATCGGGGTCGAGCAGAAGATCGAGGGCAACTCTCTGCTCAGCACTCCGCCCGTGCAGGCCGAACGCCTCGCGATCGCCGCGTACCAGCCGCACCTGCTTCTCGGGGGTGACGCGGCCGAGCCCTGATCCACGGTCGGAGAGCAGAACGAGCCCTGTGTGACACGGAAGGTCTCGCGCTGCGTCGAGATCGATCCGATCCTCGTGGTAGAGCCGGTCGAGGGTGTCGCTGTCGACCTCGACCTCCGCCATGCCGGTCCATCCGGACTCGACGGCCCATTCCGCGAGGTACTCCTCTGCGGCCAGGCCGACAGCGGACGCCTTGACCCGCATCGGTAGGTCTTTCGATACCAACGTGACGTGTCGGCCCTCGGCGGCCAGGTTGCGAGCGACCGCAAGGATGCGTGAGTCGTTGTCACCCAGACGGAATCCCGGAGGGAGAACCGCAGGGTCGGTGTGGTTGAGCTCGACTCTGACGATGCCACCTCGGTCGCCGATCGGAAGTGGCTCATCAAGGCGCCCGTTGGCCACCCGGAGGTCGTCGAGCATCCGGAGCGCGGTGCGGGCGAAGTAGCCCAGCTCGGGGTGAGAGCGTTTGGCCTCCAGCTCCGTGACGACCACCACCGGAAGCACGACTTCGTGCTCGTCGAACCGCATCCAGGCGGCCGGGTCGGACAGCAGGACCGAGGTGTCGAGGACGAAGGTCCGATGCTCCACAGTTCATGGCCTCCCGTGTGGGCCGGTCGGGTACCAACCCGCACTCGACGCTACGGCGACCTCGACCGAACAGAACGCCGCCACGCCGAACCCGCACTAGACTCCGGCGGCAGGTCGGCCGTCCGGGTCTGCCGTCGGAAGAAGGGTGCGGGCGTGGGCGACTTCCTCACCGAGGGTCAACGCCTGGTCTTCGTCGGCGGCCTGCACCGCAGCGGCACCACATTGCTCGCGCGACTCCTGGCCACCCATCCTGAGGCCAGCGGCCTGGACGGCACCGGGGTTCCTGAAGACGAAGGTCAGCACCTGCAGTCGGTCTACCCACCCGCCGAGCGGCTGGGAGGATCGGGCCGCTTCGCCCTCAACCCCTCGGCCCACCTCACCGAACACTCTCCCCGCGCGACCCCCGAGAACGCCCAGCTGCTCTGGGACGCGTGGAAGCCGCACTGGAACTCCGACGCCCCGTTCCTGATCGAGAAGTCGCCGCCGAACCTGGTGATGGGCAGGTTCCTGCAGGCGATGTACCCGTCAGCCTCCTTTGTGTTCATCGTCCGCCACCCAGTCACCGTCACGCTGGCCACCCGCAAGTGGAGGCGCCGCACGCCACTGGTCCGTCTGATGGACAACTGGTTCACCGGGCACGAGGCAGCGCAGGGCGACCTCTCCCACCTCGAACGCGTTCACGTCGTGAGCTACGAGTGGCTGCTCGCCGACCCGAAGGCCACGCTGGCCGCCGTCGCCGACTCGCTGTCGATGCCGGGCGAGATCGATACCAGCAGCGTCGACTCAGGGGGCAGCGACCGATACGAAGCCCAATGGCGTCAGCTTCTCGCCGACGGGCATCGAGGGGCAACCAAGGCTTTCCGCCAGTACAACGAGCGAGCCCACGCCTTTGGCTACGACCTCGAAGACCTTCGGCTGGCTCCGCGCCACCCCTTGATCGAGACCAGCGGGACGCCGCTGCCCTAGGTCAGCTGCCGTAGCGCCGGTGACGTTGTTCGTAGGAGCGCAGCGCGCGCAGGAAGTCGACCCGGCGGAAGTCGGGCCAGTACGCCTCACAGAAGTAGTACTCGCTATGGGCGCTCTGCCAGAGCATGAAACCCGACAGCCGCTGTTCGCCGGATGTCCTGATCACCAGGTCGGGGTCGGGCTGACCCTTGGTGTAGAGGTGCTCGGAGATGTGGTCAGCAGACAGCTCACGCGCCAGCGTCTCCATGGAGGTTCCGCTCTCGGCCTCTTCAGCCAGCAACGACCGCACGGCGTCCGCGATCTCCTGCCGCCCGCCGTACCCCACCGCCACATTGACCATCAGCCCGTCGACCTCACGGGTCCGCGCCGCGGCCGACTTCAGAACCTCGGCCGTCTGCTGGGGCAGCAGGTCGAGAGACCCCACGGGGTGGATCCGCCAGCGTCCACCGGCCGCCAACTCGTTGACGACCTCTTCGATGATGGCGAGCAGCGGAGCCAGCTCAGGTTCGGGCCGCGCCAGGTTGTCTGTCGACAGCAGCCACAAGGTGACGAGCTCGACGCCGGCCTCATCGCACCACTCGAGCAGCCGAGCGATCTTGTCGGCGCCCGCCCGGTGCCCGGTGCTTGGGGATGTGCCGGATGCCTTGGCCCACCGACGATTGCCATCGAGGATGACTCCGACATGGTGGGGGGCCTGCTCGGGATCAAGGGATGCCAGGAGTCGCCGTTCGTACAGCGTGTAGGCAAGATCGCGTAGCCCCACGCCGCACCCCTTTCCGATCGCCCGGCACGACTGTATCCCTCAGAAGTCGCGGGCCGGACCCGCCCGGCCGGGTGCGTCACACGGTCGGACCAGCCGCCCTCACGTCCTCGACGGCACCCAGGGCGGCGGTCAGGTCGGCCAGCCACTCCTCGGCATGCTGTCCGACCAGCCGGACGCACCACGCCACGGCATCGGCACGGGACCGTGCGACGCCGGACGCGACCAGGGTGTCGAGCACCTGGCGCTCAGGTTGCCGCAGTCGCGTCATGACCGGAACGGCCTGGTTGGTGAAGGGGAACCGCTCGGGTCCGAGGGTCACCTCCCACGACACCGCCCGCTGCGTCTCAGCCTCCAACGCCTGGGCGATCGCGATCCGTTCTGCCCTGGTCTGCTCGCGGAACGCCGTGGCGCGACCGCGCCTGGCCGAGTGGAGGTCGGCATCCGCCTCCACCTCCGGGTCGGCGAGAGGACCGACCACGGTGATCTCATCGCGGTCTACGACGACCTGCACCGGTTCGGTGAACCACTCCTCCGGCAGGCGGCCTAGGAGCCAGCCGCGCAGGACGGTGAGGTCGAGGGGGGCAGGAACAGGTCGTGGCGACGTACGAGACATTCTCCATGATTACATAATTTCATGATTACTGGCTATGACGCGGTGTCACTCTCCGCGAAAGTCGCTGCCCCGCTCACCACCCTGCGGGACGACAACCACCGGGCCGTGGGCGCGTCGGACCACCGAGGCTGAGATCGACCCCAGCCAGCGCGACAGGCCAGAACCTCGCGCCCCCACCACTGTCAGAACCGCTTCCCTGGAGGCTTCCACCAGCACTTCGTCGGCAGGGCGGTGAGCGGCGACCAAGATCACGTTGGCCACCGCATCGGCTCCCAGAGCCCGACCGACATCGAGGGCCAGCTCATCACGGACCGCCGCGGCGAACTCATCCTCGCTGGGGACATAGCTCAGGTCACCGCCATCCGGACGCGGGGCGGTCTTGAGCGACCAGGCACGGAGAACGACCAGCGGGACGCCTCGTCGCTTCGCCTCCGCGTACGCCCAGCTGAGGGCACGGGCCGAGTCGACGGACCCGTCCGAACCCACCACGACGGTGCCGGAGTAGAGGTCTGCAGGGTCAGTGGATGACGTCATGGACTCACTCTGGCGCACCGCGTAGCAGTTGCGCGACCCGCTGCGGGTCATCGGTCGGCAGCTCGCACCGGAAGTCGCGGCAGACCCAGACCTGGGCAAGGCCCCCAGCACGCCCGGCCAGCAGCCCGACCCGCTGCTCACCAGACGACCCGACCGCAATCACTCTGCCCGGAGCCGGCCAGGCCCAGGCGGCTCTCACCAGCTCGTCGCGTGCCTGGCCCGGTTCGCCGACGACCGCTACCTCCCGGGGACCGTCTGCCCACGCCTCGGCCGTCGCCAACCACCAGCCCGCGAAGCGTGGCGCACGCGTCGCAAGATCGGCCGCTGCCGTCAACAGGCGTTCGGCTGCCTCGCGGTATTCCGGACCACCACTCAGCGCCGCCGCCATCACCGCTGCACTGGCGAGGACCGACTGCCCACAGGGAACGGCATTGTCGGTCCACTCCCTGGGGCGACGAACGAGCTGCTCGGCGTCGGAAGCAGTGTCGAAGAAGGAACCCGACGCATCCGAGAACGCAGCAAGCGCTGCATCCAGCACGGTCAGTGCTCGCTGGTACCAACGCACGTCGCCGCCCGCCTGGTACAGCGTGAGCCACCCCTCGACGGTCCAGGCGTAGTCCTCCAGGACGCCGTGCGCCGTGCCGGCCACGCCATCGCGGGACATCCGCAGCAGGCGCTCACCTGTCCAATGCAGGTCCCAGATGAGCTCTGAGCAGCGCGTTGCCGCGGCGATGAGTCCGGGGCGCTGTTGCACGGCGCCGATCTCGGCCAACGCTGCGATCGCCATCCCGTTCCATGCAGTGACCACCTTGTCGTCGCGGGCCGGACGCGTACGCCGCGACCTCGCTTCCAGCAGCTCACCCTTGACCCGCTGCCACCGTTCCGGGTCATCGGGAACGGCGCGAAGCTGAAGTGTGGAAGCACCCTCCTCGAAAGTCCCTTCCGGGGTCACCTGCAGGCGCTCGGCGGCCCACTCGCCGTCAGCCGCACCGAGCACCTCCACGAGCTGTTCGGGCGTCCATACGTAGTAGCGGCCCTCGACCCCTTCGGTGTCGGCGTCGAGGGCCGATGCAAAGCCGCCCTGGGGCGTGAGCAGATCCGACAGCAGGAAGTCAGCCGTCTCCTGGGCGATCCGGCTGCCGAGCTCACGACCCGACACCTGGCCGATGTGGAGCGACGAACGGGCGAGCAACGCGTTGTCGTACAGCATCTTCTCGAAGTGCGGCACCACCCACGCGGGGTCGACGCTGTACCTGGCGAAGCCGCCGGCCAGCTGGTCATAGATGCCGCCACCCGCCATCGCACGCAAGGTGCCCTCCGCCATCAACAGAGCGTCAGCGGATCCAGTGCTGGCGTGGTTTCGGACCAAGAACTCGAGGACCATCGATGGCGGGAACTTGGGCGCCCCCCCGAACCCGCCCCTGGCGTAGTCGTACTGCTTGACGAGGACCGCCACCGCCGCCGCACGGTCGGCGGACGTCGACGGCGCCTCGGCCGTCCCTCCCGGCGCCTCACGCATCTGCTCGATTCGCCGCAGGACGGACGTTGCCTGGTGACGGACGTCGTCTGACCGGTTGCGCCAGGTGTTGGACACGGCTAACAGCACGTCAGGGAACCCCGGCATCTCACCCCGCCGACGCGGCGGGAAGTAGGTGCCCGCGTAGAAGGGCTCCCCCTCGGGCGTGAGGAAGACCGTCATCGGCCAGCCGCCCTGCCCGGTCATGGCCGTCACCGCATCCATGTAGACAGCGTCGACATCAGGGCGCTCCTCACGGTCCACCTTGACCGCTACGAACCGCTCGTTCATGAGGTCGGCGATCTCCTGGTCCTCGAAGGACTCGTGCGCCATCACGTGACACCAGTGACAGGCCGCGTAGCCGACCGAGAGGAGGACCGGCACGTCTCGCTTCCGCGCCTCGGCGAAGGCCTCGGGGCCCCAGGGGTGCCACCACACCGGGTTCTCGGCATGCTGCAGCAGGTACGGGCTGGCTGAGCCGCCGAGCAGGTTGGTCATGTGATCATCATGGGGTCACACCCCGGTGTCTGCCAGATCAGCACGGCACGAGAAAATTGACGCATATGCCGCGGTTCACCGCTGGGTTGAACCATCCGATACCTACCGTGGGTGGTAGCGCCGGTGATCAACCACGCCATCCGGCGCATGATGTGAAGTGAGGACCTCGTTGGCCTGGGCACGCCGCAACAGCTGGTGGGTGTTCATCACACTGTGCGGTGGCCTGATCACCCTCTACTACGCGACCCCTTTCGTCGTGTCGGGGCCGTCGGACCCCGCCGGCGTCCAACACCTCGTCTGGACAGCAGTTGCCGTGTTCACGGTGGCGGCGATGTCCATCGGTATCGCGATGCAGCGGCCCGCCACCAGGCCGGCCTGGGTGCTGATGGCGGTTGGCGTCGCCCTGACCGGCATTGCCGACAGGTTCTGGGAGTTTCCGCAGCTCGTCGGTCTCCGAGCCCGCGACATTCCTTACCCGTCGGTCCTCGACTTCTTCTACCTCGCGTCCTACCTGTTCCTCTTCGCGGGCATCCTGGTACTCGTACGAAGGCGTTCCCCCGGCCGAGACCGCGCTGCGCTGCTGGACGCCCTGATCGTCACGACTGCTGCGGGCCTGACGTCGTGGATCTTCATCATCGAGCCCACCCTGGCCGGCACCGAGATCTCCACTGCCGCCTCTCTGGTCACGGCCGGCTACCCGCTGATGGACATCCTGCTGCTGGGCGCAGCCACCCGCCTCTGGTTCTCGCTCAACTCAGGCCGCGACACCTCGATGCGCTTCGTGGTCGTCACGTTGGTCGGTGTGCTCGTCTCAGACACTGCGTACGCCTACCAAACCATCCACGGCACCTGGAGCGATGGAACGGGATGGGACCTGGGGTGGCTTGCGTTCTACGTCGGACTCGGAGCGGCAGCGCTGCATCCATCGGTGTCCTCTCCGGCGGTTGCCACCAGTCCCGAGCGGGCCGTCAACCGTTGGCGGTTCGTCCTGCTGCTCACGCTCATGTCGGTCCTGCCACTGGTGCTGCTGGTGGGCCAGCTGGCCATGTCGGGGATCACCCAAGGGCTCGTCATCATCGTCGGAGCACTGTTCATGTTCGGCCTCGTGCTCCTGCGTCTCAATGACCTCGTGCTGCAGCTCCGCGAGACGCTGCGTCGCGAGCGAGTCATCCGTGATGCCAACGGAGCGCTCGCGGCCGCCGCCGACCGAGACACGATCCGAAGCACCGTGGTCACCGCGGCGGCTGACCTGCACCCCGACGCGATGTCCTATGTCGTCGAGCTCAGGCGAAACGGGGCGACCGGGCTGGTGACCCAGACGGTCCCCCCTGGTCGCAAATTCGGGTTGAGCGATGAGACCCTGCACGAGCTCGACCAGCTCTCGAGGGACGTCGTGATGCTGCACGGCCCCACCTCGATCCACCGCGCACTCGAGCTGCCCGACCAGACGGCGGTGTCGACGCGGGCTCTTACCGACAACGAGGGAGCCACCGACGGCTACCTGGTTGTCGCTGCCAGCCCCCTTCTGCCGCGCGAAGTGGCTCCAGCACTCGCCGCGCTGGCTGAGGCCGAGTCGCTGGCCCGCGCCCGCATCGGGTTGGGCCAGGTGCTCGCTGAGCGTGCCAGCGAGCAACGGCTCCGACGCATGCTGCAGCACTCCAGCGACATCATCGCCGTCCTCGATCTCGACCTCAGCATCCGGTACCTGAGCCCTGGCGCCGAACGCCTCCTCGGCGTTCCACCGCACTACATCCTGGGTACCAGCTGGCTGGACGCCGTCTTCCCGGCGGACCGAGGCAGGGCCAGCGCGATCATCGAGGCATCGGCCAGCGAACGTCCGGCCCAGACCGAGTTCCGGCTACTCGCCGGAGACGGCTCTCATCGATATGTCGATGTGGTTGCCACGCGGGTGATCGAGCACGACGAACCCGGATTCGTGCTGACCTGCCACGACGTCACCGAGCGACGCGCCCTCGAACAGCAGCTCTCGTACCAGGCCTTCCACGACTCCCTCACAGGACTGGCCAACCGGGCGCTCTTCCGTGACCGCCTCGAGCACGCGATCGCCAGGTCGACGCGCACCGAGTCACGGTTCGCTGTGCTCTTCATTGATCTCGACGACTTCAAAGACGTCAACGACTCGCTCGGCCATGCCGCGGGCGACTCGATGCTTCGCCAAATGACGCACCGACTCGGCGAGGCGGTACGGGAGGAGGACACCGTCGCTCGGCTCGGTGGCGACGAGTTCGCCATCCTCCTCGAGAGCGTGGACAACGACGAAGAAGTGATCTCGGTAGCGACGCGAGTTGTGACGTCGGCAAGAGAACCGTTCGAAGTGGGCGAGTCGATCATCTCGAGCGGGCTCAGCATCGGCGTCGCCATCGCCGACACCACTGCCACATCAGCGGAAGCAGTCATGCGTAACGCCGACCTGGCGCTGTATGAGGCCAAGAACCTCGGAAAGAACCGCCACGCCATATTCGCACCCGAGATGCACGAACAAGCCGTTGACCGGCTGCAGCTCTCTGCCGACCTTCGACACGCCATCGATGACGACCAGCTCGTGCTGCACTTCCAACCGATCGTCGAGCTGGGTACCGACGCGGTCGTCGGCGTCGAGGCATTGGTCCGGTGGCAACATCCAGAGCGGGGACTGCTCGGACCAGGCCAGTTCATCGGCTTGGCGGAGGAGGGCGGGCTTATCGTGCCGCTCGGAAACTCCGTGCTGCGAAAGGCGCTGACGGCGGCCGCTCGATGGCAGAAAGAGATCCCCGGATACGAGTCGCTGATTCTCAGCGTCAACCTCTCCGCCCGCCAGGTACAGGAGGACACGCTGGTCGGCGAGGTCAGATCGGCACTGGCCGAGTCGGGTGTTGACCCCTCGACACTCGTGCTCGAGATCACCGAGTCAATGCTGCTACCAGGCGAAGGCGTCACCATGGAACGCCTACGCGAGCTCGCCGACCTCGGCGTGCGGCTCTTCATCGATGACTTCGGTACCGGTTACTCCTCGCTCAGCTACCTCCAGCAGCTCCCCGTCCACGGGCTCAAGCTCGCCCGCGAGTTCGTGTGCACACTCACCACCGAAGCATCCGACGAGTCCAGCGGCACCAACCTGGTCAGGACCATTCGCAGCATCGCGGAGACATTGGGGCTGCACTCGATCATCGCCGAGGGTGTCGAGACCCCCGAGCAGCGACGGGCCCTGCTCGACCTGGGGTACACGCTGGGGCAGGGCTTTCTGATGGCCCGGCCCATGCCGGCCGCGGCCGTGGCATCCCTGCTTCAGGACCGCGTGCCGCGTCGGCTAGCCGACGTCCCCACCTGAGGTTCTGCCCGACGGGTCGTCAGTCGGCTCGTTGTCGAAGGTGGGTGGCACCTTGCGGATGTGGTGCATCATCGAGCGCAGCAGGAAGAACGTGGCGATCGCGAGCAGCACCACGATGCTGAAGGCAATCAGGCCCGGGCCGATCTCGCTGGTGCGGGCCTCTTCCAGGCGCTGGGCCATGGGCACAAGACCGCCGGGGGCTGAGACTGCAGACATCACCATGGCGCCATTGTGCCCTGAGCTCAGCGCAGACCGGCGAAGAGGTCGTCCTCGGGCAACGGAACCTCGACGAGGCAGCGAGCCCGTTCGAACTCCTCGGTCGGCCACACGCGCTGCTGCAGGTCGAGCGGGACGCCGAACCACCAGCCGTCCTCGTCGATCTGTGTGGCATGGGCCTTCAGCGCCTCATCGCGCACTGGGAAGTAGTCACCGCAGGGCACCCACGTGGTGATCCGACCCTGGTCCTCGGGACGGTCGACCCACTCATCGAGCCACTCACCGAACGGTGACTCGAGGCCCGCGTCCAGCATTGCCGCGTGCAGCCGCTCGAAGCGCTCCTTATGAAATCCGTGGTGGTAGTAGAGCTTCAGCGGCTGCCACGGCTCGCCCTCATCCGGATAGGCCGACGGTTCTGACGCGGCCTCAAAGGCAGCCACGGAGACGTCGTGGCACATGATGTGGTCAGGATGGGGGTAGCCACCCTTTTCGTCGTAGGTCGTCACCACATGCGGTCGGAACTCACGGATCAACCTGACGAGGGGACGAACGGCGTCGGCCAACGGGACGCGGGCGAAACACCCGTCGGGCAACTGGTCACGATCGTCGACCGTGTAGTCCTCCAGGTAGCCGGAGTCGACGAACCCCAGCCACGCCTGCTGCACGCCGAGGAGCTCCCTCGCGCGGTCCATCTCTTTGCGCCGAACCTCGGTGAGGTTCTTTGCGATGGCGGGGTCGTCAGCCAGTTTGGGGTTGAGGACGTCGCCCCGCTCGCCGCCCGTACAGGTCACGACCAGAACCGAGAGACCCTCAGCCACATACCGCGCCGTGCTCGCGGCTCCTTTGCTCGACTCGTCGTCCGGATGGGCGTGGACAGCCATGAGTCGAAGGTCTGCGGAAGATTCGGGGGAGGGTGGCACCGCCACAGGATAGGAGAGTCAGACAATGGAGGGGTGACTGGACCCACTGCCACCCGCCAGATCCCGGCCCACCTGCGCGGGGTGACGTTTGCTGCCGACGCCGACCTTGATCATCTGCAGGCGCGCTACGGAACCCGGCAGGCCAAGTGGGGGGTGTGGCTGGCCATCGCGCTCGTCGCCGTGCCCTTCGTGGGGTGGGTGGCCTGGGCCGGGATCATGCAAGGTGACCAGGAGCTGAGGTGGAGTACGACCGGCTTTCGTGACGTCACGGACTCGGCCGTCGTCGTCGACTTCGACGTCTTTCTTCCCGCCGGTTCTGAGGTCACCTGCACCGTCCGCGCGCTCGACCGCCGTGGCCTGGAGGTCGGGCGCGCCGAGGTCCCCGTCCGAGCCGACGGGTCGAACGTCAGCGTCGTCTACGCTTTGGCGGTAACAGCCCGGCCTAGCAGTGCGTTCGTCGACAGCTGCCGACCAGCCGGCTAGTCATCGACCAAGACGAAGGAGTCCTCCGCATGACCACCTGGCTCTCCCAGGACGCCTACGACCGGCTCAAGGACGAGTTCGAGGAGCTGAGCACCACCCGCCGCGCCGAGGTGGTCCAGAAGATCGCGTCGGCCCGGGAGGAAGGCGACCTGAAGGAGAACGGGGGCTACCACGCCGCCCGTGAAGAGCAGGGAAAGCTGGAGGCCCGGATCAAGCAGCTACGACACCTGCTCGAGAGCGCGCAGGTCGGGGCTCCCTTGGCGGCCGACGGCACCGTCCAGGTTGGGCACGAAGTCGCCGTGACCTTCCTCGGTGGCGCGCTCGACGGGGAGACCGAGACCTTCCTGCTCGGTTCTCGCGAACAGGCCGGCCACCACGAGATCGATGTCTACTCCCCCCAGTCGCCCTTGGGCGGTGCGGTGCACGGCCAGGCCATCGGCACCCAGATCAGCTACACGCTGCCCAACGGGAAAGAGCTCACCGTGCGGGTTGACTCCTCGGCACCTCTGCAGGACGGCTAACGGGGCGCCGTCAGCCCCGCGAGCGGGACCCGCTGTCGAACACCACGACAGATGCCGAGAAGCCGTGCAGCTGGTTGCGCCCCGCAACCGGTCCGATCTCTCCGGCGGAGAAGTAGCCGGCCACCTCTGCTCCCCCGAGATCGTCACGCACCATCGTGGCGTCGTGATCGCTCGACGCAAAGAACCGTTCACCTCGACCGTTGCACGAGAAGATGAGCGCTCCGGCCGGCGCAGGACCTTCGCTCCACCTGGCCAAGGTGTGGTGCAGGTCATGGCTGGCAGCTTCGGCATCCCGCAGCTGGAAGCTCACGGTCTGTCCCACGTGCACGTCATCGGCGATCACCAGGGCTCGGCGGTCTGAGTCAACGCGCACCACTGAACGGATCAGGAAGTCGCCCTGTTCGTGGTGATCGGCGTACTCGTCATGCACCACCCCGATCTGCAGGCCGGTGCCGGCCAGCACCTGGTCTGACGGCGAAAGGGTGCGCAGCAGGTCTTCGAGCCGTTGCAGGGCGGGTCGACCAGCCAGCTCGAGCACCACGTTGCCGTCGCAGCGGGTGACGGTCATGGGGTTGCCAACGGGGCGACACCCCTGGCTCACCACGGCGCCGATCGCTGCGGAGCCGCCGAGGACCAGTCCGACCGCGCCGCGGTCGACCACCCGGTCGTCGATGAGCAGCCGCGTCGAACCCGAGCCCTGCCCTCCGACAGCGAGCCCCCCGGCCATGGGCAGACCACCCAACGACTGTGCCGACTGTTCGACAAAACCCTCGACGGGGAACGAGTAGGCATCAGCCAGCACGATCGTCACCTGGTCGCCGGGCTCGATCGGCGGAACACCGACAACGGCGATCGACTCCGGCGTCGGCATCACCTCGAGGTGGAACGAGCGGACGGTGAGCTCGGTCCCGGCCGCAACGAACACGCTGACAGCCGAGACGTCCTCGATGCCGTGCCCGCCGCCGATCACTCCGTGCGACGAGGAGCACCCAATGCTGTGGGGAGCACCGATGGTTCGTTGAGCAGCCGACAGGGCAGCGGCCACGTCCGCCGGATTGGCGGCCCTGACGAAGATGCAGGCGAACTCAGGGGGTGCGCTGAGCTCGGCCATCGCTCGCGATGCAGCGATGACCGCAGTCCGCGAGAGGTCGAACCCCACCGCGACGCCAGAGCCACAGGAGACCATCACCTCATCGTGGCCGATCGCGGCGCGCACCGCACCCATCTTGCAGAGGCGCCACCCATCCGGCTCAGGGCTGGTGCGCTGGTGGTTGGATCAGCCTGTGCACCTTCTGGCCAGGCCCCGGGAATGGGTCGCATCGACCTTCCGGGGCCTCCCTCGCGAGGTCGCCGTGCTCACCGCTGTGGCTTTCGCCGTCGCCGTCGGATTCGGCATCGTGTTTCCCGTCATCGCGCCCTTCGCGAAGGAGTTCGGCGTCTCCACCACGGCCGCCGCCGCCGTGGTGTCGATTTTCGCGCTGACCCGGTTCGCCTCGTCTCCGCTGGCTGGGTGGCTGGTCGACCGCACAGGCGAACGTCTCATTCTCGGTACCGGCATCTTCATCGTCGGAATCTCCAGCGCGATGGCTGGCCTCGCGCAGAACTACTGGCAGCTCCTCCTGCTGCGAGGTGCCGGAGGCGTCGGGTCTGCCATGTTCACGGTCGCGGCCTACGCGTTGCTTCTGCGCGTGGTTCTGCCCGACCAGCGAGGGCGGGCCGCGCTCGCTTTTCAGGGCGGTTTCCTGATCGGAGGTGTCACGGGACCCCTCTTCGGCGCCCCGCTCGTCGCGATCTCGATCCGACTGCCCTTCTTCGTCTACTCGGCCACTCTGTTGATCGCTGGGTCGATCGGACTGGTCTTTCTCGCGCAGAGCAAGCTTCAGGAACACGAAGCGTCCGCCGGCACCGACGTCGCCCCGACTCCCTTTGCTGTCGCAGTTCGTCAGCGTGCCTACTGGGCAGCCATCACCAACAACCTCGCCACGGGTTGGTCTCTCTTCGGCATCCGTGGGTCGGTTCTTCCGCTCTTTGTCACCGAAGCGATGCTCTTGTCGGAGTCCTGGGTCAGCATTGGGATCTTCATCTCTGCGCTAGCGCAAGGACTGCTTCTCATCCCGGCCGGTCGATCGTCTGACATGCGCGGACGACGACCCTCGATGATCGCCGGCTCTGTGCTCGTAGCCGTCGCGTTCATCGTGCTCGCAGGATCTGAAGCCATCGCCCCGTACGCCTTCGCCATGGTCCTGTTCGGATTCGGGTCAGCACTCATCGGCACGAGCAGCACAGCGGTCGTGGGCGACGTCGTTCACGGTCGCGGAGGCCCGGCCATCGCCGTCTTCCAGATGTCTTCCGACCTGGGGGCCTTTGCCGGGCCGCTGATCGCCGGAGTGCTGGTCGACACCCTCTCGTTCTCCTGGGCGTTCGCCGCGACCGCGGCCGTCTGTCTGATGGGAACCGCTACGGCCATCGCGATGCCAGAGACGTTGCGCCGAGGCTCTCCCCAGAGCTAGCGAGCCGACCGAGAGAGCAACGATCCCTCGAGCAGCCTCATCGCCGCCTCGCGGTCTGTGCGGCTGATCAACCCGGCAGCTGCAAGAACGTAGCGGCCGTCGACCAACGAGCTCGCTCGCTCAGGGGTGCGCCATCCCCCAGCGGGGTCGGAGACTGCCGCCTCCACCAGGGCAGCCGCCTCATCGGGAGGACTGTGCCGCAAGACCCCACCAGACCCCACGACCGCTGAGACCCGGCTGAGATCTTTGCCCGGATATCGAACCGCGCCGGCGGTGTGGGGCCGTGCATGCCGACGGAGGGCAACGGCGGCGGCCAGCCGGGCCAGCTCTCGGTCGATGGCCCGCTCGTCCTCGGTCGCAGGCAGGTATCCCGGATCGGCGTGCCGGGCCTCGGCTGCCTCAACCAGAACGCTCGCCGTCTCGTCGACCAGGAAGCCCTCACGCAGCGCTGCCTCGACGATGCCGGGCGCATTCCAGCGGACCCCCAGGTCTCCTTCGACCGTTCGACTGCGCCACATCGTCGCCACGGCTTCTCGCTCGGCGGGATCGTCGTCGAGATCGGGCGACGTCACCGAGTACACGTCGGTCGTGGCGCCTCCGACGTCGACGACCACCACGTCGCCAACGCCTGGGTGCTCATCGGTTCCGTCGGCGAGCAGCTCGACCCCGGAGAGCACCGCATCGGGAGTGGCCGCCTGCACCCACGTGGACAGATCGACGCGGGACGACAGGTGCTTGCCGCCGATCACGTGGCTGATGAAGACCTCGCGAATCGCTTCTCGTGCTGATCGTGGGTCGAGCTCGCCGATCTTGGGCAGCACATTGTGCGCAAGGGACACCGCCGTCCGTGATCTGCGAAGGATCCGCACCACGTGATCACTGGCATCGGCGTTCCCGGCCACGACGACCGGTAGGTCGAGCCGCGCCTTGGCGATCGCTCGGGCGTTGTGCACGAGCACCTCAGCGTTGCCACCGTCGGTCCCGCCCACGAGCAGGACGACATCAGGTCGAGCGTCTCGCATCTCATCGATCGCACCTGGGGTCAGCTCACCGGACGTCACGTGGCAGACGCGTCCGCCCGCAGAGAGCCCTACGCGGTATCCCGCCTCAGCGGTGATGGCCCGCTCGTACCCCACGACCGCGATCCGCAGGCCGCCGCCGGCGGAGCTGCACGCCAGTACCTCAACGTCGGGTCCGAGCCTGACTCCGGCATCAGCGAGGGCGGCGTCCAGACCCTCCATGACGTCACTGTCCACCGTGGTCCGTGACGACCCGGTCGCGACCAGCCGGCCGCCGGCGTCGACAGCGACAACCTTGGTGAAGGTCGACCCGAAGTCTGCGCAGACGTAGAGCGACGACACCGGTCGTCTCAGCCGAGCGCGTTCTGCAGGTCAGCCACGAGATCGTGCGAGTGCTCGAGACCGACACTGAGGCGGACCAAGTCTGCGGGGACCTCCAGGGGGCTGCCCGACGCCGATGCGTGGGTCATGCGACCCGGGTGTTCGATCAGGGACTCCACGCCTCCCAATGACTCGGCGAGCGTGAAGATCTCGGTTCGGTTGACCATCTCAACCGCCGCTTGCTCACCGCCGGCAACCTGGAACGACACCATGCCGCCGTAGCCACGCATCTGCTTGGCAGCCACATCATGGCCCGGGTGGTCAGGTAGCCCCGGGTAGTGAACCTGGCGCACCTGCGAGTGCGACGTGAGCAGGTCGACGACCGCGGCCGCGTTCTCACCGTGCCGGTCCATCCGCACGGCGAGAGTCTTGATGCCACGCAGCACCAACCAGCTGTCAAAGGGTCCGGCCACTGCCCCCATGGCGTTCTGGTGGTAGGCCAGACGCTCGCCCAGCTCTGGGTCGGACGAGACCAAGGCGCCTCCCACCACATCGGAGTGACCGCCGAGGTACTTGGTCGTGGAGTGCACGACCACGTCGGCGCCGAGGGACAGCGGCTGCTGGAGGTACGGCGAGGCGAAGGTGTTGTCAACCACGAGCAGCGCGCCGGAACCGTGGGCGATCGCAGCCAGAGCCGAGATGTCGGCGATCGACAGCAACGGGTTTGTCGGCGTCTCGACCCAGACCACCGTCGTCGTCGGGCGCATTGCCGCGCGCACTGCGTCCGGCTCCGAGAGAGGTACGGGGGTGTACTCCACTCCCCAGGTGGTCAACACCTGGGCGATCAGCCGAAAGGTGCCGCCGTACGCGTCGTTCGGGATGATGATGTGGTCGCCGGGCTTGCAGACGGCGCGCAGCAAGGTGTCCTCGGCCGCCAATCCAGACGCGAACGCCAAACCACGCGTCCCTCCTTCGATCGCAGCCAGGCACTCCTCAAGGGCCGTGCGCGTGGGGTTGGCCGACCGGCTGTACTCGAAACCGGAGCGCAACCCGCCCACACCGTCTTGCTTGAAGGTGGAGACCTGGTGGATCGGCGGTACAACCGCGCCGGTCTGGGGGTCAGGCTCTTGGCCGGCATGCAGGGCAATCGTCTCGAATTCGTGAGTCACACCGTGACCCTAACCCCACGGCTAGCGGACGCTCACACCCTCAGGAGCAACGGCGTCGAACTCGCCAACCGACCTGGTGGCGTCCGGCTGATCGGGGACCTCGGGTTCGAGCCTGCGCTCGCTGCCTTCGACCTGGAAGGTGGCAATGGAGTCCTGCATCGCCGCGGCCAGTGTCGTGATCTGCGCCGACGCCGCTGCCGTCTGCTTCGAGCCGGCCGCGTACTGGCGGGAGACGTCGGCCACCTGAGTCATCGCGACCACGACCTGGTCAGAGGCTGACCGCTGCTGCTGCGTCGCGATGCTGATCTCCTCAGCCGCACTCGTCGCCTCGTCCACCATGGCGGCAATTCGGTCCAACGCCACCACCGCACCAGCCGCCTTACCCGCACCGCGCTCAGCAGCCCGGGCGCCTTCCTCCGACGCGACAACGGTCGACCGCGTGTGCGCCTGGATCTCGGTCACAATGCCCTGGATCTGCGAGGTCGACTCCTGCGCCCGTTCCGCCAGCTTCCGCACCTCGGCAGCCACCACAGCAAACCCACGCCCGTGCTCACCGGCACGAGCAGCCTCGATCGCCGCATTCAGCGCCAACAAGTTCGTCTGCTCTGACAACTCGTCAATCAACGTCAAGATCTGACCCACCTGCGCGATCTTGTCCCCCAAGCCCGCAGAGGACACCCCGATCTGATCGACCACCGTCCGAATCTGGTCCATCGCCTCGACCGACTCAGCCACTGCGCCACGGCCTTCATCGGTCAACGCCAACGTCTCCGACGCCACGCGAGCCACCGACCCAGCCGTGTCAGCAATCTGAGCCGCCGTCGCCGCCAGCTCCTCCACGGTTGCAGTCGTCTCCGTCACCGTTGCGGACTGCTCGTTGGCTGAACCGGCCTGTTGCTGCGCAGTTGCACGCATCTGCACGGCAGCCTGGGCCAGCTGAGCTCCGTGTCCCTGGGCTTGGGCCACCAGCGCACGCAGCCGCTCAAGGGTGCTTTCGAAGGACTGGGCAAGGACGGCCAGACGTTCGTCGTTGAAGTCGACCGGAAGCTGCACGGCGAGGTTGCCGGCCGATGCCTGGTTCAGCGCCTCCGTCAGGTCGCCAAGGCGGTCGTTGAGGTGGTCGCGGTCAGTCTTCATCTCGCGGGAGCTCTCCTTGCTCCGGCGGAAGTAGCGGGCGTAGGAGAACACGGCATAGGCAAGCAGCGGGATGCCCAACGCCAGCAGGGCAATCAGCAGCGGAGAAATGGCAGCAGCGAGCCCGGTGACGACCAGGGGTTGGGACGCTGCGACGAGCCAGTTGCTCTCGTTGACAAGTTGGAGGGTCTCCGCGGGTTCCATCTGCACATAGGCGATGCGTTCGTCACCGATGGTCGTGAGGCCCGACGTGCCGAATGTCTGGGCTGCTGTGGTGAAGGTCGCATCTTGGGTCTGACCGAACTCTGTTGATGAGACCTGCGCGGATCGGCTGTCGATCGCGACCTCGCCGGTCCCCTCCGTGACGATGCGCATCGTTGCGTCACCCTCGCGGGCCAGCGCCTGCGTGCGAAGAGCGCTCATCGTCAGCTCGAAGTACAGGACGCCTGTCTTCTGACCGCCCACGACGACGGTCGTAGCGTTACCGATGACCCACTCGTTGGTCTCTTTGGAGAAGTAGGGAGCCGACTGGTAGAGCCAGCCCTTCCGCAGAGCCAGCACGTCGTCAAAGAAGGGCAGCTTCTTGTCGGCGTTGGCCTCGAGGGTGACCGGTGGGGAAGGGAACTCATTGACCACCTCGGCGATCTCGGCTCCGGTCCGCGCATCGGCCAGCCCTGACCGCGCGATCGACCCGGGGAACAGGGTCTGCTGGTACACGAGAAGGTCGACAATGTCCTGCCGGGTAGCGGTGTCGGACGCGACCTTCGCTTCGGTGCTTCCGGGCGCGTTGAAGAACTGACTGAACACGGTGTCCTGGGCAGTGAGCAGCCCGATCGCCCCGGCCCGCTCGAACTGCTTGCTGATCAAGACCTCGGTGTTGGCAGCGGCCGTCCGCAGCTCGGAGTCCTGGTTGTTGGCGTTCTCGTTGGCGGCCTGCGTGGTCTGCCAGGTGAGCCCAGCGGCCGACGAGAGCAGCACAAGACCCAGCACCAGCGCCGGAACGCGCATGCTCCGCATCGTTACCCTCCGTGACCCCCACAAGCCTCCGTCCTGAGGGAATCGGCAGGTGGGGTGCCGTGGTTAAGCCCGTGGCTACCCCTAAGGAGGTACTCGTGCTGTTCGGACGCCCATCCGCCACCCTGCCCGCTTCCCACCAGGCCTTGCCCGGTCGCAGCCAACCGGCTTTCACCGTTCCCGAGAGACATGCCGTGCTCGGGACGCCACTTGCCGGGCCGGTTCCCGAAGGCATGGCCGAGGCGTTCTTCGGCATGGGCTGCTTCTGGGGCGCCGAGCGGCGCTTCTGGCAGCTTGGGGGCGTCTACACCACGGCCGTGGGCTACCAAGGCGGCGAGACCCCGAACCCCACCTACGACGAGACCTGCACCGGTCTGACCGGGCACACCGAGGCCGTTCGCGTGGTCTACGACCCCGCCGTCGTGTCGTACGGAGACCTGCTGAAGGTGTTCTGGGAGACCCACGACCCGACGCAGGGATTCCGGCAGGGCAACGACCGGGGCTCGCAGTACCGGTCAGCGCTCTACTGGACGAGCGACGACCAGCGCCAGGCCGCCGAGGCGTCCCGCGATGTCTACCAAGCTGCTTTGATCAAGGTCAGCCTCGGCGCCATCACCACCGAGCTGCTCCCCGCGCCGCACTTCTACTACGCCGAGGACTACCACCAGCAGTACCTGGCGAAGGTGCCGAACGGCTACGACTGCCACGCCAACACCGGCGTCCCCTACCCGGCCTAGATCTCGCCGCTACCAACATTGCGGAAGTTTGGTGGGGCTATAGCCCCACCAAACTTCCGCAATCGGAGAAGGGGGGGCCTACCAGAGCCGTTCGGGGTAGGTGGCGTCCGCCATGACCCGGTGCACGGCCCAGGCGAGTACCGCAACCAGGACGGCCAGCGCGCAGAGCAGCGGCAGGGCCCGTGCCGCATCCGCTGGGCCGAAGTCGGCCAGCGCCGCGATCATCGCGATCGCTATCGCCGGTGAGTGCAGGGCTCCCACCAGGTGCATGAGCAGCAGTGTCAGCGATCCGGCCACCAGGGCGTCCAGGAGCACCGGGCCGGACGCCAGCGCCAGCCCCAGCCCGAAGAACCCCGCGATCAGGTAGGAAGCAACGATCCGACCCGGCCGGGCACTGGCCGCCGTCGGGTTGGCCACGACGAGGACAAAGCTGACGGCCGGCGGCACCAGGAGCGGCGCCAGCACGCTCTGCTGTGCGTGCAGCGCCGCGTACAGGATGAGCAGAACGGCCAGACCGCCCGTCTCGACGGCCACGAGCGGCACAGCTCGCCGCAGCGGCAACCGCTCAGCCAGGTCGTCGACGGGCTGGGCCCGCGGAAGGCGAAAGGGCGAGCTCACCGCGGTCTCCTCACTGACATCACGACTCCGGTAGTGGCTAGGTAGCGAGGAACCCGAGCAAGTCTTGACGCGTCAGCACCCCGATGGGCTTGCCATCCTCGAGGACGACCACGGCATCTGCTTCCTTCAGCGCACTGACCGCCGCCGACGCGGGCTCGCCGGCCCCGATGCCCGGCAAGGCTGGCGACATGTGGTCCTCCACCCGGTCAGAGAGCTTCGCCGTTCCGGTGAAGAGAGCATCCAGCAGGTCGCGCTCGATGACCGACCCGGCTACCTCGGCGGCCATGACCGGCGGCTCGGCCCGCACCACGGGCATCTGGGAGACGCCGAACTCGCGCAGGATCTCGATCGCCTCGGCCAGGGTCTCGTTCGGGTGCGTGTGGACGAACGTCGGCAGGTCACCACCCTTGGTGCGCAGCACGTTGCCGACCGACTGGCTCTCTGCCTGCTCGGGCAGGAACCCGTACTGCGCCAACCACTCGTCGTTGAAGACCTTGGAGAGGTAGCCGCGTCCGGAGTCGGGGAGGATGACGACGACCATGTCGTCGGCGGTGAGTCGCGCTGCGACCTGGACGGCCGCCACCACGGCCATGCCGCACGAACCACCCACGAGCAAGCCCTCTTCGCGCGCCAGGCGCCGCGTCATCGCGAAGGAGTCGGCGTCACTGACCGCAATGACCTCGTCGACAAGCGACGGATCGTACGTGGTCGGCCAGAAGTCCTCGCCCACTCCCTCGACGAGATAGGGGCGACCGGTTCCTCCGGAGTAGACCGAGCCCTCAGGGTCAGCCCCGATGATCTGGACTCGTCCGTCGGACGACTCCTTGAGGTAGCGACCGGTACCCGTGATGGTTCCGCCCGTGCCCACTCCTGACACGAAGTGCGTGATGCGTCCGTCCGTCTGACGCCACAGCTCGGGGCCGGTCTGCTCGTAGTGCGACATCGGGTTGTTCTGGTTCGCGTACTGGTCGGGCTTCCACGCATTCGGAATGTCGCGAGCCAACCGGTCACTCACGTTGTAGTACGAGTCGGGGTGCTCGGGAGGGACGGCCGTCGGGCAGACGACCACCTCGGCGCCGTACGCCTTCAGCACGTTGATCTTGTCTTGGCTGACCTTGTCTGGCACGACGAAGACGCACGAGTAGCCGCGCTGCTGGGCAACCAGAGCCAGACCGACTCCGGTGTTGCCGGAGGTGGGCTCCACGATCGTGCCCCCCGGCTTCAGCAGACCATCGCGCTCGGCGGCATCCACCATGCGCAGCGCGATCCGGTCCTTGACCGAGCCGCCAGGGTTGAAGTACTCCACCTTCGCGTACACCGGCGCCCCCCCACTGTGGGTCACCTTGTGCAGGCGGATGAGCGGGGTGTTGCCGATCAGGTCGATGACCGAGTCGTAGGTTTCCACATCCTGCAGCCTACGACCGGCCAGCACACTGCCTGCGCAGCCCACTTGTCGACTACCGTAGATCGCCGATCAGCTGCCACGAAACCCGCAAGAGGAGGCCCGGTGAGTCGAGCCAGTCGAGCGCGGGCCATCGCCTCCGCGGCGGCCGTCGGCGGCGCAGGACTCGTCGGCGCCGGTGGCGCCATCTACGGCGTCCTGCTGGGGCAGTCGAGGCTGGCCAGACACCGGATCGGTGAGCCCCGAACAATGCCTCCGGTCGCTGACGCCACCTACGGAACCGGTGGAGACCTGATCGACCTGGTGGTCTTTGGCGACTCCGGAGCGGCTGGCTTCGGCGTCGAGCGCGCCGAGGACACGACCGCCGCTGTCATCGCCGCCGGACTGGCAGCCCAGCTCGGCCGCTCGGTCCAGCTGCGTTGCGTGGCGGTCGTCGGTGCGCAGAGCGCTGACCTGCAGCGACAGATCGACTCGATCGGCCAGGACTGGCCGGACGTCGCGGTGATCGCCGTTGGCGCCAACGACGTGACGCACCGCATCCCGCCCGGGCGATCGGTGGCATTGCTCACGACCGCCATTGAGCGGCTGCGCGAGCACAACGTGGAGGTCGTCGTCGCGACCTGTCCCGACCTCGGGACGATCCGGCCGATCCCGCACCCCCTGCGCTGGGTGGCACGACGCTGGAGCCGGTCGTTGGCGGCGGCCCAGACCGTCGCCGCAGTCGCCGCCGGGGCGCGAAGCGTCGCCGTTGCCGACCTGTTGGGCCCGGAGTTCCACGCCCATCCCGACACGATGTTCGGGCCCGACCAGTTCCACCCGTCAGTCGCCGGCTACCGGGCCTTCGGCGAGGCCATCGTCCCCAGCCTCTCCGACGCAGTGACGCAGCCCGCCCAGCCCCAGAAGAACGCGGCCAACCTGGACCTGGCGCAGGCCGCTGCCCGGGCGGCCGAGATCGCCGGGGCCGAGGTCATGAGCGACCGAGGGTCTCGCGTCCGCGGGCTACTACGCCTGCGGCGCCCGCAGACCACGGCAACCGGCGGCCGCTAGGCCCCGGCGCCGCGCTAGATGGCCGCT
Source organism: Actinomycetes bacterium (assembly GCA_024644435.1). GTDB lineage: Bacteria > Actinomycetota > Actinomycetes > JAHEKZ01 > JAHEKZ01 > JAHEKZ01. The sequence continues at coordinate 50,462 of JAHEKZ010000005.1, read as the reverse complement.
CTGAGCTGGTCGATCCGTTCTCTCCACTCGGCGAGCGCATCTCGCCGGCCAGGCTCGTCGCCCACCCAGTCCAGGAACTCGGTGCCTACGACGGTGAGCTGGTCTCCGCTCGCCAGCGGGTGCAGCCGTGGCACCCGGTGAGCCAGGCCCTGCGCCGATACCGACCACAGAGCCAGCGTGTGGGCGGCCTCGGCGACCGAGGCCTCGCCCAGCCGCTCGACCGGCCTCGTCAGCCGCACCTCTGACGCTGACCGGAGACGATCGCACAGTCGCCGAAGCGTCGCCCGGTCGCTGTCCAGGGTTCCCACGTCGGCACGCTATCTCGGGACCTTTCGGGTCTTGCGGCGCGGGGCACACTGGGGCACGGTAGAGCCACGTTCTCCTCCAGCAACGGGAGTTGCCATGTCTTCTCTGCACCACTCCGAAGAGACCCACGCGAACTTGGTCGCCCGGCTTCCCCAGGCGACCGGCAAGCCGATCGACGAGTGGTTCCAGGTGGTGCAGGACGGCCCTTCGCTGACCCGGTTTGAAGAGCGCGTCCATTGGTTGCAGGACGAGCACGAGATTCCGCATAGCTACGCCACCGCTGTCGTCCACGAGTACGACAAGGTGCGAGCGGCCAGACGCGTCCAGTAGCTACTCGGGCTGCAGCGCCCGGCCCACAGACGAAGGGGCCGCCGACCGTGTGAACGGTGCGGCGGCCCCTTTGCTGTGAGGTACGGCGGGCCTAGTTGCGGTTGAGGATCGCCAGCAGGCGCAAGAGCTCGAGGTAGAGCCAGACGAGGGTGACGGTGAGCCCGAAGGCGGCCCGCCACGACTCACGCTCGGGGACACCCATCTTGACCCCGGTCTCGATGGCATCGAAGTCGAGGACGAGCGAGAACGAGGCCAGGGCAACACCGGCGGCGCAGAGCAGGATGCCGAGGCCGTCCATGCCGTAGAAGCCCCACCCGTCGTTGAGTCCGAAGATCGCTCCGACCAGGCTCGCAAGGGCAATACCGAAGTAGGCCAGGAAGGCGATCATCATCATCTTCTTGAACCGGCCGGTGACCTTGATGATGCGAGTTCCGTAGAGGAAGAGCATGGCGGCGAATGCCGCAAGTGTTCCGAGTACTGCCTGCAGCACGATGTTCGGCGGGTCCGCGTTTCCGGCGGCCCACTGGCTCTGGTTGACGTACTCCTGCATCCAGAAGCTGAATCCGCCGACAACCACTCCCTCGACTGTGGCGTAGGCCAAGAAGACGACGGGCCGGACTGTCTTGGACAGGGCACCCCAGAATCCGAGGCCGAGCGCGACGAACATCGCGATGAGCACGATGCCGAAGCCCACCTGCAGCGTCCACGCGAAGTAGGCGGTGATCAGCAGCGGAACGAACATCGTGGCGGTGCGCACCACGACGTCGTTGATCGTCATGGCCCGACCGGCCGGAGTCATCTCGACCGGCATCGCCGGCGGGGCATCGGAGCCAACAGGCGGCGCTTGGGTGGCGGTCGCTGTGCCGAATCCGGCGTAGCCACCGTTCGCCTTGGCTTCCTGCTCCATCCGCGTGAGGACGGGGTTTCGTGATTCCATCAGGACCGATCGACCCTTTCGTGAGCTGGTGCGTCGTCCACCATGACTTGCCAGCGGGTAGCCGGCAAGACAACGGTAACTCATTTCGGGTGTGAGTACAGCCGGGTCCCCCTGATGGGGGGACCGCGACGCCGTTCCCTCGTGCCCGGAGTGGGACTCGAACCCACACGCCTTTCGGCAGACCATTTTAAGTGGTCAGCGGCTGCCAGTTACGCCATCCGGGCGGCGCCCCCAGGCTAGGGCTTCGGCTGCGAAAGGGGACCTCAGCTGGCCGGTGGTGCCTTCCGTTTCGCCGGGGCTGCCGCCTCTTGGAACTCGTTGAACGGCTCGTGCATCGACCAGAGCGAGACGATCTCACGCTGGAAGAAGAGCGCCATCGTCCAGTCGACAACCACGCGGATCTTGCGGTTCAGCGTCGGCACTCGGCTCATGTGGTACGTGCGATGCATGAACCAGGCCGGGACGCCCTTGAGCTTGACGCCGTAGACGTTGGCCACCCCCTTGTACAGCCCCAGTCCGGCAACCGACCCCACGTACTTGTGCTTGTACTCCTGCAGCGGGCGACCCCGCAGGGAGGCGATCAGGTTGTCGGCCAAGACCTTCGACTGGCGAACGGCGTGCTGGGCATTCGGTGCACACTCGCGCTCGTCGTCAGTCGTGAGGTCGGGGACAGCAGCACCGTCGCCCGCCCCCCAAGCGTTCGCCACGCCCACGACACCCAGCGTGGCGTCGGCCAGCAGCCGGCCCCGCTCGTTGAGCGGCAGGTCGGTGTTTCCCAGCACCGGGCTCGCCTTGACCCCGGCCGTCCAGACCACCGTCTCGGAGTCGAACGTCGTACCGTCCGACAGCACCACGCGGCCGCCCACACAGGACTCAAGTCGGGTCTCGAGCTTGACGTCGATACCGCGGTTGCGCAGCTCCTCCAAGGTCCACACGCCCATCTCTGGGCCGACCTCGGGAAGGATCACCCCGGCCGCTTCGACCAGGTGGAACTTCACATCGTCCGGATCGATGCTCGGGTAGTAGCGGGTCGTGTACCTGGCCATGTCCTCCAGCTCGGCCAACGCCTCGACACCGGCGAACCCACCGCCGACGATCACGAAGTTGAGGTTGCGCTCACGGATGTCGGGGCTGTGCGTCGACTCCGCGATGTCCAGGCACTCGAGCACGCGGTTGCGCAGCTGGATGGCCTCCTCCACGGTCTTGAAGCCCGTCGCCCACTCGGCCAACCCTGGGATCGGAAGGGTGCGCGACACCGAGCCCACGGCCATCACGAGGTGGTCGTACTCGAGGGAGTAGGCCGCACCCTCGAGTGGCTGGACCGTTGCGCGGCGTTCCTCGTGGTTGACCTCGGTGACCTTGGCCGTGATGATCTCTGCTCCCCGCAGGACGCGCCGTAGCGGCACCACGAGGTGGCGCGGCGAGACCGCGCCGGCAGCCGCCTCTGGCAGGAAAGGTTGGTACGTCATGTACGACCGCGGGTCGACGACCGTCACGACCGCCTCATCGGTGCGCAGCTTCTTGAGTAGACGCATGGCGGTGTACAACCCGACGTACCCGCCCCCGACGATCAGGATCCGGGGACGCTCAGGTCGGGTAGCGGGGGCAGCACTCATGGCGCCCAATCTAGGGAGGGTGCGCAACCCCACCGGTGGACGCCGAGGCAAAACCTTGATGTCAAGTTATGCATTGAGGCCACCTATCGTTCGGGCTCTCGCGACCACGTCATCGAGCATTGTCTCGGTGAGCCGGCCGGTGAAGGTGTTCTGCTGGCTCGGGTGGAACGAGCCGACCACCGTCCAGCGCTCCAGGACCGCTTCAGCACCGTGGCCGAACCGGGGACGCGGCCGGGGCAACGTGACGCCGGTCCGCGCCACGGCCGACAGCGACGCTGCCCACGCCACTCCACCCAGCGCCAGCAGCACGCGCGCGTCCGGTGCCAGACGGAGGTCAGCGTCCAACCACGGCGCACAGGTGTTCCGCTCGTCGGGCGTGGGCTGGTTCGCCGGCGGAGCACAGCGCACGGCTGCCGTGACCCGCACACCCCTGAGCCGGAGACCGTCGTCGATGGCGACTGATGTCGGTTGGCTGGCAAGCCCGGCTCGGTGCAGTGCGGCGTAGAGCCAGTCACCGCTGCGGTCGCCAGTGAACATGCGGCCCGTTCGGTTGGCACCGTGCGCAGCAGGCGCCAGGCCCACAATGAGGATGCGCGGGCGCGGATCCCCGAAGCCGGGAACGGGACGACCCCAGTAGTCGTCGTCGGCGAACGCGCGCCGCTTCTCGAGAGCGACGTGCTCGCGCCACTGCACCAGGCGTGGGCAGGCCCGGCACGCACTGACCTCGGCGTCCAGCCGCGCCAGGGTGTCCGCCTCGGCAGCCGCCGCAGCGACCGACCCGGCGTCGTTCGCAGGCGCGATCGCTGGGCTCAATCCGAGAGCCGGTCGTGAAGGAAGGCGGTCGTCCGCTCCCACGCCGTGGCCGAAGCAGAGGCGTCGAAGACCTCGGGGCGTTCGTCGTTGAAGAAGGCATGCTGGGTGCCGGGGTAGTCGAAGGTCTCGACGCTTCCGCCGGCCGCCTCGATCGCCGACTTGGCCTGCTGGATGCCGGTGGCTGCGGAGGTGCCGTCTTCCTCCGAGCAGTGGATCATCGCCGCCTTGCCCTGGTAGTTCGGCCACTCGGGGCTCATCCGCTCCCAGGGCAGCGCCGGATAGAAGCCGACAGCCGCCGTCAGCTGCGGAGCGAGCGTTGCCGACCACAGGGCCAGGGACCCACCCATACAGAAGCCCACAGCACCGATCCCACTGCCGTTCGTGGGGTCGCTCTCGAAGAGGAAGCGGGCAGCGCCGGCGATGTCTCGCGCAGCTGGGTCCATGGCCAGCGCCATCATCATGCGCATCGCCTCATCAGGCTCATCAGTCTTCGCACCGTGGTAGAGGTCAGGCGCGATCGCCACGAACCCCGCTTGGGCGAACCGGTCGACGAGGTTCTCGACATGGGGCACCAGACCCCACCACTCCTGGATCACCACGACACCGGGCCCCCGACCCGAGGCCGGCACGGCGAAGAGCCCGCCGCACTTGCCGCCGTTGCTCGCGAACGTCACGCGCTCTGCCATCAATCCTCCTGGGCGTCGACTACCGGCTCCATCCTGTCTCAGACCGGCCCGGGTGGATACCTCCCCGACAGACGCCACGGCAAGCCCCGCTCGAGACCGGTCACCTGGTGTGGCGTCAGGTGGCCGTCGTGAGAGAGGCGGCGATCCCGTCGAGGATGTCGTGTTCGCTGACCAAGATCTCGGGGAGCCCGGTGTAGGCGACGATCGCCGAGAGCACCAACGACCCGGCAGCGATGACGTCGACCCGGCCCGGGTGCACCACGGGGTTCGCCGAGCGCTTGTCGCGGTTGGCGTAGAGCAGTTCCTCGCACACGCGATGGATGTCTGCTGCCGTGATCACCGCGCCGTGGATCTTCGTGGAGTCGTACTCCCACATGCCCAGCGCCAACGCAGCCACGGTCGTGACCGATCCGGCCAAGCCGACCAAGGAACCAGCCTGGCGCAGGGGCACGCTCTTGGCGACCTCTGCGATGGCAGCGTCGATGTCGTCTCGTGCCGCGGCGACCTCCGCCGGCCACGGCGGATCTGTGACGAAGTGACGCTCGGTCATCCGCACGCATCCGATGTCGATCGAGGCGGACGCGGTCGGGGCGCGGCCAGGCTCACCCATCACGAACTCGGTCGACCCACCGCCGATGTCGACCACGAGACAGGGAGTGGCGGCTCCGGCGATCTCCAGGGTGCCGGTGGCTCCGGTGAACGAGAGCTGAGCTTCCTCTGCACCGGAGATGACCTCAGGCTCAACGCCGAGTCGGCCCCGGATGCCCGACACAAACTCGTCCCGGTTCTCGGCATCGCGGGTGGCCGACGTCGCCACGAACCTGACGGCGTCCACGTTCGAGCGCTCGATCATGGCGGCATACTCGTCGACCGCACCAAAAGCACGGTGCAGAGCGGCGGCGCCGAGCCGGCCGGTCGCGTCTACCCCCTCGCCGAGCCGCACGATGCGCATCTCTCTGACCACGTCGTTCAGCAGGCCAGAGGCCTCATCGGCCTCGGCGATCAGAAGCCGCACCGAGTTCGTGCCGCAGTCGATCGCCGCGACTCTCTTCACGCTCACGACTCGGTGCTCCGCTGGGCGCACGTGAGGCCGCGGACCAGGCCACGCTCATCGATCTCGGCCAGCGCTTCGTCTCCGAAGGGGTTCACGCCGGCCCCGGACGCCAGCGACTGACCCACCAGGACATGCAGGCACTTCACCCGATCGGGCATCCCACCTGCTGAGATCCCGGCGGTCTCAGGAACGCTCTGCAGCGCCTCTCGATCAGCGAGGTAGCTCTCGTGCGCAGCGCGATAGCGATCGCCCAGCTGCGGGTCATCGGCCAGACGCTCCTGCATCTGCCGCATGCGACCCTCGGCCTCGAGGGTGCTGACCGCCGAGGTCAGCCGCGGACAGGTGAGGTAGTAGACGGTGGGGAAGGGACTTCCGTCGGGCAGACGCGGGGCGGTCGTCACGACATCCGGCTCTCCGCACGCGCATCGATGGGCGACCGCGAGCATTCCCCGTGGCGCACGGCCGAGCTGACGGTGAACGGCTGCCCGGTCGACGTCGGACACGGCAGCAGGAACCGCGCCGCTCACCGCTGGTCCGCCTCCTGCACCGATGCCCACAGCGTGTCGAACCACGCCACCTGGGGCTCGACAGCGACGGGGATCTCGGGCTTGCGCGCCTCGGCGACGTCCTCAGGAGACAGCAGGACCAAACCCGTCTCACCCGGCATCACGTAGTGCAGGCGTTCACGCGCTTGCTGCTCGACGAAGTCGGGGTCGCGCCACCGGTCAACTTGGTCCTGCAGGTTGCCGACGCGGTTCTCAAGCATCACCGCACGCTCTTCGGCCGCACTGATCGCCGCACGCTGTGCCAGGTACTCACGAATGGGAAACGCCAACGTCATGACGAGTGCAGCCGCCACCAGGATCAGCACAACAGCGCGCCCCGTGAGTCGGGCCCACAAGGGACGGTCGTCAACAACCTGAAGATGGTCGCGCGATCGGCGTCGGTCGTCGGTGGTGGCCATGGCTAGGCGGAGAACCTCGGGAAGGCGGCCGCGCCGGAATAGCGCGCAGCGTCGTCGAGCTCTTCCTCGATGCGCAGCAGCTGGTTGTACTTGGCCACCCGCTCGGAGCGAGCAGGGGCGCCGGTCTTGATCTGACCGCAGTTGGTCGCCACGGCGAGATCGGCGATGGTGGTGTCCTCGGTCTCGCCCGATCGGTGGCTCATCATGCAGCTGTAGCGGTTGCGATGGGCCAGGTCGACGGCGTCCATGGTCTCGGTGAGCGACCCGATCTGGTTGACCTTGACCAGGAGCGCGTTCGCCACTCCCTCATCGATCCCGCGCTGCAGACGCTGCGGGTTCGTGACGAAGTTGTCGTCGCCGACGATCTGCGCGACGTCACCGAGCGACCCGGTGACGTGCTTCCACCCCTCCCAGTCGTCTTCAGACATCGGGTCCTCGATCGACACGAGCGGGTAGTCGCGCACGATCCCCAGGTAGTAGTCGGTCATCCACTCGGCATCGCGAGCTTGACCCTCGAAGACGTAGGCGCCATCGGTGAAGAACTCGCTCGCCGCCACGTCGAGTGCCACGGCGACGTCACGGCCCGGTGTGTACCCCGCCTGCTCGATGGCCACCAGCAACAGATCGAGGGCGTCGCGGTTGCTCGGCAGGCTTGGTGCAAACCCACCTTCGTCGCCAAGACCGGTGCCCAGTCCGCGCTCCTTCAACACTGCCTTGAGCGTGTGATACACCTCTGCGCCCCAGCGAACCGACTCACCAAGCGTCGCCGCACCGATGGGGGCGATCATGAACTCCTGGATGTCGACGTCGGTGTCGGCGTGCGCCCCGCCGTTGAGCACGTTCATCATCGGCACCGGCAGCAGGTGGGCGTTGGGACCGCCGAGGTATCGGAACAACGGAAGGTCAGCAGACTCGGCTGCCGCCTTGGCGACGGCGAGCGAGACGCCCAGGATCGCGTTCGCGCCGAGCCGGGCCTTGTTCGACGTGCCGTCGAGGTCGAGCATCACCTGGTCGATCAGCCGCTGCTCGCTGGCCTCGTAGCCGAGCAGCTGCGGAGCAATCTCGTCGTCAACGGCGATCACGGCCTTCTCGACACCCTTGCCCTGGTAGCGGCTCGGGTCACCATCGCGAAGCTCGACCGCCTCGTGCACCCCCGTGGAAGCGCCGGAGGGAACCGCAGCCCGTGCCATGGTCCCGTCGTCGAGTGCGACCTCGACCTCGACCGTGGGGTTGCCCCGGGAGTCGAGAATCTCACGCGCGATCAGGGCGTCGATGGTCGCCACGAGGGGTACTCCTTCGAGATGGTGGGCTGCAGATTCAGACTACCCGTCAGTAGTCGGCAGGCCCGCGCGGCGCGCCTGGTCAGCGAAGTCGTGGGCGAACCGCCGCAAGGCCGACTCCGCGTCGAGCCCGCGACGCCTGGCAGCACTGACGATGCCGAACAACAGAGCGCCCAGCACCTGCTCGTCGATCTCGTCAGGAAGGTCTGGCTCTTCGACCTCGATGTCGAGGCCGGCTCGGACGCTGCGGCTCAGCAGCTTCTCGCTCAGGGACAGCGCCGGGAGTGCGAGCGGCACCCCGTCAACCACCGATCGTCTCGGACGCTCCTCGGCCTTGAGCTCGGCCCATCGCTCCTCGACGTCGGCCGCGGTGGGCGCTGCCGTGTCTCCGAAGACGTGCGGGTGTCGTCGCACCAGCTTGTCGACCAGTCCGGAGGCCACGTCATCGATTGACCAGGCACGGTCCTCGGACTCTTCACCGATCCTTGCGTGAAACGCGACCTGGAGCAGGACGTCACCGAGCTCCTCGCGGAGTGCGTCCGGGTCGTCGCCGTCGATGGCGGCCAGGGTCTCGAACGTCTCTTCCACGAGGTACGTGGCGAGCGACGCGTGAGTCTGTTCGGCGTCCCACGGGCAGCCGCCCGGTGAACGCAGCTGGTCCATGACCGCCACGACATCGAGCAGTCGAGCACCCGGCAGGTCGTACGACCCGTGCACGACTTCCAGCTCGATCGCGGTGCCGCTCTCGGCGCGCGCAGCGATAGCCGGAGCCAGTGCCTCAGTAAGGGCGGGGTCGCCGTCGTCACTGACCAGCCACACCACGGACCCGCCTTGAGCGGCATCCAGCAAGTGGCCAGCGAGGGCACGCGACGTGTCGGGCGGATCCGTCAGCACCTCAAGCCCCGCGTCAGCAAGCGCGGGCAGCAGCGGGTGCCCGGGATGCGCGAACCTGACTGTCGCATCGTCGAGTACCTGCCAGGCCGAACGAGTCAGCAGCCCAGCCGCTACCCGGTGGGTCGTGATCAACAAACAGAGGTGACCCGACCGGCCCGGCACGGTCTACCCCTGGTCTGGTGCGTTGAGCTCGGGAGGAAGGACCACCCCACCGGCGGGGGCCGACAGCCGGTCGGGGTTTCGTGGTTCCACCGTCACCGCCTCGGAGTTCCACGAGCCGAACCGCGGGCTCACCGACACTCCGAGGTCGTCGGCTGTTTGGCGCAGAAGGGCAACCAGCTGAGCATCGACCTCTTCCGCTGGGGCGCCGCCGGCAGCCAGCGACTCGGTCAGTGCGTTGCTCAGGACGAACACCTGCGCCGCGGCGTCGAGGCGAGACGGGGGAATGCCGTTGCTCAGGGCGATGGCATCGCGCTGTGCCGGGTCAGCGCCCAGAACTTCGTCGACCTGTGCCGCCGTGGCCGTCAGGTCTCTCTCACGGGCAATGGTTCCGATCACCTGCTCGTTGATCCACCACGAGAGAACGCTCAGCGTGAGCTGGTCATCGGGGAGTCGCTGGGCGTCGGGATTGGTCTCGTACAGCGCGTCGAGCTCGTCGAAGAGGTCGGTCAGCTCAGTCTCGGTCAGCCGGTTGTCGCCGGCCACGGCCGCGGAGCCGGCCTTCTGGGTGGAGCACCCGCCGAGAACGAGAATGCCAAGGACACCCAGGACAGAGACTGCCAGCGCGACTCGACGCCGCCTCGCACCACGCATCGGCTTCACCGTTCTCCTCGTCAGGTTCCACACACCGTCAAGCTGCCTTCTGGCCCACCAGCACCGCGTCAATCAGGTCTGTCGCCCACTGCAGGAGGGCGGCGTCGCGAAGGGGCTGGCCGCCCACCCGCGCCGTGGAAGGTCTCGGCACCAGGATCGTACGGACTGCGGGCTTGATGATCGTGCCCGGGTAGAGCCGAGTGATCCTCATGGCCGCCGACTCGGGCAGGTCGACCGGGAAGAAGCGCACCTTGCCGCCCTGGGCGACGACCTCCGACAACCCGCTCTCGCGCACCAGGCTCCTGAGGGCGGCCACGTCGAAGAGCCGCTCGACCGGCTCTGGAAGCTGCCCGAACCGGTCGACCAGCTCGCCCCTGACCTCGGCCAGGGCGCCCGCGTCGTGTGCATCCGCAATCCGTTGGTACGCCTGCAGCCGGACCCGCTCCGATGGAACCCAGTCGTGGGGGATGTGGGCATCCACTGGAAGCTCGACCTTGATCTCCGCAGCTTCTGGGGCCTCCCCCTCGGCCTCGCCCTTCAGGACCGCAACCGCCTCGCCCACGAGCCGCAGGTACAGGTCGAACCCGACCCCTTCGATGTGACCGCTCTGCTCGCCGCCGAGGACGTTTCCCGCCCCGCGGATCTCGAGGTCCTTCATCGCGACCGCCATGCCCGATCCCAGGTCGGTGTGTTGGGCAATCGTGGCGAGCCGGTCATGGGCTGCTTCGGTCATGGGCTTCTCGGGCGGGTAGAGGAAGTACGCGTAACCGCGGTCACGTCCGCGCCCGACCCTGCCCCGCAGCTGATGCAGCTGAGCGAGACCGAGCATGTCACCGCGTTCGACGATCAAGGTGTTGGCATTGCTGATGTCGAGTCCGGACTCGACGATCGTCGTACACACCAGGACGTCGAACCGCTTCTCCCAGAAGTCGATGATGATGCGCTCCAGCGCGTCCTCTGACATCTGACCATGCGCTATCTCGACTCGCGCCTCAGGCACGAGATCGCGGATGCGCGCACCGGCACGCTCGATCGACTCGACCCGGTTGTGGATGTAGAAGACCTGTCCTTCGCGCAGCAGCTCGCGGCGCACCGCTGCTGCGATCTGCTTCTCGTCGTAGGCACCGACGAAGGTAAGAACGGGGTGCCGCTCCTCGGGCGGAGTGAGGATGGTCGACATCTCGCGGATCCCACCCAGCGCCATCTCCAGGGTGCGAGGAATCGGCGTTGCTGACAGCGTCAGAACGTCTACGTGCGTGCGCAGCGCCTTCAGGTGTTCCTTGTGCTCGACGCCGAAACGTTGTTCTTCGTCGACGATCACCAGGCCGAGATCCTTGAAGCGGGCCGTGGCCTGCAGCAGTCGATGGGTACCGATCACTACGTCGACGCTGCCGTCGGCGAGGCCCGCCAGCACCGCAGTGGCCTCGCGGTCGCTCTGGAACCGGGATAGTGCCCGCACCGTCACCGGGAAGGCGCCGAACCGCTCGGCGAAGGTATTGGTGTGCTGCTGCACCAAGAGGGTGGTCGGCACCAAGATCGCCACCTGCTTGCCGTCCTGAACTGCCTTGAAGGCGGCGCGCACGGCGATCTCGGTCTTTCCGTACCCCACATCGCCGCACACCAGCCGGTCCATCGGCAGCGGCAGCTCCATGTCTCTCTTGACCTCGTCAATGCACGCGAGCTGGTCAATGGTCTCGATGTACGGGAAGGCATCCTCCAGCTCTCGCTGCCAGGGGGTGTCTGCTCCAAAGGCATGGCCGACCGCGGACTGCCGCGCCGAGTAGAGGCGCACGAGCTCTGCGGCGATCTGCTTGACCGCTTTCCGGGCCCGTCCCTTCGTCTTCGCCCAGTCGGCTCCGCCAAGTCGGTGCAACGCTGGGGCCTCACCGCCGACGTAGCGGGTCACGAGATCGAGCTGGTCGGTGGGGACGAATAGCCGATCGGCCGGCTGGCCCTTGCGCGCAGGTGCGTACTCGATCACCAGGTACTCGCGCGTCGCCCCCTGCACCTCTCGGCTCACCATCTCGACGTACTTTCCGACACCGTGCTGCTCGTGCACGATGTAGTCGCCAGGAGTCAACGAGAGCGGATCCACAGTCGCCCGACGACGTGACGGCATGCGTCGCATGTCTTTGGTCGACGAACGCTGCCCCACGAGGTCTGACTCTGTGAGGACCAGGAGCTTGAGCTCGTCGCTGACCAGGCCGTGCTCCATCACGCCGGTCGTCACCTGCACCACCGATGCCGGACGAGTCGGGTCGAGCTCGGCGACCAGCTCGGCCGGGATCCCCTCGTCTCGCAGCTGTTCGGTGAAGCGCTCGGCCGGTCCGTGCCCCGCAGTCACGAGCACGACGCGCCAGTCGGCTCTCGCCGCGGCCGCCACCGCAGCGATGGCACGGGCGATGTCGCCGTGGTACTCCTCCGACGGGCGCAGCGATGAGCGGACCGCCTCCACCTCGAGGTCACCGAACGGACCGACACCCATCCAACGCAGCTGGCGCTCACGCGCCGCCCACTCGACGTCGTGCAGCTCTCGGTATGAGGCGGAGCCCAGGTCGATCGGCGTGACGTTTCCCGCGGCCGCATTCGCCCAGGACGCCGCCAGGAACTCCGCACTCGTCCGGTGCAGCTCGTCGGCCCTGGCTCGTACCCGTTCCGGATCGACCATGACAACCGTCGTGCCGGCCGGTACGACGTCGACCAGCAGCTCCATGCCGTCTGTCAGTACCGGAGTGAGGGACTCCATCCCCTCAACCGCGATTCCCTCGGCCATCTGCCCCAGCACATCAGCCAGACCCTCGTGTTCCAGCACCAACGCTGCGGCTCGGGACCGGACATCCGGCGTCAATGGCAGCTCGCGCATGGGCGGGGCCCAGACCCCGTGGGGAGCAACCTCGAGACTGCGCTGATCAGCGGCCTTGAACCAGCGGATCTCCTCTACCGCGTCGCCCCAGAGCTCGATCCGCAGCGGGTGCTCCTCGACCGCAGGAAAGATGTCGAGAATGCCCCCGCGGACCGCGAACTCCCCCCGACGTTCGACGATGTCGGCTCGCACGTAGCCACCTTCGACCAGGCGCTCAGCAATGGCGCGCAGATCGATCTCGTCACCCACCTGAAGGCGCACAGGCTCGATGTCACCGAGTCCCTTGGCGAAGGGCTGCAGGAGAGCACGGACGGGGACCACGACGATCGACAGGGGCCCTGCGCCGGGGTCGCCGGGATCGGGGTGCGCCAACCTGCGCAAGATCGCCAACCGGCGACCTACCGTGTCGCTGCGCGGTGAGAGCCGCTCGTGAGGCAACGTCTCCCAGGACGGGAAGTCACCCACGGCATGGGGGTCGATCAGCGAGCCCAACGCCTCAGAGAGCTCGTCAGCCTCACGGGTGGTCGCGGTGACCGCGAGCACGATGTCCAACGAGCCCGAGGCACGTGACGCCAAGGCTGCCACCAGCGGTGCGGTCGCGGGCGACGGAAGGACCACGTCGCCCTGGAAGTCGTCGCGCGTCGCCTCGGCAACCGAGGGGTCGCCGGCAATCAGGCCGATCAGACCGGCGAGCGACATCGACCCTCCCAGGACTCGGCCACCGCGGGCGCATGACGAGAGCCCGACGCCGTCGACGCCGGGGGGCCCCAGGTTACCGGGCTGGTCTAGCGGCTGGCGGCCGCTCGCGCTGCGCCGCCTTCTGCCGCGACCTCGAGCCGAGCATCGACGGCATCGAGGACGCCCGGGTAACGGGCCTCGTCGAACTTCCTCGCGAAGTCGGCGCCGCTGGCAAAGGCGGCCGGAAGGTTCTCGCGCGCGAGGGTGCGCGGATGGTTGAAGGTGCTCTCGGAGAAGTCGAAGTAGCGCCGGCAGTCGTTCTCGACCACGAGGTCGCTGGCCTCCGGATCGTTGGCAATCGCCCACCCGAGCGCCGTCTGCAGGTAGACCTCGTCAGGGGCGATCGACCCGGACAGGTGTTCGGCAACGTCCGGACGCCGGTCGGCGAAACGTAGGACGGCGTCAACGGCACCGCGTGACAGTGTGCAGAAGAACGAGCCACCACGGAGCTCGACGTCAGTACCCCAGGGGCCAGGGTCTCGACGCCCCCAGGCGAGCCCGGTCGACGTGGTCACCCGTACCCACGGCTGGACGACGTTCAGGACCTGCAGCGGGCGCAGGGCCCGTTGCTGCCAGGGCGAGAGCCGGCGGAGCCGCTCATGCTGGAAGTCGTACCTGGTTCGCCCCCGCGCGACGCCCCACTTGGTGTCGTCGGGGTCCAGAACACCGAAGGTCTGGATGAAGGCATCGACCCCAGTGCTGGACAGGTCGGTCTGAATCTGCGCAGGGGGTCGGATCGGGTAGTCCTGACCCGTGAGGTTGGAGAGATAGCTGTAGTCAACGCCCTCGGCCCGCAGCCATCGCGCCGTCGAGAACCAACGGTTCACATGGGTCATGTCTCCATAGCCGCCGTCTGACAGCTGCAGCTCAGCGCCGAGCCCCGCGATCACCGACGGGTCAGGTGACTCGAACGACCTGTCGTGGTTCACGATCACCAAGGCATCCGGCGCCCCGCTCACCAGTGCCCTCACGAGCCGCTCGATCTGTCGAGGATTCCGGTGGGACTCGACGTGGTAGACGAAGGTCACAACAGCCTCCGTCAGCCGGTCCGGAGCACGATGGTGGCCATCGTCGCGGTCGTCGACTTGCTCGACGCCAACGCGGTCAGACCGGCCCGGGCTCCGCCTACAGTCGGGGCGCCGTCATCGGTCAGCAGACCAGACATCCGCACCGAGGTGGGGAAGGCGGGGTCGACGAATGACGTGGCGTCCACCCGCTCGACCTGCCCAGCGGGCGCTTCCCACGAAGTGGTGCCGGCAGTCTTGTCGGACCAGTACGACAGCACCCAGTCGCCGTTCGAGGGAACGTTCACGCCCGGTGTGGTGTGGTCGAAGTGCTTCCTTGCCACATCCTCGGCAACCGTCGTCACCGGACCGATCGAGGAGACGCCGGAGTAGACACCCATGCTGACCACAGCCTTGGTCGAGACCGTGTTGGTCCCGTCCGAGTACTGGACGGCAACCGTCCGGCCGGCGTCGGCGGCAACTGCCGTCTTGGCGTACAGCACGGTGCGCGCGTCCGTGTCTGAGACGTCGCCCACCACCGACCAACCGCTCAGCGCGACCTTGGCGGAGTCCAGGATCGGACCGGGGTCGGCGGTGTTGAAGCCGGACACCGCCATGACGACGGTGTCACCTGCCTGGATCGACGCAGGCAGCTGCCACTTGTGGAAACGCAGCTGCTTGCCCTGGTAGGCGGCCGCATCGCGGAAGGCGATCGACGTGGCAATCGGCGCCACGACCACGTTCTTCGTGGTGCTGTTGGTTGCCCCGTCGTTGTCCGTCACGGTCAACGTGACCGGGTAGCTGTTCCCCGTGGGGAAGATGTGGTTCGGCTTGGCTGCCGAAGCCGCCGGCGAACCGTCGCCGAAGTCCCACGAGTAGGTGGCCACGGTGCCGTCGGAGTCAGTTGAGCCGGTTGCGTCGAAGGCGCACGAGAGCCCGACGCACGTCTGGCTGAACGCCGCGTTCGGCGCCGCATTCGGGGCCTGGACCGACGGCTGCGTCGACAGGAACAGTCCCTTGGCGCGCCAGTCGACGGCCGAGTTCGCCACCGTCGACGAGCCGACGAATCCGGAGCTGGAGAACTGGATCTGCCGCAGCACACCTGCCGACGTGACGAAGTGAAGCTGGTCGCCGGTGAGGAACGCGCCACGGATGTTCGATGCGTCTATCGCGGTACGTGAGGCATCTCGCAACGCACTCGACGCGACGTCGCCGACGACGCGGGACTCAGGCGTGAAGGCCCGGTAGAACAGCCCGCCGTCGTTGTTGCTCTGACCCTGCTTACCCGTGCTGTCCTTGCGTGTGTAGTAGAGGCGCCCGGTGCGACGGTCGTAGAACATGCTGGTCACCGGGCTCGTGTTGGCGGACAGGTCACTGGTGAACGTGTTGGTACCCATGTCGACCGTGGACAGCGGGCCGAACGTGTTGCCGTCGAAGGCCTGCTGCTTGAACGTCCCGTCACTCCAACCGGTGAACAGCGTGTCGTTCACCATGAACGCACCCCGCAGCTTCGACCAGTCGACGCCAGCGTTGTTCAGCGCGGTCGTGACCGGGCTCGCGGACCCGGTCAGGTAGCGAGAGGTGACGTCGGCGCCGGTGACGGCGTCGGCGTCCAGCTGGACGACGTCGCCCGGAAGGTTCCCGAGCCGGTCGTTCGGGATGGGGAGGCCACCTGACCACGGGAAGGCCGCCAGCCGGTCGCGGCGCTCGCCGGCCCAGATCGCGGTGTCCGAGCCAGACCACAGCTCGGTCTGAGTGACGTGGAAGTCGAAGACACCGACACCTCTGGTGCGGGTGGGGTTCCAGGAGAACGGGAGCCCGTTGCGCGTGTCGAGCGCCGCCAGACCCTCGCGCGAGATCGCGCCCTTGCCTGCGGCGTCACCGGAGGTCAGCAGGTTGTTCATCCACCGGAAGTGGCCACCCACGTAGGCCACGGGGCCGGTCACCTCGACGGCCCAGAAGGTGTCTCCACCGGTGTAGTCGACCCACGTCGGCTGCTGGCTGCCGGACCCGTATGTCTCCCAGCGTGATGCCGAGTCGCAGAGCTTGGTGCCGCTGCTGCCACCGAACCCACCGGTCGTCACGATGACGAAGAAGGAGCCGTCAGGGGCGATGTCGACGTCACGCGTGTAGGTGTCGAAGAACCCGCTGCAGTCGGTTCCACCGAACCGCGTGGTGTTCCAGCCGTCCACCGTCGCCGCCGCGCCGCCCGTGTTGAGCATGGCAACCTGCATGCGGTTGATCCCGCCGACCGAGCTGAAGTTTCCGATCGCCACGAGCCGGTCACCGCTCGGCGTCAGGTCGATCTTGCGAACGGTGGTGGTCCCCGATCCGCCGGCCGTTCCGTTGAATGCCAGGTTCACGGCATCGGTGAGGTCGCCGGTCGCGGCATCGAGTGTTGCCAGCCCTCTGCGCGCGACACCACCCACCGACTTGAACGAACCGGCAACGTAGAGCCGGTTCCCCACGAGCGCGAGGTCGAACACCTTGCTGCTGAAGGCCTTGTTGCCGAAGCTGGAGTTGCGGGTGCCATCGGACAGCGAGAGCAGCTGTACGCGGGCAGGTCCCCCGCCGTTGATGCTCTTGTAGTCACCACCGACGTAGACCGACTGCCCGTCGGGGGTGACGATAAGGGCGTTGACGCCTGGGGTCTTGCCCGGCTTCTTGGTGAGGACAGGGTTGAACGCGGAGCTCACAGTGCCGCTGTTCGCGTCGAAGGCGAACAGTCCGGAACGGGACAGGATCGTCGAGTTGGGGGCCGCCTCCTGCACCTGGGTGAACGTGCCACCGACGATCACCGTGTCGCCGATGCGCTTGATGGCTTGAACACGACCATCGAGCACTCGAGGCGTGTTGTTCTGGGGGTTGGTGCTCGCCAACAGCTCGTCAGCTGGAGCCGCGCTCGCGACCGTTGCCTGTCCGAGCACCCCACCCACCAGCGTTGCGGCCACCAAAGTCGTCCCGAAGACGCGTCGCCAATCGATCACTGCTACCCCCACGTAGGTCCCCCGCGCCGTCTTCTGGTCACGCTGACCAGTGCGGATCAGATCCCATTACAGGGCGTGACCTCGTCGGACGGAAGCCCGGGGGGCAGAAAGGGAACTAACGGCCGACGGCCCAGTGCTGATAGTGATGCGACGCCTACTGAGAGTAAGCACCCCGGCGACCACACGGGTGAATCATCCTGACGCGGGGCCGTCTCCGGTGTGGTCGCCCCGTACGCTTCCGGTACCGACTCGGGCAAGGGGATTGACGTGGAACAGGTCAGTGGGCAGCAGGGAGGCGCCACCCTGGGTGAGTACTCGGGGGCTCTGCGTAGGCGGTGGTGGGTCGTGGCCCTCGGGGCCGTCATCGGCCTCGGACTGGCGGCGACGTACCTCCTCATGGCACCCAAGACCTACATCTCCACCTCGGCTGTCCTGGTCAGTCCGATCGGCGGTGAGCTCGACAACGCTGTCGAGGGGGCTCGCACCAACTCGCTGGTGAACCTCGACACCGAGGCCCAGCTGGTGGGCTCGCAGGCGGTCTCGTCCAGGGCGAAGGTCATCCTGCAGACGCCCGAGATCGTGGGACAGCTCGTGCAGCACGTGTCGGTCGCCGTACCACCCAACACCAATGTGCTCCGCATCAGCTTCGCCGGCAGTACGCCCGAGGAGGCCCGCGACGGCGCAGCGGCATACGCCGACGCCTACCTGGCCAACCGACGCGACTCGGCCGACTCCCTTCTCGAGCAACAGCAGCGAGCACTGCGCCAGCAGATCGCCGAGCTCGAGTCGCAGCTGCGCAACGCGACCAATGATGAGCGCCCAGGCCTTGAGTCCTCGTTGCAGACCGTGAACACGCGGTTGGCCTACCTGGTGGGCACCCGGGTCGACCCCGGCAAGGTGATCAGTGAATCTCTCATCCCCCGGCGGCCAGCGAGTCCGAACACCGCGCTGGTCCTCACCAGCGGGTTGGCATTCGGGCTGCTGCTGGGCCTGATGGGTCTCTACCTCCTCGAGCGACGTGACGGTCGCTGCTACGACTGGCGATCGGTCGAGCGCAGGCTGGGGCTTGCCGTCCTGGCCGACATCCCGGGGTCGCCCGGCAGCCCAGCCCCCCTCTTCCCATCCCACTCGCCTGGCGCCGAGGCGTTCGGGCAGGTCAGGAATGCCATCCTCAGCGGCCTCGGCGACCAGCCGGCCACACTCGTCATCGCCTCGCCGAGCCAGGGTTACGGGGCGGACGTGGTGACGGCCAACCTCGCAGTCGCACTGACCAAGGCCGGCCACCCCACGACGCTGGTGATCGCCGACCAGACGTCGACCATCGCTGACCTTTTCGGCATGCCGGCCACCGACGGCCTCACCGAGGTTCTGCGGGGACGAGTGCCGGTCGCCAAGGCCGCCCACCGCGTCCCTGACATCCGCCACCTCTCGCTGTTGACGGCCGGCCATGGGCTCGACTCACAGATCGACGACCTCGAGGGCAGCGGCATCGAAGCGGTCCTTCGTGACCTCGCCGAGCGCAACCACTTCGTCCTGATCCGCTCCCGGCCGAACGACGTCGCCGCTGACGCCCAGTTCTTCGGCCGGCTGGCCGACGCAGCGCTTCCCGTCATTGAGGTGGGTCGAACCCACCGCGAGGCTGTCGAGGACGGCGTTCGGCAATGGCGGCTCGTCGGCACCACCGTTCCCGGAGCCGTGACCGTCCCCGTCTTCGATGCTCCCGACCCGGCCGCTCCGCTCGCCGTGACATCGACGTCCGCCAAACCCGAGTCTCCTGGTAAGGCGGGTAACCGCCCCTCAGAGGGGAAGGCGGCCAACGGCTCCACGAGCCGTGACGCCCCGCTGGGCAAGGCATCGCCGACCCGCTGACCATGACGACGCCCACAGCCCAGGTGTCCGGGCACCCCGACTCAGCCGCGCAGGACCAGCGGGACGGGCGCGCTGTCGCCCCCTGGTGGTCCCCTGCACGGTGGCCGGCGGGCTGGCCGCTGATGGCCGCACTCGTCGGGTACCCGCTCTGGTGGGCGATCGGGCTCGGCGCCCTGGTCTTCCCGATCGCGGCGATTCCCATGGCGTGGCAGCTCAAGCAGCGACCCCACATCCAGGTGCCGCCGTGGTTCGGGCTCTGGATGCTCTTCATCGGGTGGACCCTGCTGGGGCTGGTCGTTCTGGGGATCAACGCCCCGGACACGCTGCCCACGACCTTCGCGCAGGGCCTGGACGCCTACGTGCTGCGAAGTCTGCAGTACCTCGGCGCCACCGTGGTGCTGCTGTACGTCGGAAACCTGACCGAGGCCGAGGTACCGCGTCTTCGCATCATCCGATGGCTCAGCACCCTGTTCATCGTCACCTTGGCCGGTGGGTTCGTCGGACTCGCCCTGCCGTCACTGGAGTGGAAGTCGCCGGTCGAGCTGCTGCTCCCAGGGCCACTGGCGGCCAGGCGAGGCATCGTGTCGATGGTTCACCCCCAGGTCGCGCAGATCCAGGATGTGATCGGCACCGGTGACGCCAGACCGAACGCTCCCTTCGAGTTCACCAACGCCTGGGGCAACAACCTCTCGATCCTGATCATCTGGTTCATCGTGGCGTGGATCGTCTACGGAACGGCGCGGCGAAGGATCTGGGGCCTGGCAGCTCTCGCCGTCGCCGTCGTCCCCATCGTCTACTCGCTGAACCGCGGGCTGTGGCTCGGTCTGGCACTGGCGACGTGCTACGCCGTCTTCCGTCTCGCTCTGGCCGGTCGCCCGTGGCTGATCGGCGCCCTCCTGGCGGTCGGAGCAGCCGGTCTGTTCGTACTGGCTGTGACACCGCTGGGCGGGGTAGTGCAGAGCCGGGCTGATAACGGCAACAGCGACCAGGTCCGCAGCTCGCTGGCCCAGGCGTCGATCAACGGCGGGCTGAGCTCGCCCCTGATCGGCTACGGCGGAACCCGCGAGACCGTGGGCAGCGAAGACTCGATCGCGATCGGCGCAACGCAGGAATGTCCGCGGTGCGGCAACCGGACCATCGGGAGCACCGGCCAGGCATGGAATGTTCTCTACTCGCACGGAGTCATCGGGTTCGGTGCGTTCGTGGGCTTCTTCCTTGCCATTCTGTGGCGCTTCCGACGCGATGTGACGCCGATCGGCATTGCCGCCCACACCATCGTGCTCGTGCAGATGCTCTACATCTTTGTCTACGTCGGCATCAGCTCAACGCTCTCTTTGCTGCTGATATCGGTGGCCCTGCTCTGGCGCAACGAGCGCGACCGGCTGGACGGCGAACCGGACCCAGTCGTGCCGCGCCTTGGCGACACCGGCTTTCGACGCCTGACGCCGCAATGGGAAAAGCCATCGATCACTCGCTGGACCCGGGAGCGCGCAACGTGACGGCCACCACGTCCGGAAGCGCACTCGACCTGCTCTGGGCTCGGGACGAGCAGTCCGGACACGGCGACGCGACGACTGGCCCACAATATCTGCTGCTGCCGAGCTCAGCCGACCCCCGACTCATCCTTCCGACCCGACCCCACCAGGCGGCCGGAGTCATCCTCAACGCCCTGCGCGACCGCACGTCATTCGCCGCACGCCTGCGAACCAGGGCCGCCCGAGTCGCCCTCGCCGCCGGTGCCCGTGGCGTGCGGCTGCCCGAGCCGGCCGTCCTGGCCCCCATCCTTCAGCACCTGCCCGCAGGCGAGTACGTCTTCGGAGTTCACCTCGGGCCACCTCGGGCCAACCGCAAGCCCGTTCTTGCACTGACGACGAGGAGCGGAACGCTGACCGCCTTCGCCAAGTGCGGCGTCGATGGCCTGAGCGACCGGCTCGTTCAGCGTGAGATCGAGGCGCTCGCCACACTCAGCGGCCTCCGCTCCGTCCGGGTTCCCACACTCATCGGCTCGGGGATGTACGCCGAGCACCCGTATGTCGTCCAGGCCCCGGTTCCCACACGAGGCAAGAGCCGCACCGACGACGCTGCGGTCGTTGCCGCCCAGGTCGAGGTTGCCTCGGTCGCCCGCGAGTCGGTCGACGCCCAAGCGGAGCTGGCCACCATGGCCGACCAATGGCGCAGCCGCGCCTGCAGCCCTGACGCATCGGGCATTGAGCTCGACTTCTCAGTGGTGGCGGAGCAATGGGTGCAGGCTGCCCAGCACACATCGGTGCCCTGGGGCTCGTGGCACGGCGACTGGCGACGTACGAACATGGCGTCGGACGCCGACGGCTGCTCGGTGTGGGACTGGGAGCGATTCGCGACGGGGGTGCCGGCCGGGTACGACGCTCTCCACCTCTTCCTGACATCACGCGTGCCCTTGACCAAAGACCTACGGTCGCTACCCGGGGACCTCTATGACTCCGCGCCGCGACTTCTGCGCCCGTTCGGCGTGCACCACCAGCAAGAGGTCGATGTCGTGACGACCGGCTACCTGCTTGAGCTCGCCGGTCGCTACCTGGACGACGACCAGATGGCGGCCGGGGGGCGCCTGGGAGCAGTGGGAGAGTGGCTGCTGCCCACACTGATGAACCGGACTGCACTCCAGGGATCTGCTGCCAACCGCCGAGAAGTGAGCGAGTCATGAGCGGAACCGTCAAGGACGTCAGTCGCAAGCTGGCTCTCGTCGCCGCGGACCAGCTCGGCCGACGCACGGCCAAGCACCGGGTACTTCCCGACCTGCTGATCATCGGCGGCCAGCGGTGCGGCACCACGACACTCTTCAAAGCCCTCGCCCAGCACCACGGCTTCCTGGGCCCCACCATGCGCAAGGGCGTTCACTACTTCGACCTCCATCCCGAGCAGTCGATCGAGTGGTACCGCGCGCACTTCCCTACCCATGGGGCGGTCGAGAACGCTCGGCGGGAGGGCGAGGGTCGCGTGGTAGTGGGCGAGTCGAGCCCTTACTACCTGTGGCACCCACTGACGGCGGCCCGCATCGCGCACGCGTTACCGGGGGTGCGGGTGATTGCGCTTCTGCGTGACCCTGTGGAGCGCGCCTACTCGGCACATGCCCACGAGCTTGCCCGAGGGTTCGAGACCGAACCCTTTGAGCGCGCACTCGAGCTCGAGAGCGAGCGACTCAAGGGCGCGGAGGAACGACTCCGTTCCGGGGAGGTCCGTCGGAGCCTGGCCCATCAACATCTTGCCTACGTGAAGCGAGGCGAGTACATCGACCAGCTGCAGCGCATGGAGCGCGCGGTCGGTGCCGAAAACATGCTGGTCCTCGACAGCGCCGACTTCTGGTCGACCCCAGAGCGAGACTGGCCGAGAGTCACCGAGTTCCTCGGACTGTCCGACCAGAAGGTGTCGTTGAAGCAGCACAATGCACGGTCTCGTGCACCGATGGGCGACACCCTCAGGGAGCAGCTCAACGCGCACTACCTGCCGTTCGATGAACGACTGGCCAACTGGTGGGGCCACGTCCCCTCGTGGCGGCGATGAGCGACCAGCACGCACCTACGCACCTGCACCGCATCGGCCGGGGTGGTTCACAGAACATCATGGCCGCGGCTGCCGCCGCTGGACTCGGTATCGCACTGTCGGTCGTCGTCGCGCGCTCCTTCTCCGAAGAGGACACCGGCCTCTACTTCGCCGCAACGTCGGTGGTGCTGCTGATCGCGACCATTACCCGGCTCGGCACCTCGATCGGCCTCGTCTACTGGGTCGCACGGCTACGTGAGCTCGGACGCACCGGAGAGCTGAAGCCCCTGCTGCGGGCCACCCTTCGGCCGGTCCTCCTGCTGTCAGTGGTCGGGGCGGTCGCGCTCTTCGGGTTGGCGCCTGCGGCTTCAGACCTGCTGCTCGATGGCAGCGACACGGGCACCGAGCTGCTGCGCGCGCTCGCGTTCGCGCTTCCAGCCATCGTGCTCTTCGACGCCCTGCTCGGCGCGACCCGCGGACTGGGCACGATGGCGCCCACCGCCAGCCTCGACCGCCTTCTTCGCCCGACGCTGCAGGTGCTGCTGACGATCGCGGCCGCCGCCCTGGGCGGCATCGTCGCGGTAACAGCGGCATGGGCACTGCCCTATCTGATCCTCGTTGTTCTCACCTGGCTGTGGATCACCCGTCGGCTCCGCGGCGACGAGACGCCGATGGGGCCCGGGCTGCGGAAGCAGTTCTGGACCTTCACCTGGCCCAGGGCCATCACCAGCGTCGTCCAGCAGGCCCGGCAGCGCTTCGACATCGTGTTGGTGTCCGCGCTCCAAGGTCCGGCGGAGGCCGCCGTGTACGCGATCGCCACCCGCTTCCTGGTCGTGGGTCAGCTCACGAACTCCGCACTGGCGCTTGCGGCTCAGCCGCAGGTCGCCAGCCTTGCGACCGCTGACCGCCGGGGTGCGATTTCGGCCGTGTACCGATCCACTACCACCTGGATCATCTTGATGAACGGCCCGCTCTACATCGGCGTCGCCATCTTCAGCCCGCTGCTGCTGAGCATCTTCGGTGAGTCGTACACGTCCGCCTGGCCAGTGACCGTCGCACTCTGCATCGCTGCGTTCATCGGCAACGGCTCCGGCATGGTCGACGTCATGCTGAGCATGACCGGACGCACCGGGATAACCCTGACCAACTCCCTGGGCGCCCTCGTCACCCAGGTGATCCTGATCTTTCTGCTGGTGCCGTCCTACGGCGCCTTCGGGGCAGCGATTGCCTGGGGCACAAGCATCATCGTGATCAACGGACTCTCGGTCGCCCAGCTGGCGCGCACCGATGGGATCCATCCCTTTGAGATCGGCACTGCCTACGCCGTGCTGGCCAACCTGGTAGCTGTCGCTCTGCCGGCCGGGCTCGTCGCGCTATGGCTGGGTCAGACATGGCTGGCCTTGGCTATCAGCATCGCCATCTGCGCCGCTGCCTATTTCGGGTTCGTCCGCCTCTACCGCCGACAGCTTCACCTCCCCGAGCTCTCGGCGGCCCTGCGGCGGCGCAACCAGTAGGCGAGGTCCAAGGGCGTTCACCCGAATGGCGTCACCCGTTTGCCGGGTCTTTGGTGGTGGCGACATCATCGGTGGTGCAACACGGAAGAATGGACCACAACAACGCGACACGCAGACCGGGGGAAACGTGGAGGCACTGACTGGCCTGTCCGGTCGAGCTCTCCTTGTCGGCTCGAGCGGCGGACATCTGGCTCAGCTGCTCGCCATGGCTCCCCTCTGGCCGCGCGAGCGACGGCACTGGGTCACCTTCGACACAGCCGACGCCGTCTCCCAGCTGGTGGCCGAGGACGTCACGTGGGCATACCACCCGACCACTCGTAACCTGCCGAACCTGGCACGCAACACGGCCTTGGCGAGGCGAGTGATCGCCGAGCAGAGTCCCGACATCGTCGTCTCGACCGGTGCAGCCGTCGCCTACCCGTTCTTCCTGATCGCTCGGGCCAAAGGAATTCCCACGGTCTACGTCGAGGTGTACGACCGGATCGACAGCAGAACGGTCACCGGCCGGCTCTGTCGTCCGGTCAGCACGCTCTTCTGCGTGCAGTGGGAAGAGCAGCAGAAGCTCTACAAGGACTCGGTGCTCGTAGGACCACTGCTATGAGCCGCATCCTGGTGACCGTCGGCACCGACTTCCACCCCTTCCAGCGGCTGGTCGACTGGGCAGACGAGTACGCCCGACGCCATCCGGAGCATGAGGTCTTCATCCAGTACGGCACTGCTCGACCGCCGCTCAACGGAGAACGGTCACGTCTGCTCGACCACGCACAGCTGCAGACCGAGATCGCGCGGGCCGACGCCGTGGTCTGCCACGGCGGCCCGGCCACCATCACCGACATCCGGCGCGGCGGCCTAGTCCCCATCTGCTTTCCTCGCGACCCCGATCGAGGTGAGCACGTCGACGGGCACCAGCAGCGATTTGCACTACGGATCGCCGCGGCCGGCATCGTGTCGTCAGTACGTGAGACCTCCGATCTCGATGCCCAGGTGGATGCCGCGTTGGCCCACCCGCGAAGCGAGTCGGTCGGTGAGTCGGCCCCTCCCGAGGGCGTTGTTCGCATCGGCGAGCTGATCGCTGGGATACAGACGCCGTCGACCAGCTCCCCCGCCGCAGAACCACTGCGGATCGTCTACATCGGCGGACAGGGTCGTAGTGGAACCACCCTTCTCGAGCGGGCGCTGGGAGAGCTTCCCGGAGTCCTGGGTGTGGGTGAGACCGTCCACCTGTGGGACCGGGGGCTGCGCGACAACGAGCTCTGCGGATGTGGCAAACCGTTCAACACCTGCCCGTTCTGGCAAGACGTGGGCGAGGTGGCCTTCGGGGGCTGGGACCGCGTCGACGCCGACGAGGCGGTCGCCCTGCGGTTCGGCGTCGATCGCAACCGCTACGTGCCCTTGATGCTCCACCCCGGCCTCTCCCCGTCCTACAAGCGACGGCACACGCAGTACCTCGGGCGGATCGCCCAGCTCTACCGCGCCATGGCTGAGGTTTCCGGAGCACGGACGATCATCGACTCCAGCAAGCACGCGTCGTACGCCCTGATGCTCGCGCAGACCCCCGGGGTCGAGCTGCGGATTCTGCACGTCGTGCGAGACAGCCGCGCTGTTGCGCATGCCTGGACCAAGAAGGTGGCGCGACCCGAGGCTGGCGGCATTCCGATGCCCGTCTACGGCCCGGCAAAGGCAGCCGTGCTGTGGGACGTGCAGAACTCGATCATCGAAAGACTCGGGCGACACCACCCCTACCTCAGGTTGCGGTACGAGGACTTCGTCGAGGCTCCCAAGGACAGCCTGCTGGCAGCAGCTGAGTTCGCCGGCGTCGACGACACCGCCGATGTGCTGCAGTTCCTCGACGGAGACACCCTCAACGTCGGGCCGTCTCACACGGTGGCCGGCAACCCCATGCGCTTCGTATCGGGCGACATCACCATCCGTTCCGACCAGACCTGGCA
>JAHEKZ010000005.1:0-24226 GCA_024644435.1 Actinomycetes bacterium | reverse complement strand
CCGATGTGCTGCAGTTCCTCGACGGAGACACCCTCAACGTCGGGCCGTCTCACACGGTGGCCGGCAACCCCATGCGCTTCGTATCGGGCGACATCACCATCCGTTCCGACCAGACCTGGCAGGACGAAATGCCGACCGCTCGGCGTCGCATCGTCTCCGCGCTGACCCTCCCGCTCCAGCGGCACTACGGCTACGGTTCGAGGACACCGTGACCGAGTTCCCCGACGTCGATGTCATCGTGGCCACCCGCAACCGCCCGCAGCTCCTGCGAGAGACGATCACGTCCATTCTCGAATCCGACTACCCGGGTGTCATCCGCGTGCTCGTGGTCTTCGACCAGTCTGAGCCCGACCGCACACTTGAGGCCGACGAGTCGCTCGGAGCCGCAGCCCCCGATCGACGCATCACGGTGCTGACGAACACCCGCACGCCTGGTCTCGCAGGGGCTCGAAACTCCGGTCTTGTCGCAGCCGAGGCCGATCTGGTGGCCTTCTGCGACGACGACGACACCTGGATGCCGACCAAGCTGCGACGCCAGGTCAGCGCGCTGACCGATGAGCCGACCGCCGAGTTCGTGTGCTGCGGAATCGACGTCCACTACGACGGTGCTTCGCACCCGCGCGTGCTCGACCGTCGCGTGATCACCCTCACCGACCTGCTGCGCGACCGGCTCACCGAGCTGCACCCGTCCACGTTCGTGATGCGGCGCAAGGCGGTGCTGGACGGCTTCGGGCTGGTGGAGGAGGAGATCCCCGGCAGCTACGCCGAGGACTACGAGTTCCTCCTTCGCGCCGCTCGACGTCATCCGGTGATCAACGTTCCGGAGGTCGGGGTGCGGGTGCTCTGGTCCAAAGCCTCCTACTTCACCGCGAGGTGGTCCACGATCCGCGCTGCGCTCCCGTGGCTGCTCGATCGATACCCCGAGTTCGCCGACGTCCCATCCGGACAGGCGCGGGTGATGGGGCAGATCGCGTTTGCCACCGCCGCCGATCACGAGCGCCGGGCCAGCGTGCACTGGGCTTGGCAGGCTCTGCGACGCCGTCCGTTGGAACCGCGCGCCTATCTGGCGCTCGGCGTCGCATCAGGACTGATGTCACCTGACTGGGTGCTGCGGCAGCTCCACCGCACCGGACGCGGTATCTAGCCCAGGCAGCCCCCCGAGCTAGTCCTTGACCACCGACCGCCAGGCCAGGCGGGACGGCAGGTCACGCAGCTGGTAGTTCTCGCCGGGAATCTTCGCATCCCAGTAGCTGACGAACGCTGCATTCCGGGCGGCAGCGAACCGCGCGGCGTCGACCAGCCACCGGGCGCGACGGCTTCCTTCGTCGCCAGGAACCAGAACGCTCCCGAGCTCTCCGATGGCGAACCGGTTGCCGAGTCGTTTCGTCTTGGCCGCGGCCGACCCGAAGATTGCCTTCGGCGAGGCGTAGCCGCTGGCCCCTGGCGGGTTGTATCCGTCCCATGCCATGACGTCAATGAAGTCGCCGGGGTAGTAGTCGCGCACAGTGCGCCCGGAGGCCGACCGAGCGGTCCAGGCCATCAAGATCAACGTCGGGTGCAGGTTGTTCCCCGCGACCTGGCGGGCGATGGCATTGATGTGCCGCCACGCCTGCCGATAGCGCAGCGCCGTCACCTCACCAGCGGCGATGTCGTCCTCCGGCTCATGCCAGTACGTCCACCAGATCGGGATGCGTGCCGGCGCGTGCCGGAACCAGGCCCGCAGGGTTGCATCGTGCTGCCCCGACAACACCTGCCCGGCGGGAGCAACGAATGAGACGGACACCGGACGATTGACATCGCCCAGCTTCCCGCTCCAACCGTCACGGATCATCGGCTCGTAGAAGCGCACGACCTCCATCCGCGTGTAACGCCGGTCAGACTTGCGCAGGGCGCGCTGCCACTCCAGACGCCCGTTGTCCACGCTGGCGCCGAAGCGCGTACCGGCCAGCCGCCGGTTGGTGGCCGACGGTCGCGGAGAACGCATGACGCGCACATCGTCGACGAGGACAGCCCCGCCTTGACGGACGTTGAGCGCACGCACCGTGAGATCGAGGCGCCGCCCATCGTGCCGCGCCGTCATGGGGACCGACACCCGCTGCCAGCGCGTGTTGTGGAGCCGAATGAGTCGCCACCCGGTTGGTCCGTTCCCCCTCTTGGACACCTCACCGAGCGAGAGCCGCACCTTGACCGGCCCGGAGCGCAGCGCATCTCGGCTCGCCTTGACCCAGACGCGCGCCACGTACCTCGTGCGAGCCTTCGACGAACGGATCAACGCGGGGGCGTCGGTCATGCCGACTGTCGCTGCGCGATCTCGCGGTGGTCGCAAGCGGGCGGCCGCGCTCTTCTTGCCGCGGCCCCAGTCGACCCGATCGAGCCTGGTGGCGTTGCTCGTGGGCGACCACCCCTTGAGCGAGCGCTCGAAGGACGAACCGTCGATCACCCGGCCGGCGCCGGCCGCTGATGGCGTCACATAGAAGGCCGGTACCAGCCCCGCCGCCAGCACGATCGTTGTTGCTCCCGCTACACCGATCCGTCGCGTCGTGCGCATCGCACGCCTCTTTCCCATCTCGGTCGTCATGGAACCTGGTCAGTCATTGAACTGGGACTGCGCCCGGTCGAGCCCCTGGGCCATGAGCGCCGCCACGGCATCGGCCACCCGCTCGACAAACGGAGGAACCTCGTTGCGCTCGGCCGCGCTGAAGTCACGGAGCACGAACGCGGCGGGATCCATACGGCCCGGGGGGCGTCCGATGCCGACGCGGGCACGGTAGAAGTCTCCGGTGCCGAGCGACTGTCGCATCGATCTCAGTCCGTTGTGCCCGTTGTCACCACCGCCGAACTTCAGACGAAGCGAACCGAACGGAAGATCGAGCTCATCGTGCACTGCAATCACTCGGTCCGGGCTCACCTTGTAGAACGAACAGAGCGGTGCAACCGACTGCCCGGTCTCGTTCATGTAGGTGGTCGGCTTGACCAGCAGCGCACGCCGGCCGTCGACCCGTCCCTCCCAGGTCAGGGCCTTCGCCCGCTTGTGGGCTTTGAACTTCTCGCCGTCGGCCAGGCCCTCGACCACCTGGAACCCCACGTTGTGACGGTTACCGGAGTACTCGGGCCCGGGGTTACCAAGGCCGACGACGAGCCACAGGGCGCCGTCGTCAGCGAAGGCGTCCCCCGAACGCCTGCGGCCGATCAGTCTGACTCCTCCACCTCAGCGGTCGCGGCCGAGGTGGCAGCCGAAGCCTCAGATGCGGCCGCCGCCACTGCCAGGTCAGCTGCCTCATCGGCCTCTGCCTCAGCCGACTGCGCGGCCAGGACGTGGAGCAGCACGAGCTCGGGCTCCGCCAGCAGGACGACCCCGGACGGCAGGGCGACATCGCCCGCATGAACACTGCTTCCGACCTCGAGCCCTTCGATGGTGACGACCAGCTCGGACGGGATCTTGGTGGCCTCGGCCTCGACGGTGATGGTGTCGTGCACGTGCTCGAGGAGACCACCTGGAGCGATCTTCCCCTCGGTCGTGACCACGACCTCGACGGTGACCTTCTCACCCGACCGGACGGCCACCAGGTCGACGTGCTCGATCGTGTGGCGCACCGGGTCGCGCTGGACCGACTTCGGGAGCACCAGCTGAGCCCCGTCGTCGAGCTGCAGCGACAACAGGGCGTTGGACTGCTTGAGGGCCAGCATCAGCTCGTGCGCGGGAAGCGCGAGGTGCTGCGTGGCTTCTCCGTGTCCGTAGACGACGACAGGAACCAGCTTGGCGCGACGCAGTCGGCGAGCGGCCCCCTTGCCGAACTCGGTACGACGTTCGGCGGCAATGGCGATCTCTGACACGGGGATGGCTCCTGACGGCGGCTGGCTGCGGGCTATGCGTTACGGCGATGCGGGTGATGAAGGAGCCGTACCCGCGCACGTAGCGCCAGCACCGCGTCGATCACGGGCACCGGCCCACAACCTTCGCGGGCCAGCACACCCTCGCCGAGACGGCAGGAGTCTACAGGCGGACCGCCCGGCGCCGAAATCCAGGCGGAACGGGGGGTGACGTCGGTCAGATCGGGTTGTGGGGCCCGATGTCGGTCACCACCTGGCGCCACGCCTTCTGAGACGCCCCGTCGAGCAGCCGGAACTCGCCACCGACCACCGAGTCGAAGTAGCAGACGAACGTCGCACCCTGACTGTTGAGCCAGCGCCCCACCGAACCCAGCCACTCCGCCCGCTTGCTGCCGTCGAAGTCGCCAGGAGCCAGCAGCGAGCCGGTCTCGGCAACACCGAACTGCAGACCCAGCTCACGGGTCTTGGCCAGTGCGGTGCCGTACAGGCCCTCGGGATCGGCGTAGGCAGCGCTTGAGGTGGAGACGCTGTAGCAGTCCCAGCCCATGGCCTCCACCACGTCGGTCCCTGGGAAGTAGGCGTCGAAGGAGCGTCCCGAGCGCGGGTTGCTCGTCCAGCACATCAATATCACCGTGTTGTGGAGCCGAGGGTTCTCCGCGGAGTCTGCCAGGCCGGCAATGCGTCGGTAGGCGTCGCGCCACTGCTCGGCGGTGAATCCCCCGCGCTCGACATCGTCCTCCGGCTCGTGCCAGTAGGCCCACCAGATGTCGCGGTCTTTGGGCGCGGTCGCGAACCAGTTCGAGAGGTACGCGTCGTGCTTGCCGGACAGGACATCGACCGGGTCGGCCTTGAACGAGACCACGACCGCACCACCTACCCGACCGGCCGGACCGGGCCAGGCGCTCGGCAGTCCCGGGTAGAAGACCCGCACGACCTCCATCCCGCCATAGGTCGCATTCGAGTCAGCCACCGCCTGAGACCACGACCGGCCGGCCGTGTAGACGCTGGCACCGAACAGGGTGTCCCCGCCCTCGGTCGAGTCAGAGGAGGGTGACTGCGCCACGGATCCGAGAAGCAGCAGTCCGGCAACGAGGATGATCGCGACCGCCCCCGCCACATGGGCATGCCGTGTCGTGCTCATACCCCCGCCTCTCGCATCGGGATGTGTCGCTGAACCGCTCCATCATCGACCGGCCACGATGCGCTGTCGAACGAACGTCGGGTGGGCCGTGGGGTGCCGTCGGTCAGATCGGGTTGTGGGGCCCGATGTCGGTCACCACCTGGCGCCACGCCTTCTGCGACGCCTCGTCGAGCAGTCGGAACTCGCCACCGACCACCGAGTCGAAGTAGCAGACGAACGTCGCATCTTGACCGTTGAGGTAGCGCCCCACCGAGCCCAGCCACTCCGCCCGCTTGCTG
The DNA here is from genome assembly GCA_024644435.1 of Actinomycetes bacterium. Lineage (GTDB taxonomy): Bacteria > Actinomycetota > Actinomycetes > JAHEKZ01 > JAHEKZ01 > JAHEKZ01. The sequence goes on along the minus strand of JAHEKZ010000005.1, from coordinate 18,976 downwards.
CCGTCGGAGTCTCCAGGAGCCAGCAGCGAGCCGGTCTCGGCAACACCGAACTGCAGACCCAGCTCACGGGTCTTGGCCAAGGCGCGACCGTAGATATCCTCCGGCTTGGCATACGAAGTGGTCGAGTTCGCGACGCTGTAACAGTCCCAGCCCATGGCCTCGACCACGTCACGCCCGGGGAAGAAGGCGTCGAAGGAGCGACCCGACCTCGGGTTGACCGTCCAACACATCAATATCACCGTGTTGTGGAGCCGAGGGTTCTCCGCGGCGTCAGCGAGTCCCGCAATGCGTCGGTAGGCGTCGCGCCACTGCTCAGCGGTGAAGCCGCCACGCTCGACGTCGTCCTCCGGCTCGTGCCAGTAGGTCCACCAGATCTCACGGTCCCTGGGCGCGGTCGCGAACCAGTTCGAGAGGTACGCGTCGTGCTTGCCGCTCAGGACATCGACCGGGTTGGCCTTGAACGAGACCACGACCGGACCACCCACCTGGCCGGCCCGACCCGGCCAGGCACTCGGCAGTCCTGGGTAGAAGACCCGCACGACCTCCATCCCGCCATAGGTCGCATTCGAGTCGGCCACCGCCTGAGACCACGTGCGTCCGCCTTCGTACACGCTGGCACCGAACAGGGTCGCGCCCGACGTCTCCGGAGCCGACGCCGTCGGAGACGGAGCTGCGGTGCTGGGTTCAGGGCTCGGCTCGGGGCTAGGACTGGTTGAGGGGGCAGGCGTCGGCGTCGAGCTGGGCGACGGCTCCGTTGGCGCAGAACCCTTCACCGGGTGGAGTCTGATGCGGTCGATCTTCAGGCCGTGGCCAGAACCGATCCGGAATGCCGCGAGCGACAGCTGCAGCGCACTACCGTCCTCTTGAGCGGTGGTCACAAACGTCACCCGCTGCCACTGCGACTCTGATGCCGTGAAGCCGGTGCCGCCTCGCGAGACCACAGCTCCGCGCTTCCACTCATAGAGTCGGAAGACGCCACGCACCGGGCTGCCCGAGGCCTTCACCCACGCTGACGCCTGGTACTGCATGCCGTCAGCTGACCGAGGGGCGGAGGACCTGGCGTCGCGGAGAACTGCCGCGCCCCGTTGCCGCGGCTGCATGGCAGCCGCCTGTCGGCTGCCCCACACCCCGCCGCTGGAGATCCGTAGTGCGCCACCGTTCTGCTTCGACTTCGACCATCCGTGGAAGCCGTTGGCGAAGCCGGAGTTCGCGATCAGGTTGGGTCCCACGACCGTCCTGTTCAACGCCTGCGCATCTCCGACCGGCGATGCCGACGACGGTGCCACGAGGGCGGCTACTCCCAACCCGGCCGTCAAGGCCAGAGCGGCCGAGACGCCGGCGATCCCAGTGGGGACTCGAGGGGTGCGGAGGGTCATTCGTCAACTCCCGTTGCTGTGCGGCTACACGGCACATCGGGGAGCGCGGGGCAGTGCTTGACGGCCGGACCGCCGAGTTGGGCCATGTGGGTGGGCCAAAACGGACTAAGCCGTCCGGGGGTTAGTCCGACTGGGGGACAGAGGTCCCCCGAAGGTGCGTGCTAGGCGACGCCGTCGAACAGGCTGGTGACCGAGCCGTCGTCAAAGACCTCACGGATCGCCCTGGCCAACATCGGGGCGATGGGGAGCACGGTCAGCTTGTCGAAGCGGTTGTCCTCTGAGATCGGCAGCGTGTCGGTGACGACCACCTCAGATATGCGGCTGTTCTTGAGGCGGTCGATGGCTGGCCCACTGAAGATCCCGTGGGTCGCCGTGACGATCACCTCGGCAGCGCCCTCGTCAAAGAGGGTCTCGGCCGCCTTCACGATCGTGCCGCCGGTGTCGATCATGTCGTCGACCAGGACGCAGATGCGACCGTCGACGTCACCGACGACCTCCAGGACCTTGACCTCGTTCGGCACGTCGGGGTCGCGACGCTTGTGGATGATCGCCAGCGGGCTGCCGAGTCGGTCGGTCCAGCGCTCGGCGACCCGGACGCGTCCGGCGTCAGGAGACACCACCGTGATCCTCGAGCGGTCCGACACCCGGCTGGCCACATAATGCGCGAGAGTCTCCAGGGCGAAAAGGTGGTCGACCGGCCCGGTGAAGAACCCCTGGATCTGCGACGTGTGCAGGTCGACGGCCATCAGCCGATCGGCACCAGCCGTGCGGAAGAGGTCGGCCATCAACCGGGCCGAGATCGGCTCGCGGCCCCGGTGCTTCTTGTCCTGGCGGGCATAGCCGTAAAAGGGCGCGACCACGGTGATCCGCTTGGCGGAAGCGCGCTTGAGCGCATCGACCATGATCAGCTGCTCCATGATCCACGTGTTCACCGGCGTCGTGTGCGACTGGATGACGAACGCGTCCGAGCCACGGACCGACTGCTCGTAGCGGACGAAGATCTCGCCGTTGGCGAAGTCGAAGAGCGAGGTGGGCGTCAGCTCGGTATCGAGCTCGCGCGCGACTTCCTCAGCCAGCAGCGTGTGGCCCCGGCCTGAGAAGAGCATGAGCTTCTTGGAGTTCGTGGACTCGATCATGAGCCGGTGCCTTCCGGTGTGTCGCGACCGTCGAGTGTTTCCGCCGCTGCATTCTCTCCTGCCGCTCGCTCGCTGTCACCGGTGGGTTCGGCCTTGGCTGCCAGCTGAGCCCTCTCGGCCGCCTTGGCGGACGCAGTACCGCGGCGCTTCCGCAGCACCCAGTCGACGATCGTCCGTTGGCGAGCGCGACCGACCCCCATGGCACCGGCGGGCACATCGTCGGTGATGACCGACCCGGCTGCCGTATAGGCACCATCGCCGACGGTGACCGGAGCCACCAGCATCGTGTCGCTGCCGATCCGCACGTGGTCGCCGATCACGGTCGGGTGCTTGGCGACGCCGTCGTAGTTCACGACCACCGTTGCCGCCCCGATGTTCGACCCTTCCCCGATCTGGGCGTCACCCACGTACGACAGGTGCGGGACCTTCGACCCGTCGCCGACCCGGGAGTTCTTCAGCTCGACGAAGGCTCCGGCCCGCGCCCCCCGGCCGAGCTCGGTACCGGGGCGCAGGTAGGTGTACGGACCCACAGCGGAACCGGGACCGATGACCGCCCGGTCGCTGGTCGTGAAGCGCACGACGGCGCCACGGCCGATCGTCGTGTCGATGATCTGCGACCCGGGCCCGACCTCAGCGCCGGCCGCTACCGTCGTGCGTCCCTCCAGCAGCGTCCAGGGGTGGATCACGGCATCGGCTTCGAGCTGCACCGCCACGCCGATCACCGTGGTGGTCGGGTCGACGATGCTGACACCCGACCGCATCCACTGCTCGTTGATCCGGGCACGCATCACCGAGCGTGCTTCGGCCAGCTGGACGCGGTCGTTGACACCCATCACCTCACGGTTGTCTAAGACCACCATCGCGTCTACCCGACGACCTGCACCCACGAGGACGCCGATCACATCGGTGAGGTACTCCTCGCCCTGGCTGTTGTCCGTCGACACCTGGCCCAACGCCGAGCGCAGGGCGTCGGCGTCGAATGCATAGATACCGGAGTTGATCTCACCGATCTCGAGCGTCGCGCCGTCGGCATCCCGGTGCTCGACGATGGAGCGGACCCCGCCGTCCGGTGATCGCAGAACGCGGCCGTACCCGGTGGGGTCGTCGACGCGTGCCGTGACCACCGTGGCCGCCGAACCGCCATCTTGATGCTGGGCCACCAGTGCGAGCAAGGTGGCGGGTCTGAGGAGTGGCGTATCACCGCAGACCACGACCACGGTGCCGGCCAGGTCGCCGACAGCCTCGAGCACGATTCGCACCGCATGCCCCGTACCGTTCTGCTGCTCCTGGACGACCGAGCGGGCCTCGGGGGCCGTTGCCGCCAGATGCTCGCGGACGGCGTCCCGCTGGTGACCGATCACGACCACCGTGGCAGCGGCCTCCAACGGCTCGGTGGCGGCCAGGACGTGTCCGAGCAGAGTGCGGCCGAGGAACATGTGCAGCACCTTCGCGGTGCGAGACTTCATCCGGGTGCCCTCGCCTGCAGCGAGAACGATCACAGCGGCCGGGCGACTCTGGGTCACGGCGAATGTCTCCTGGCGGGCGGCGGCGGCTCTAGGAAATCGAGCCGCCCGCAGGATACCCAGCGGGCGGGCGCCTCCACCGGCCGTCACCGAACAACTGGCTCCCGGGGGAGGAATCGAACCCCCATTAACGGGACCAAAACCCGCTGTCCTGCCTTTAGACGACCCGGGAACGGGATCTGCGACACCCTAACGAGGACCCATCACGCAAGCGCAGTCGGACGTGGCTCGGTAGACAAGTTACGGAACCGTAGGTTACGGTGGCGTAACTTTGAAGGGAAGCGCCTATGACAGCTGAGCTCACCGAACTCCACAACCCCCCGCTCGACCCGACGGCCATTGACGTCGAGGTTGGCCCGTCCACAACGCACCGCTTCTGGCTCTACTACTTCATCATCGTTCCGCTGCTCGCAGTCGTGCTCGCCATCCCCGTGGCATGGGGTGGGTTCGTCGGCCCCGTCGACATCGCGCTCCTCATCGTCTTCTACTCGGTGAGTGCGGCCGGCATCACCGTGGGGTTCCACCGTCATTTCACCCACGGTGCGTTCAAGGCCAAACCGTGGGTCCGCGTCACGCTCGCGACCGCCGGAAGCCTCGCCATCGAAGGCCCGCTGGATCGCTGGGTGGCCGACCACCGCAAGCACCACGCCTTCAGCGACAAAGAGGGCGACCCCCACTCACCGTGGCGTTTCGGCGACTCGCTGCCCGCTCTGCTCAAGGGGCTCTACTACGCGCACATGGGATGGTTCTTCGACGTCGAGCAGACGTCGCGGCGCAAGTACGCGCCAGATCTGATGGATGACCCGGCCATGCGTCGGGTGTCCCACAACTTCGGATGGATCGTCATCGCCTCCGTCGCACTGCCGGGCCTGCTCGGCGGCCTGCTGACGTGGTCGTGGTGGGGGGTGCTCACCGGTCTGTTCTGGGGCGGCTTCGTGCGGATCGCCCTGGTCCACCACATCACCTGGTCGATCAACTCGATCTGCCACGTCATGGGCAATCAGCCGTTCAAGTCCCGCGACCACTCGGGCAACGTCTGGTGGCTTGCCATTCCCTCGTTCGGTGAGAGCTGGCACAACCTGCACCACGCCGACCCCACCTGCGCCCGGCACGGCGTCGAGAAAGGCCAGATCGACATCAGCGCCCGACTGATCGCCTGGATGGAGAAGGCCGGGTGGGCGTGGGACGTCCGTTGGCCCAAGCTCGACCGGCTCGACTCACGCCGGGTCTCGTGAGCGACCAGGCCCCGGAGCGTCGACGCTCCCGCATGACTAGCGCGGCCCGTCGTGAGCAGCTGCTCGAGGTCGGTCGTTCACTGTTCGCCGAGCGCGGCTTCGAGGCGACCTCCGTCGAGGAGATCGCCTCCAAGGCCGGCGTCTCCAAGCCCGTGGTCTACGAGCACTTCGGCGGCAAGGAAGGTCTCTACGCCGTCATCGTCGACCGTGAGATGCAGAAGCTCCTCGGCATGGTCGAGGGTGCGCTCACCGAGGACCATCCCCGGCGCCTGCTCGAGCAGGCCGCATTGGCTCTGCTCACGTATATCGAGCAGGACACCGATGGCTTCCGCATCCTGGTTCGCGACTCACCGGTCGCCACGTCGACCGGCACGTTCGCCAGCCTGATCGTCGATATCGCAGGTCAGGTCGAGCACCTGCTGGCCGGTGAGTTCAAGGCCCGAGGATTCGACGCCAAGTACGCGCCGATGTACTCGCAGATGCTCGTGGGGATGGTCGCGCTCACCGGGCAGTGGTGGGTTGATGTGCGAAAGCCGAAGAAGGCCGACGTCGCCGCACACCTGGTCAACCTCAGCTGGAACGGACTGCGCGGACTCGAGGCGAAGCCGAAGCTGTCAGCCGATGGCTAACCGCGGGCCGGCCGCGGATGTCGCTCCTTCCACGGTCAGCGACCACGGACTAGCGTGCTGGGCATGAGCGACCAGACACCGCAGGATCCGTACGCCCTTCCTCCTGCCGGCGGCTACCCTCCCCCGGCAGGCGGCGTCCCTCCTGCGGCGCCCCCTCCGGTAGGGGCCTATCCGCCTCCCCCGCCCGCGGGCTACCCGGCGCCCACGTACCCGGCGGCCGGTTATCCGGGCGGCCAGGCCCCCAAGCCAGGACACAGTGCGTTCGCGATCGTCGCCCTGGTGATCTCGATCATTGCCCTCGTCATCTGCTGGGTCCCCTTCATCGGACCCGTCGCGGCGCTCGTTGCCCTCGCCTTGAGCATCGCAGCGTGGGTGACGTCGAAGAAGTCCGGACGTCCGGCGGGCCTGGCCATCGCCGGAACGGTCGCCAGCATCATCGCCTTCCTGGCCGGTGTGGTGATCACGATCGGGTTCCTTGTCTTCGTCAACCGGGCGCAGGAAGCCGACAAGTTCTGCAACTCGGTCAGCACAACTCAGGCCGAGTACGACCAGTGCATGACCGACCGCGTCAGCGACTGGTTCGGGATCGACACGACGCCGTGACGTCGCACGGCGCCTCGACGAGTGGGGGCGACGAGGTCGACGACCTGGTCGCGGCCTGGCGACGTGAGCGTCCCGATCTCGACGTCGCGCCCCTGGAGGTCCTGAGCCGGGTGACCCGGCTGGCCCGTCACCTCGATCGCGCTCGCGGCCAGGCGTTCAGCCGCCACGGTCTTGAGGGCTGGGAGTTCGACGTGCTCGCTGCCTTGCGCCGGTCAGGTGAGCCCTACCGGCTGCCGCCGGGTCGCCTGCTGCAGCAGACCCTGGTGACCTCCGGCACCATGACCAACCGGATTGACCGTCTTGCCGCCCGCGGCCTCGTCGAGCGGCATCCCTCCCTCGACGACCGACGCAGCGTCCTGGTGCAGCTCACGGAGGCTGGAGCGGCGAAGGTTGATGCGGCGCTCATCGACCTGCTGGCTCATGAGCGCAGGATCCTGGCCGACCTCGAGCCAGCCGACGCCGAGTTGCTCGCCACCTTGCTCCGCCGAGTACTCACCCGCTTCGACAATCCAGCGACAATCGGCGGCAACGGCTAGAGCGCGGACACGTAGCGACCATCCTTGAGGATGGGAACGACGTCGTCGGCGTCCAGCTGCTCGGCGAGCCGAACGTCCTCGGCGAACCCTCTTTCGACGAGGTCCTGGCCAGTCGGAACGTCGACGAAGGAGGAGCGCGAGCGAAAGGCAGCTGCGGCCGCCCGTACCTCAGGAGTCATGTCGGACTCACCGACCAGGTCAGCCAGGGTGGCGGCGATCGCCCCCGCCCCGATCAGGTCCTCGTAGCAGACCCGCATGGCCCCGTCCGCCCATTCCTCACCCGCCGGCACCAGACCCACGGTCGAGAACCGTCCGGAAAGCCACCTGGCCACCGCTGACGCGTTACGCAGCGAGCCCGCAACGACAGTCAGCCCGGACATCAGGGCGGCGTGCGATATCACCGAGCCGTTGTCTGACGGCATGATCAGCCGCTCGCCATCTTCGACTGCGAGCAGGCTCGCCGGTGACAAGGTGCGCCCCTCGCGCATGTTGCGCCCCCTCACCAACGTGGCGCCGATCGCACGCGCTAGCTCTTCGGCGCGCTCGTGCCCACTGTGCGGCCACACGGCAGCCCCACGGGCAACGGCTACGGCCACAGACGTCGAGAACGAGAAGACATCCACGATCACCACGCACTCACAGGTCTCGGAGAGCATGCGGAGACCTTGCGGACCCCACTCCAGTGACACGACTGTCTGCTCTGTCACGAGTCCACCACCCGAGCCCCGGCGACCGGTCCGACTGCCGATGTGACCGTCCGACATGTCCCGGAGGCAGTCAACGCGACGGCAAGGTCGAGTGCCTGCTCCTCATCGCGGGCCAGGAAGGCGCACGTCGGCCCTGAGCCAGAGACGACCGCACCCAACGCTCCGTACTCGTCACCGACATCGAGTGTCATGGACAGGTCGGGACGGAGCGAGACCGCAGCGCGCTGCAGGTCGTTGGCCAGCGCAGCTCCGAGCGAGACGGCCTGGCCGGCGCGCAGGGCGCTCATCAGCGCGTCCGACACCCTCGGCTCGGGCAGGACCGACCCCGCCCGCAGCCGGTCGAGCTCGGTGTAGACATCGGGCGTCGACAGGCCCTCGTCGGCGAAGGCAAAGACCCAGTGGAAGTGTCCTCGGGCCAGCACCGGGGTGAGCTTCTCGCCGCGCCCCAGACCCAGGGCGGTGTGCCCCACCAGCGCGAACGGCACGTCGCTGCCGATCCGACCCGCCAGCTCGACGAGCTCGTCGCGGTCGAGCCGGGCCTCCCAGAGGCGGTCGAGCGCGAGCAGAGCACCGGCAGCATCGGCGCTGCCCCCGGCCATCCCGGCGGCCACGGGAATCGTCTTGTGGACATGCAGGTGAGCCTGCGGCTCGATCCCGAGGTGTTCGGCGAGCGTGCGCGCCGCCACCAGGACCAGGTTGGAGTCGTCGGTGGGGACGATCTCGGCGCCCTCGCCCTCGACGCTGACGGTCAGGTGGTCTCCGGAGAGCGCGGTGACGTCGTCAAAGACCGACACCGCCTGGAACACCGTGGCGAGTTCGTGGAAACCGTCTGAGCGCGCAGAACCGACGACGAGTTCGAGGTTGACCTTGGCGGGGACCCGCACCGTGACCGGACTCACCCGCCCCACCCCTTCACTAGTCGAGCTCTTCTCGCGCCGGATGTGCGGCCGCACGTGGCACCGGGCCCAGCCAGTCTGTCAGCAACCATCACCGAGCCGCAGCCTGGCGATGCTCGGCGATGGCCGCGAAGGTGCTGACGTCGAGCCGCTCACCGCGGAGCATCGGGTCAACCCCAGCCGCGCGTAGCACCGCCTCCGCAGCGTCCGGCCCACCGGCCCACCGCGCCAACGCCGAGCGCAGGCTCTTGCGCCGCTGGGCAAACGCGGCATCGACACACGCGAAGACCTCGTCGCGCGTCGCCGTTGTCGAGGGTGGCGGTCGACGACGAAACCGCACCAGGCCCGAGTCCACATTCGGCACCGGCCAGAAGACCGACCGCGAGACCCGACCCGGCTGGGTCACGTCCGCGTACCAGGCAGCCTTCACGCTTGGGACTCCGTATGTGCGGCTGCCTGGCGGGGCGGCCAGCCGGTCGGCCACCTCGAGCTGCACCATCACCAGGCCACTCTCCAACGACGGAAACTGAGCGAGCAGATGGAGCAGCACCGGCACCGCGACGTTGTACGGAAGGTTGGCCACGAAGGCGTCAGGTGCTGACGGCAGCTCTTGCAGACTCATCGCATCTGCTGTCACCACGGTCAGAGCTTCCTTCGCCGCCGGCAGGCGCGCGGCGATCGTCCCCGGCAGCGCCTCGGCCAGCACCGGGTCGATCTCAACAGCCACTACCTGGGCACCCGCCTCGAGCAGCCCCAGGGTGAGAGATCCCAGCCCTGGACCGACCTCGACAACAACGGTGTCGGGCTGCACATCGGCCAGGCGCACGATCCGGCGGACGGTGTTGGCATCCACGACGAAGTTCTGGCCCCAACGCTTGGCGGGGTGCACGCCCAGTCGGTCGGCCAGGTCGCGAACTGCGGCGGCACCCAGCAGGCTGGCGCTGGCGCCTGGTGTCGTCACGGTCCCCAGTCTGCCGTCAGCTGAAGAGAAGCGATCCACAGACTGGCCACTGCCCCGCACCAGACCGTTCGTAAAGGACCTTCGCGCGGTAGGTCTGTTCCTCAGGCGTGGCGTCGATCGGGTTTCCGGACCCACCCACCGAGATCCAGGTGGAGATCGAGAACTGGTAGAGGCCGTAGTACCCCGACGGGTTCACTGCTCGCGGGTTGCCCCCTGACTCGCAGGCTGCCAGGGCACCCCAGTTCAAGCCGTCCGCCCCAGTTGCCGGTGCCGAGTACGGCCGCACCTTGGTGCCGTACACGATGATCTCGCGGACCGGTTGCCGCAGGATCTGCCGGTCGACCCGACGCTGCCGCACCGTCACACCGTCGTGCTTCACGACCCGGGTAACGGTCACCCCGCGGCCATTGCGGCCTTGCTGGACCACCTTTTCGTAGCCCTCGAAACGCGAAGCGTCGGCGCGGCGCACGACCGAGTGTTTGATCGTGAACCCCCGACGCACGGTGTCGACCGCAACCCGGGTGACCGCGATCTGCAGCCCGGTGTCTACCTGGCGGCCGAGGCGGACATTCACCAGGTCGTTCGGTCCGAGTCGAACGCCGGCCTCACGCAGCACGTCACGCACGGTGTCAGCGGTGGTGACGACCGTGGTGCGGCGCTGGTCGTGCAGCACCGTGACCTGGTCGGGCATCTGCACGCCGATCCGTCCACCCGTCAGCGGAAGACGTTCGGAACGCGACGCGGAGAGCTCGGCGTCAGCTGCCCGGACTCCGTACTGCTCGAGTGCGCCGTCGACGGTCAGTGCGGTCGTCCAGATCTGAGTGGGTTGACCGTCGATCACCACCTGCACCTGACGAGCGTGCCGCACGGTGACGACGCCGTCGGCGGGCAGCGCGCTGGTCGTGAAGGGCTCGACCAGGTCGCGCTCACTGACGACCACGCCCTCCTCGTCCAAGAGGTCGGCGACGGTCCCCGCCCTGGTCTCGACCTCGGTGACGACGCCGTCGACGGTCAGCTCAACGGCAGCGTCGCTGCGGGCGAACCCGGAGATGCCGAGGACGAGGGCGACCACCAGGGCACCCTCGAGCAGGACAACGAGACGTCGAGACACCCGATCGACGCTAGCGGTCGGGAGGTCCTTCGTGCCAACCGTCATCCACAGCAGCCTCGGCCGACAGGGTGAATCTCAGGTTGAGGGTCAGCCATTTGCCACACGCTGAACGGGGCTCCCCCGCCTCACCAGCGACCGAACGCCCGCTCGGTGTTGGCGGCCACCTGGGTGCCCAGGTCCTCCACCGGCGTGCCACGCACCTCTGCCATCGCACGAAGGGTCACGGGGATCAGGTACGACGCGTTGGGGCGTCCACGGTAGGGAAGCGGCGCCAGGAAAGGTGCGTCGGTCTCGACCAGCAGCAGGTCGGCCGGGGCGGCGGCGAGCGCCTCGCGCAGGTGTCCATTTGCCTTGAAGGTCACCGTACCGGCGAAGGACATGAACCACCCATGTCGAGTGCACACATCTGCCAGCTCGATCCCACCCGAGAAGCAGTGGAACACCACACGAGACGGCGGGCCCTCCTCCAGCAGCACTCGGGTGACGTCGTCGTGCGCATCGCGGTCGTGGATCACCAACGTCTTGTCGAGCTGCTTGGCCAGTGCGATGTGGCGACGGAATGACTCCTCCTGCGCCTCGCGGCCCTCGGGGCCGGTGCGAAAGTGGTCCAGCCCGGTCTCACCGACGGCGTACACGCGGGGGTCCGAGGCCAGCTCGCAGATCTCAGCGAATGCCTCGTCAAAGTCTCCGGTGGCGGCCAGCTTCGGCGCTTCGTTGGGGTGGATGGCCACCGCAGCCACCACCTGCGGATGCTCGTGGGCGACGCCGACGCCGAAGCGCGAGCTGTCGAGGTCGTAGCCCACCTGAACAACACGCGTGACGCCCACGGATGCTGCCTGCTGCAGCGCATCGCTGACCGGGAGGCCGGGGCCGTGCTTGTCGACGTTGTAGGAGATGTCGAGATGGCAGTGGCTGTCGGGGACAGCCACCGGCAACGGCGCCGGTAGCTCGGGCCACGAACCTGAGCCTGGCAGCGGACTCGACACGGGCGGGGCAGACACCGGGTTATCGTCGCAGATCACCAGCGAACCAGGCGCTCCGCATCGTCGAAGAGCGAGCGCTGCGCCAGCCGTGCCGACAGCACGGCCGACATGAACGCCGAACCGAGCAGCATGTACATCACGACGATCTGGTAGCGAATCGCATCCCACGGGTCGACCCCCGCCAGGATCAGACCGGTCATCGCCCCAGGAAGTGAGATCAGACCCACCACTTTGGTGGTGTCGACCGACGGCACCAATGCGGTCCGCACGGCTGTCCGGTACGGCTGCAGGAATGCGTCGCGGGCGCTCAACCCGAGGGCGAGCCTGGCCTCGATGCTCGCACGCTGGTCGCGGACCACATCGGCCGTGCGCTGCAGCGCCAGACCGGATGTCACCATCGCGGTGCTCACGACCATCCCTCCGACCGGGATGACCACCCGTGGCGTGGCGTCGATGACACCGAGGACGAGAAGCAGACCCATCGTCGCCGCGACGGCTACACCGATCCCCCACCAGGCGTGGGTCCGGGCCCGTGGAATGCCAGAGGCACGTCCACCGGCAACGAATCCAGCAGTCACCACCATGAGACCGAGCCAACCGAAGGCGGCCGGAAGACCGCCACGCTCGAACACGACGAGCAGCAGAGCCCCCACCGCAGCGAGCTGAAGGAACGCTCGACCCGCGGCGATCGAGACTTCGCGCCCGAGTCCGAGTCGTTCCCGCCATGAGATCGCGACGGCAACAAGGACCAGTGACGCGGATGCGGCAACGCCGAGCCAGCTCGGAATGTTGGCTGTGGTCGATCCCATCGTCATCCTCCACCGAGATACGTCACGTCACTCGGATCGCCGCGATCCACGAGCTGGCCGTGATCGAGTACCAACGCGTCGTTGGTCAGCGCAGCAGCCCGCTGCAGATCGTGGCTGACGAGCACGACCGAGAGCCCGGCATCGACCAGTCGGCCTACCACCGCGTCCACCGATGCGGCGGCGGTGCGGTCAAGGGCGCTGGTGGGCTCGTCGAGCAGGAGTACCTCAGGACCAACGGCGAGTGCACGGGCCAGTGCCAGACGCTGCTGCTCACCACCGGAGAGGTCGGCGGGTGTGCGTTCACGTTCGATGTGGCCGAGCGCCACCTGCTCCAGCAGCGCATCGACGTCCTCGTCGGTCAGGTCTTCTCGCCCGACGCGCACCTCGTCATCGATCCGTTCGGTGAGCATGGTCGAGCGCTGGGACACCATCCCCACCCGGCGTCTCAGCTCACGCACGTCGAGATCGGGAAGGGGAACCCCTCGAAAGAGGATGCGTCCGGATGTCGGCTCCTCCAGGCGGTTGAGCATCCTCAGCAGCGTCGACTTGCCGGAACCGCTCGGCCCCACGATGGAGGTGGCGTGCCCCTCATGGATGTGGTCACTGACAGCGTCCAGGATGGTGCGGCCATCGACGACGAAGGAGACCGCGTCCAGCGTGAAGAGCTCGGGAGCTGGGCCAAGGGTGTGCGGCATCAGGCGACGAGCGGCTCGAACGACGCGGTGAAGTGCCGCAGCATGCGGGGCTGCTCGACGATGCGGTACCCCGGCAGGTCAGGGGCGCGGCGAGCGACCTCCTCGCAGACTTCGATGACGTAGTCGATATGGCTCTGGGTGTAGGTGCGCCGCGGAATCGCCAGGCGCACCAGGTCCATCGCCGCCGGTTGCTCCGACCCGTCTGGCTGCACGCCAAACATCACCGTGCCGATCTCACATCCACGCACGCCTCCGATCTCGTACAGCGCAACGGCAAGGGACTGTCCCGGGTAGCTCATGGGATCAACGTGCCGAAGCAGGGCGCGGGCATCGAGGTAGACCGCGTGTCCGCCGATCGGCATGACCACCGGGATACCCGCGCGGTCGAGCGCCTCACCCAGATAGGCAGTCGAGCTGATCCGGTAGCGCAGGTAGTCGTGGTCGATGACCTCGGCCAGCCCCTGGGCCAGGGCCTCGAGGTCGCGACCTGCCAGTCCGCCGTAGGTGGGAAACCCCTCGGTGAGGATCAGCAGGTTGCGGCACTTCTCGGCGAGCTCGTCGTCGTCCATCGCCAGCCAACCCCCGATGTTGCCCATCGGGTCCTTCTTGGCGCTCATCGTCATCCCGTCGGCGACTCCAGCGATCTCGCGCACGATGTCGCGCACGTCTCGGTCACCCATGCCCGCTTCGCGCTCGCGGATGAACCAGGCGTTCTCGGCGAACCGGCAGGCATCGAGGAAGAGCGGCACCTCGTACCGGTCGCAGATCTCGCGCACCGCCAGCAGGTTAGCCAGCGACACCGGCTGGCCTCCGCCGGAGTTGTTCGTGATGGTCATCATCACCACCGGAACGTCGGCGGCCCGCTCAGCCAGCAGGGCCTCGAGCGCAACGAGGTCCATGTTCCCCTTGAACGGATGCCTGGACCCCGGGTCGGTTCCCTCGGCGACCAGCAGGTCGACGGGGGTGGCTCCACTGGCCTCGACGTTGGCCCTGGTCGTGTCGAAGTGCGTGTTGTTCGGCACGACCTTGCCCGGCCCCCCCAGCACTTCGAACAGAATGCGCTCGGCGGCCCGACCTTGGTGCGTGGGAATCACGTGCTTGTAGGGGAAGAGCTCTTGGACCGCGTCGCGGAAGATGAACCACGAGGGCGAGCCCGCATACGACTCATCACCACGCTGGATGGCTGCCCACTGGTCACGCGACATCGCTCCGGTTCCGGAGTCGGTTAGCAGGTCAATCAGGACGTCCTCAGCGCGGAGGTTGAACAGGTTGTATCCAGCGGCACGAATCGCCGCGGCCCGCTGCTGCTCCGTCGTGATCCGCAGGGGCTCGACCGAGTGGATGCGGAACGGTTCGATGATCGTGCGTGGCTCCCACCGGCTCATACCTCGCAGGCTATGCCCCGGCGGCCAGGCGGGCTAGTTCCTCGTCAGCAACCGCTGGGTCGAGCTTGGTGAAGACGGGGGTCGGGGGCTGCAGCGGCGTGCCAGCGAGAAGCGGCCGCGACTCCCACCGGGCACCGCTTTCATACGCGGACGCATAGTCGCCCATGAGAACGTCGTAGTCCTCATTGCCTGGCTCCGAGACCGAGCGGATCTCGGGCATGGCTGACCACACCCCGGTGCCGCCCAGAGTCTCGTGCACCTTCTGCGCCGCGTGCGGGAGGAATGGCGTCAGGATCGCGTTGAGATCGCGGACCGCCTGAAGGGCCGTGTGCAGCACCGTGCCTTGACGAACTGGGTCTTCCTTCAACTTCCAAGGGGCCTGGTCGGAGATGTACTTGTTGGTCTCGGCAACCGTGCGCATAGCCTCCCCGATCGCTGCCTTCTGACGCGACTTCTCGAGCAGGTCGCCCACGTTCCCAAAGGCAGCGCGAACGGTCTGCAGCAGCGCTCGATCAGCGTCGGTCGGTTCAACCAGCTCAGGGATACGGCCGAAGTTCTTCGCAGCCATCGACACCGAGCGGTTGACGAGGTTCCCCCACCCGGCGACGAGCTCGTCGTTGTTTCGGCGGATGAACTCGTTCCAGGTGAAGTCGGAGTCCTGGTTCTCAGGCCCGGCAGCTGCCACGAAGTAGCGCAGAGCGTCCGCGTCGTAGCGCTCGAGGAAGTCGTTGACATAGATGACCACCTGGCGTGATGACGAGAACTTGCGCCCCTCCATCGTGAGGTACTCGCTCGACACGACCTCGGTCGGTAGCTGCATGGCGCCCAGGTTCCCCGGGGTGCCCCCTTTGTCCCCCTCACCGTTGTAACCGAGCAGGATCGACGGCCAGATGACGGAGTGAAAAACGATGTTGTCCTTGCCCATGAAGTAGTACGAGCGGGCCGCCGGATCTTGCCACCATCGGCGCCAGGCGTCGTCGTCACCTGTTCGGTGAGCCCATTCGATCGAGGCGGACAGATAGCCGATCACGGCGTCGAACCACACATAGAGGCGCTTGTCGTCGCGCCCTTCCCAGCCCTCCAACGGGATACGGACACCCCAGTCGAGGTCTCGGCTGATTGCCCGGGGCTGCAGGTCGCCGATCAGGTTGCCACTGAACTTCAGCACGTTCGGGCGCCAGTCGGTGCGGGTGTCGAGCCACGACGTCAGCGAATCGGTGAACGCCGGGAGATCGAGGAAGAAGTGCTCGGTCTCGACGAAGATCGGCGTCTCGCCGTTGATGCGTGACCGAGGGTTTTTCAGGTCGATGGGGTCGAGCTGGTTGCCACAGTTGTCGCACTGATCACCTCGCGCTCCGTCGTACTGGCAGATCGGGCAGGTTCCCTCGATGTAGCGGTCGGGAAGCGTCCGACCCGTTGATGGAGAGATGGCTCCCATCGCCTGTTTGGTGAAGACGTAGTCGTTCTTTACCAGCTGCTTGAAGAGCTCTTGAACCACGGCCGCATGGTTGCGTGTCGTGGTCCGGGTGAACAGGTCGTAGGTAAGCCCGAGACGCTGTAGATCCTCGACGATCACTCGGTTGTAGCGGTCGACCAGCTCGCGGGCGCTCACTCCCTCTTTGTCGGCCTGCACCTGAATCGGGGTGCCATGCTCGTCTGTGCCGCTGACCATCAGCACGTCACGGCCTGACATCCGCATGTAGCGGCTGAACACGTCAGACGGCACTCCGAATCCCGAGACGTGGCCGATGTGGCGTGGGCCGTTGGCATAGGGCCAGGCAACGGCCGTGAGGATGGGGTCTGGCATGGGCGCATCCTAGGCGTCGGCGACGGCCGGGCCAGCGTCAGGCCGCAGAAGCGTCAACCAGGTGTGCACTCGGCGTCCAGAAGCGTCAACCAGGTGTGCACTCGGCGGGATGTCAGGTAATTGCGGCGTTGTAGACGCGGCGCCGAGGGAGCCCGGTCTCGGCCGCAACGGCGTCCACGGCATCGCGGCGGGTAGACCCGGTTGCCTCGATCGCGCGCACCGCGTCCTTGATCTCGTCGTCGGTCAGCTCGTGCGGCAGATTGGACGCGCCCTCGACCACCACCGTGATCTCACCGCGCACCCCGTCGTCCGCCCAGACCGCCAGCTCGGCGACGGTGCCGCGCCGCACCTCCTCGTAGGTCTTGGTCAGCTCGCGACAGACCGCGGCCGACCGTTCGGGTCCCCACAGTTCGGCCATGTCGGACAGCACCTCGGCCGTGCGGTGCGGCGCCTCGAAGAAGACCATGGTCCGTGGCTCCCCTGCCAACATTCTCAGCCGCTCGCGGCGCTGCCCGCTCTTGCGCGGCAGGAACCCCTCGAAACAGAAGCGATCGACCGGAAGTCCGGAGACGGCCAGCGCCGCGAGAGCAGCTGATGGGCCCGGGGCTGCCGTCACTCGAACGCCCGCGGCTACGGCCGCCGCCACCAGGCGGTACCCGGGGTCGCTGACCGATGGCATGCCCGCGTCAGTGACCAGCAGGACGGTCTTGCCCGCGAGCAGCTGATCGACCAGATGACGCGTCCGAGATCCTTCGTTGTGCTCGTGGTACGACACCACGCGCCCGGTGATCTCGACATCCAGGGCAGCCGCGAGCCGCCGCAGCCGCCTGGTGTCCTCGGCGGCGACGACGTCGGCCCCGGCCAAGAGTGCGCAGAGTCGCGGGGACGCATCAGAGGGGTCGCCGATCGGCGTCGCCGCGAGGACGAGGGCTCCAGCATCCGGCTCAGGCATGCGTCGATCCTGACAGGCCCACTGCCCCGGAGCCGAGATGGCTCGCAGATGCCCCCTCGCCACCTACGATGCGCAGGTGACCGTGACCGACTCCCCCCTTCCCGGAGGTGGGCTCGAGGTGTCGGTCAACGAGTCGGCCGAGGTGGCCGAGCACCGCGAGCGGGTACGACGCCGGCTGCTCCCGCCGGCACCCACCGACCGGCTGGCGGGGTGGGTGGGGGCGCTCGCCGTCACGGCCCTCGCCGGTGTGCTCCGTTTCTGGCACCTGGGCAAGCCTGGGTCGTTCGTCTTCGATGAGACGTACTACGCCAAGGACGCATACGCCCTGTTGCAGTACGGCCACGAGCAGGACTACATCAAGAATGCCGACGAGAAGATTCTCAAAGGCAATCTCGATGTCTTCGCCGACACCGCCTCGTACGTCGTGCACCCGCCACTCGGCAAGTGGATCATCGCCACGGGCGAACAGCTCTTCGGCATGGACCCGTTCGGTTGGCGCGTCGCCATCGCCGTTCTGGGAACGGCCAGCGTCCTGATCCTCGCCCGCCTGATGCGGCGGATGACCGGCTCGACCGCGCTGGGAACGATCGCGGGATTCCTGCTGGCGATCGACGGCCTCCACCTGGTGATGAGCCGCACGGCGCTGCTCGACCTGCCGCTGTCGTTCTTCCTGCTGGCTGCCTTCGGCGCACTCGTCCTCGACCGTGAGCACGGACGGCGTCGCGCAGCCGCACGCCTCGACCAGTTCGAGGGGAGCAGTCTCGGCCCCGGGCTCGGATTCAGGCCCTGGCGCATCGCCGCCGGCGTGCTGTTGGGTGCAGCGCTGGGCACGAAGTGGAACGCGATCTTCTTCCTGGCCGCCTTCGGCCTGCTGTCGGTCTGGTGGGACGTCTCGGCCCGGCGCGTAGCCGGCGCCCGTAGCCCGTGGCTCGGATCCCTCGCACGCGACGCCCTCCCTGCATTCGTCTCCATCGTGCCCACCGCCATCGTGACCTACCTGGTCACCTGGTCTGGCTGGTTCATCTCTGACGGCGGCTACTACCGCACCTGGGCCAACGACAACCCGTCGACCTACTTCAGCTGGGTGCCGGGCCCGCTCCGCTCGCTCTGGCACTACCACTCAGACGCCCTCACCTTTCACACCGGTCTGAGCAGCAACCACCCTTATCAGTCACATCCCTGGAGCTGGCTGGTCCAGGGACGCCCGGTCTCGTTCTTCTACGAGGAGTACGGACTCGGTGAGCGAGGTTGCGAGGTGGAGCGGTGCGCCAGAGAGGTGCTCGCGGTCGGCAATCCCGTCATCTGGTGGAGCGCGGCCGTCGCGCTGCTCGTCATGGTCTGGCTCGTCATCAGCAGGCGTGACTGGCGGGCCGGCGCCGTCATGGCCGCGCTCGCCGCCGGGTGGCTCCCCTGGTTCTGGTACGCCGACCACAACGACCGCACCATGTTCTCGTTCTACGCGGTCTCGTTCCTGCCCTTCCTCATCATGGCGATCACCCTCTGTCTCGGCTTCATCCTGGGGCCGAAGACGGCGACGGTGCGCCGCAGGACGATCGGAGCCACCGGGGTTGGCGCCTACCTCCTGCTCGCCACGCTGGCTGCCATCGCGATGGCTCCGCTGTGGATGGGCGA
>JAHEKZ010000034.1:2049-25483 GCA_024644435.1 Actinomycetes bacterium | reverse complement strand
AGCTTCGTGAGAAGCAGAAGGCCAAGCAGATGTACGGCATCTTCGAGCGCCAGTTCCGTGGCTACTACGAAGAGGCGAACCAGAAGAAGGGCAAGACGGGCGACAACCTGTTGCGCATCCTTGAGTCGCGGCTCGACAACGTCGTGTACCGCGCTGGGTTCGCCAAGTCACGCGACATGGGCCGCCAGCTCGTCCGCCACGGTCACATCATGGTCAACGGCGGCAAGGTCGACGTTCCTTCGTTCCGCGTCTCCGACAGCGACATCATCGAGGTCCGGCCGAGCTCGGTCGAGCTGACGCCGTTCGTCGTGGCGCGCGCCGAGGCCGGCGAGCGCGAGATCCCCGCATGGCTCGAGGTCATCCCGTCCAAGATGCGGATCCTCGTGCACACGCTGCCGGTGCGGCAGCAGATCGACTCTCAGCTGCAGGAGCAGCTGATCGTCGAGCTCTACTCCAAGTAGCAGCTCAAGCACTGTTTCGGCACCCGCCGAGCGCAGTGTCTGCAAGACCTGTTCGAGGCGTCAAATAGTGGGCGTCCTGACCCGGAGGTAGTTACCAGTGCTGATTGCACAGCGGCCGTCCCTGGCCGAAGAGGTTGTCAACGAGAACCGCTCGCGGTTCATTCTCGAGCCGCTCGAGCCTGGCTTCGGCTACACGCTCGGCAACTCGCTCCGCCGCACGCTGCTGTCGTCGATCCCCGGCGCAGCGGTCACGTCGATTCGCATCGACGGTGTGCTGCACGAGTTCACCACCGTTCCTGGTGTCAAGGAGGACGTCACCGACCTCGTCCTGAACATCAAAGAGCTCATCGTCAGCACCGAGCACGACGAGCCCGTCGTGATGTACCTGCGCAAGCAGGGCCCAGGTGTTGTCACTGCCGCAGACATCGCGCCCCCCGCCGGCGTCGAGGTGCACAACCCTGAGCTCGTCCTCGCCACTCTCAACGGCAAGGGCAAGCTCGAGATGGAGCTCACCGTCGAGCGTGGCCGTGGCTACGTGCGCGCCGAGCTGAACAAGCAGGCCGGGCAAGAGATCGGCCGCATCCCGGTCGACTCGATCTACTCGCCGGTACTGAAGGTGTCATACAAGGTCGAGGCCACGCGTGTTGAGCAGCGCACCGACTTCGACCGCCTGGTGATCGACGTCGAGTCCAAGTCGTCCATGCGCCCTCGCGATGCCGTCGCATCTGCCGGCAAGACGTTGGTCGAGCTGTTCGGTCTCTTCCGCGAGCTGAACGCCGAGGCCGAGGGCATCGACATGGGCCCGTCGCCGGCCGACGCGGCGCTGGCTGCCGACATGGCGCTCCCGATCGAAGAGCTTGACCTGACGGTGCGTTCGTACAACTGCCTCAAGCGTGAGGGCATCCACACCGTCGGCGAGCTCACCAGCCGCAGCGAGGCCGACCTGATGGACATTCGCAACTTCGGTGCGAAGTCGATTGACGAGGTCAAGGCCAAGCTCGTTGGTCTGGGACTGGCCCTCAAAGACAGCCCCCCCGGATTCGACCCGTCCGCGATCGTCGAGAGCTACGACGACGACGAGGGCTTCGTCGAGGACGAGCAGCTCTAACAACCGCCTGACTGAACTCAAGGAGATCGAGAAATGCCAAGCCCCACTAAGGGCCCGCGTCTTGGCGGCAGTCCGGCGCACGAGCGGCTCATGCTGGCGAACCTCGCCACCGCGCTGTTCGAGCACGGCCGCATCACCACGACCGAGGCCAAGGCCAAGCGGGTTCGCCCCTTGGCTGAACGCCTCATCACGTTCGCCAAGCGCGGCGACCTCGCCTCGCGGCGTCGGGTGATGACGGTCATCCGTGACAAGAACGTCGTGCACGAGCTCTTCACCGAGATCGCTCCGACCTACGACAACCGTGACGGCGGCTACACCCGCATCACCAAGATCGGGCCACGCAAGGGAGACAACGCCCCCATGGCCGTGATCGAGCTGGTCGAGCGTCTCGACGAGAGCAAGCGCAAGACCCGGGCGAGCAAGCCGAAAAAGGAAGAAGCGGTCGCCCCGGCACCTGCTGAAGTAGAAGACGTTGTCGCTGAGGTAGTCGTCGAAGAGGCTGTTGAGGCCGAGTCCGACGCACCTGAGGCGTCAGAAGCTGATGCAGTCGAGGAGTCAGCTGATGAGGCTGACACGGCTGAAGCGGCCAAGGAGTCCTGACGACGTCATCGCCTGTCCACGAGCCCGTTCCCTCTAGGGGGAGCGGGCTCGTGCGTTTGCGCCTCGACCTCGGCTACGACGGGTCGGATTTTCACGGCTGGGCGAAGCAGCCTGAGCTGCGCACTGTGCACGGGGTGCTGGATGAGGCGCTTGCCGTCGCACTTCGGCTTCCCGAGCCGCCAGGGTTGACGGTGGCTGGGCGAACGGACGCGGGCGTCCACGCACGGGGACAGGTGGTGCACAGCGACGTCCCGCAGACCGCGTGGGTCGAGAACGGTGAGCGGTTGCTCTACCGGCTGACCGGGCTGTTGCCTCTTGATGTGCGCGTGAGGCAGGTGGAGCCAGCGCCGGCTGGGTTTGATGCACGGTTCAGTGCCACCTCGCGCCGCTACGTCTACCGGCTCTGTGACGACCCGGTTGGCGTCGACCCGATCCGCCGGTCAGACGTCGTGTGGAGCCGTCGCCAGCTCGATGTCGATGCGATGAACGATGCAGCGGCGGCATTGCTCGGTGAGCACGACTTTGCGTCGTTCTGTCGGTGGCGCGAAGGAGCGAGCACCGTGCGCACACTGCGTGCGTTTGGCTGGCAACGCACCAACGAGGGCACGATCGAGGCGACCGTCGTGGCTGATGCGTTCTGCCACAACATGGTGCGGTCGATTGTTGGTGCCTGTGTGGCAGTGGGGGAGAGCCGGCGTCCACCTGCATGGGTAGGCGACGTCCTTCGGGAGGTCGAACGCTCGTCTGCGGTCCTGGTGATGCCACCGCACGGCCTGACGTTGGAAGAGGTCACCTACCCACCCGATGATGAGCTTGCCGAGCGAGCTCAGGCAGCCCGACGCTTCCGCGGCTGAACGGAAGGTTTGGCCGCCGAGGACGTCAAGGGCAGGGCCTCGATGAGGCCCTGCCCTTGGATCCCTCACTGCGGCAAGTCAGTGGGGGAGCTTTGGTCAGCTTCCGATCAGCTCGTCGACGATGGCGCAGAAGTCGGTGTCCCAGGTCTGCCAGTTTCCGGACGTCCTGATGAACTCCTCGGAAAGAAACTCCCCGCCACCTGGGGCACCGTCGCCGCCTGTGTCGAAGACATAGGAGAAGACCAAGTTCCCGGCACTGCGGTAGCGCACCGTTCCAGAGGAGTCGCGGATCGTGTCCCAGACGCCGCTCTCCTTGGTCTGGTACGTGACCACGGGACCGTTCTCATCCACGATGGTGGCAGGCAGCTCGCGGAAGTTGGTGTGCCAGTCATTGGTGAAGTAGGCGCCGGTCTTGACGTTGGTGAACGTGCCGCTGTAGGTCGTGTGCTGCTTCACCCGGAAGAACTCCCCGCCGGTCTTCTTCGTGCCCTGGCTGATCGAGTACTTGCCGGAGACCCGGAAGTCCTCTCGGACTTTGAAGCCACAGTCGTCGAAGGTTCCACTGTCAGTGAAGTCGAAAGTTCCCGACTCGAGAGGGCCAGCATTGGCGGGTGGTGCTGCTAGCAGTGACACCGTGGCGACACCGGCAACTGCCAGCATCGACGTGAATCGTTTCGTTCTCCTCATGAGGTCCCTTCCCTGGTTCTTCAATCCTTCTGGATCTGGATCGATGCCAGAAGTTCATTGATGGCGTTGGTGAGGTTCGGGTCATTGGGCAGTGGTGAGGTCGCCGCGATCGCAAGCGGAGCCGCGTCCTCGAAGTAGATGACGATCCAGCGGAAGAAGGCGTCGTCTTTGGTGATGGCGAGAGGCGGTGAGCCAGCCCCGCGGGATAGCGGCATCAGGTGAACGAAGTCGTTCTCGGCCTTCGCTGACAACGACAGGTCGGTTTTCGAGCCTGACCATTCGAAGTTCGGGCCGTCGACCCCCCACTCTCCCGATGGGGTCAACGCGGGATGAGTCCTGACCCAGACTGCAGGGTCTTCCCTCAGCGGAGCCAGTTCGTACGACGGCGGATCGTAGACCTGGCGCGGGACGAGCATGACGATGCGCACTCCTGGTGATCCGTCGGACGGGCGCAGGTCGACGTACGCCCGGTCCTTCAGCACCTCCCAGCCCTCCGGAGCCATCGCAGTCAGCGGGGCACCCAGATTCCCCCCGACTTGTGCCGTGCCTGGCGTGCTTGCTGGGGGTGCGGGGACGGCTGAACGACGCAACTCGCCGCTGAGTGACCAGCCAACGAAGAGAACGAGGACGGCGGTGACGATGACAAGTGCGGGCCCGAGCCGGCGGTGACGTCGAGTCCGGCCGAGTGTGCTTCGCAGGGCGTTGTCGACGTCGATGTCAGCGGTCGCGGCCGTGAGCCCCTGGCATGCCTGGCGGGCGACGGCGTCGATGGACATCAGCTGACCTCCCCTTTGTCAGGTCCCTCAAGGCCGAGCCTCGTAGCGAGCGCCTGGCGTCCGCGGTGGAGGTGCGTCTTGGCGGTTCCGGTAGAGATCTCGAGCGTTGCGGCAATGTCGGCCACGCTCATGTCGTACCCGTAGAACAGGGCCACGGCTTGCGCTTGTCGCCGTGGCAGCCTGCGAACCTCGGACCAGAAGAGCTCGTCACGTGCGTCCAGCGCCGGGTCACTCCCCTGTGGTGCCCCGATGCGTAGCAGCGCCCGAGTCTCGGCCATCCGGCGTCGGATCCATGAGACAGCGAGGTTTGAGCACGTCTTGCGAACGTACGCCGACGGGTTCTCGATCGCGTCCCCACGCTCGAGCCGACGGTGCAGGTTGAGCAGTGCCTCCTGAGCCAGGTCCTCGGCCGTCTCTCGCGATCCCGTCAGGCCCCAGGCGACAGTTACCAGCCCGCGGTACTCAGCCCGGAACACGGCAGCGAACGAGACGACCGCAGGAAGCTCGACGCCAAGGTCGCGGACGATCCTGGGCCGCGGCGCGCCATCGGAGATGTCCAAGACGCCCCCTTCCGGCGGAGGTTCCCTCTTGAGGTCCACATCCCTCTTGTCGCTCGGGTGGACCTCCTCGGTTGACACAGGACGTGGAAACTTTCGGTGGGTTTTGACGCCCGGCTGCTGATCATGAGGCATGCGTTTCACCGCGGCAATGGGGATCGAGCTGTCAGCGGCAGATCTCACGGTGCAGGCCAGGGATGCCGACCCTCACCACAGTGCTTCGGCCACCGCCGCCGGCGACGAGGATGGTCAACGTGTCGTTGCGGGTGGCGGGCGGGCACGGGTCGACCGGCTGAAGCTGAATCTCCTCCGCAGACCGTGGAGGAATTTGCGCCACGCAGGCAGCGTCACAGCTCGGATCTGGAACCAGCGCCGCGACGCCGGATGCCGATCCAATGGCCCGGATGGTGAGTGAGTCAGCGCCTTGCCAGGTCAGCCGCACCGTGCCGCCCGGGCCACTGGCTAGCGCGCCAGTCAGCCCGGGTCGAGGCCGGGCCTCCGATTGAGCGTTGGGGCACAGGGCATATGCCGTGTGGAGCGGACCATCGACCCGCAGGAAGCTACGGGTCGCGTCAGGGAACTCAGCCGCCGGCGGCCACTGGCTCGGGAGAATGTCGGGGCAGCGAGTGAGCCGGTAGCGGCTGCGCACGGTCAGTTCGCCGCTGGCCTGCAACGTGATCGGTGCCTCGAACCTGCGGGACCGTCCGTCCGGCGTCACGACGCTGGAGCCGACGAACCTGAGGCCGAGCGCACCGGCCCGGGCCGGTTCGGCAATGGCCGCATCGCCCTCGACGACGTTCGACACCTCTTCGACCGTCACGGTCTTTCCGTCGACGCGGACGTCGCGCGTGCTCTCGACCACCACTGGGCTCGAGCTCGTGGTGGTCGTCGCCGTGGGTCGAGTGGGAGTGGGCTGGGCGATGCCATCGCCGGTCTGCGGCGACCGGTCGGCCCACCAGGCGACCGCGGCGACGACTCCGGCGACGACGAGCAGAGCGGCTACTGCTGTCATGACCCACGGCGTCCTTCCCGGGGGTGAGCCGGGTGCTCGGTGGCGACCGCTGACAGCGTGGGACACGCCCACAGTCTGCCGAGTGCTGGCAGCTGCGGGCCATGCGGTGCGCACTCGACGCGCCGGGGGCGTCCTCCTGTGGCACCCCGGCTGGCCCGGTGGTGCACACTCCCCACATGCGACTGGTCGTGGCTCTCGGCGGCAATGCGCTGCTACGCCGTGGCCAGCCGATGACTCTGGAGAACCAGCGCACCAATGTGCGAGTCGCGGCGGTGGCGTTGGCGCCCGTGGCCATGGAGCACGAGCTGGTGGTCACCCACGGCAATGGCCCGCAGGTGGGGCTGCTCGCACTCCAAGGGGCGGCCTACCACCCTGACGAGGCATTTCCACTCGATGTTCTGGGGGCCGAGACCGAGGGGCTGATCGGCTATCTGATCGAGCAAGAGCTCGGCAACCTGCTCCCCTTCGACAAGCCGTTGGCGACCTTGCTGACCATGGTGGAGGTGGATCCGGCCGACTCGGCCTTCAGCAACCCGACGAAGTTCGTTGGCCCGGTCTACGAAAAGCAGGACGCCGACGCTCTCGCGGCCGCCAAGGGATGGCACTTCAGGATGGACGGTCAGGTGTGGCGGCGGGTCGTGCCGTCGCCGCTTCCCAAGCAGATCTTTGAGCTTCGCCCGGTGCGTTGGCTGCTCGAGCAGGGCGCGGTCGTGATCGCGGCTGGCGGGGGCGGGATCCCGACGATGTACCTGCCGGGCACGCGAACGCTGGTGGGTGTGGAGGCGGTCGTCGACAAGGATCTGGCAAGTTCTTTGATGGCGCAGCTGATCGACGCCGACGAGTTCGTCGTCGCAACGGATGCCGATGCGGTCTACGTCGACTGGGGGACCGAGCACCAACGCGCCATAGCGCGGGTGAGCCCTGACGTCCTCGCCCAGCTGCCGTTCCCGGACGGTTCGATGGGCCCCAAGGTAGGGGCCGCCTGCGACTTCGTGCTGACGACCAAACGCCGCGCCCGGATCGGCGACCTGGCGGCTTTGCCGGCGGTCCTGGCCGGTGAAGCCGGCACCGTCGTCGTCTACGGCGAAGGCGTCATCGACTACCGCTGATCCACCCGCCCACATTGCGGAAGTCTTCTGGGGCCCAGACCCCAGCGAAGTTCCGCAATGTGTAGGGGGTGGCGGGAAACCTGTTGGCGGTCGCCGGGCCCGATAGGTGAGACTGTCCCCTTGTGGGACACGTCGACGTCAACGGAGTCAGCTACGTGCTGCCGGACGGCCGCACGCTCTTCGGCAACGT
Organism: Actinomycetes bacterium; assembly: GCA_024644435.1. Lineage (GTDB taxonomy): Bacteria > Actinomycetota > Actinomycetes > JAHEKZ01 > JAHEKZ01 > JAHEKZ01. The sequence goes on along the minus strand of JAHEKZ010000034.1, from coordinate 18,129 downwards.
GTCCTTCCGGGTCGGTGACGGCGCCGTGGTTGCGCTGGTGGGCGCGAACGGGGCCGGCAAGACCACGCTGATGCGCATCGTGGCCGGCGACATCGACCCGTTCGAGGGTTCGGTGTCGCGCAGCGGTGGATTGGGCGTCATGCGTCAGTTCGTAGGAAGCGTCCGTGACGACTCGACCGTTCGCGACCTGCTGGTGTCGGTGGCTCCGCCCCGAATCCGTGACGCTGCGCGCGAGCTGGACGCCGCCGAGCTGCAGATGATGGAGCGCGACGACGAGAAGACCCAGATGCGGTATGCCCAGTCGATCGCAGACTGGGGCGACGCCCACGGGTACGACGCCGAGGTCGTGTGGGACGCCTGCACGGTCGAGGCGCTCGGCGTCCCGTACGAGCGGGCGCAGTACCGCGAGGTGCGCACCCTGTCCGGCGGCGAGCAGAAGCGGCTGGTGCTCGAAGCGTTGCTGCGCGGTCCGGACGAAGTGTTGCTTCTCGACGAGCCTGACAACTACCTCGACGTTCCGGGTAAGCAGTGGCTCGAGGAGAGGCTGGCGGCAACCGCCAAGACCGTCCTGCTCATCTCGCACGACCGCGAGCTGCTGGACCGGGTGGCCAACCGCATCGTCACGGTCGAGGGTGGCACGGCCTGGATCCACGGAGGTGGATTCGCCTCGTACCACGAGGCGCGGAGCAACCGCCACGACCGGCTGGCCGAGCTGCTGCGACGTTGGGAGGAGGAACACCAGCGCCTGAAGGACCTCGTCCGCACCCTGCAGCAGCAGGCGGCGATCAGCCCCGACATGGCATCGAGGTACAAGGCGATGCAGACCAGGCTCCGTAAGTTCGAGGAGGCCGGCTCGCCCGAGGCGCCACCTGCGGAGCAGAACGTGAAGATCCGGCTCAAGGGCGGACGCACCGGCGTGCGGGCCGTGGTGTGTCAGGACCTGGAGCTCACCGGGCTCATGCAGCCGTTCGACCTGGAGGTGTTCTACGGCGAGCGCGTGGCGGTGTTGGGCAGCAACGGATCGGGTAAGTCGCACTTTCTTCGGTTGCTGGCATCGTGGGATGCGCGGCAAGGACTCGCGGTCGATCCGAGTGTGGCCGCGACCGGGCAGTGGAAGCTCGGTGCGCGCGTCGTGCCCGGCCACTTCGCGCAGACGCACGACCATGCCGAGTTCACCGGGCGCACGCCGATCGAGCTGCTGTGGGAGCAGCACTCGTTACAGCTGGGACAGGCGAAGGCAGCTCTGCGCCGGTATGAGCTCGATCAGCAAGCGGAGCAACGGTTCGAGACGCTTTCGGGTGGACAGCAGGCACGCTTTCAGATCCTGCTGCTCGAGCTGTCCGGCGTCACGCTGTTGCTGCTCGACGAGCCGACGGACAACCTCGACCTGGCCAGCGCGGAGGCGCTGGAGGACGGGCTTGAGGCGTTTGACGGCACCGTGATGGCGGTGACCCACGACCGCTGGTTCGCGCGTTCGTTCGACCGCTACCTCGTCTTCGGGTCCGACGGCCGGGTCTACGAGGCGCCCGAGCCCGTCTGGGACGAGGAACGCGTTCAGCGCGCCCGCTAGTGCACACCGTGGGGGAATCCCTGGGTTGCCATGGCGACTCAGAGTTACCTCAAGCGTGTGGGGTGGGGGCGGGCTCCGAAGGACGCGATCAGCACGGCGAGTGCGGTCACGGCAGTGCCGGCCGTGAAGGCCCAGGTCGGGCTGATGTCGGCCAACGCGCCGCCCATGGCCGCTCCGCCGCCGAACCCGAGCATGAGAAAAGTGGTGGTCCAGGCGAACGAGTCTGTTCGGCGCCCAGGGGCGGCGCGGTCGCCGACCACGCCGTACCCGGCGGCCAGCGACGGGGCCAGCGCCAGACCCGACAGGAAGAGCGTGACGCCCAGCCAGCCGAGACCGAAGTGCCAGCCCACCACGATGGTGGCGGTACCCACGGTGACGCCTGCCAGCAGCCACGGCCATCGCTCGGCCGGGCCCCGTCGCCAGGTGACCCGGGACGCGATCAGCCCGCCGACCAGGGACCCCAGGCTCCAGAGCGCCAGGAGCCACCCGCTGGCTGCCCGGTTCTGCTCGAGGATCGCCACCGCCGGGACGCCGACCTCGACGAATCCCAGGCCCAGGGCCATGACGCACAGGGCGGCGTACGGCCCGGCCAGGGAGGACAGCGCCCGAACCAACCCGATGCGCGAATCGACCACAGGAAGCGCGTGCCACAGCGGGCGCACCACCCAGGCGTAGACGAGCCCGCCCAGGGCGCCCGCGCAGGCAGCGGTGAGCAGGGCGGCCCCAGGGCCAGAGACCGCGACCAGCACGCCGACCAGGGCAGGCCCGGCGATGAAGACCATCTCCTGCCACGTGGCGTCGAGTGTGTAGAGAGCGTCGAGATCGCTCTGGTCCTCGGCCAGCTGCGGCCAGAGGGTGCGTGATATCGGTGAGGTGGGGGCCGACAGCAGGCCGCCCAGGGTGGCCAAGAGCACCAGCTCGCCCTCAGACCCGCCTGCCCCGAAGGCCAGTACCAGCAGCACGGTTCCTTGCCCCAGCGCCGTCGCCGCCTCGACGCGGTGGGCCCGCCCCCGCCCCGCGAACCCGCCCCACAGCGGCTGGCTGACGGCCGAGCCGATCGCCCAGGCACCGCCGGCCAGACCAGCAGCCGCGATGGACCCTGTGCGCTCCTGGGCCAGCAGGACGACGGCGAGTGGGGCCAGCCCTTGGGGCATGCGGGCGATGATCGACAACACCAGGACCAACCGGCTGGTCCGGCGTCCGGCGCGGGCCTGCTGGGGCGGTGGCGGTGTCACATCGGTAACGTAGCCGGGACCCGGTTTTGACCGCCTGCCTAGGGCACGGGTAACCTGAACCGCTGGTGCGCCTGGTATCTGAGCGCTCCAGACCCAACTCGACTCACGAAGGTTCCGCCCGTGCGCACGTACAGCCCCAAGCCTGGCGACGTCCAGCGTCAGTGGTACGTCATCGACGCCGAGGATGTCGTCCTCGGACGCCTCGCCTCGCAGGTCGCTCAGCTGCTGCGTGGCAAGCACAAGGCGGTCTTCGCCCCACACGTCGATACCGGTGACTTCGTGGTCGTGATCAACGCTGGCAAGATCGCCCTCACCGGCGCCAAGCGCGAGCAGAAGCTGGCCTACCACCACTCCGGTTACCCAGGCGGTCTGCGGGCCACGGGCTACGACGAGCTGCTCTCCAAGAACCCCCGCAAGGCTGTTGAGAAGGCCGTCTGGGGCATGCTGCCGAAGAACCGCATCGCGCGGCAGCAGCTGAAGAAGCTCAAGGTCTACGCAGGCACTGAGCACCCCCATCAGGCACAGCAGCCCGTGCCGTTCGAGATCACACAGGTCGCGCAGTAGCGCAGCCCGGAACCACAGAAGGTATCGAGAGGACCATGTCCGACGTGACCGTCAGCACCGAGACCGCCCCCGAGGCGGCCGCCGCCCCCGACGAGGCAGACACTGTCTCCGACGAGGCAGCCACGCCCACCGGCAACTTCACCAGCGAGTCCGCCGTGGCCGTTGCCCCGCGCGAGATCTCCGACGCCCCAGGCGCCGCCACCGGCCGACGCAAAGAGGCGATCGCCCGCGTCCGCATCACGCCAGGCACCGGCAAGTGCACGGTGAACGGCAAGGAGCTCGCTGACTTCTTTCCGAACAAGGTGCACCAGCAGGTCGTCAACGACCCGTTCCGCGTGCTGCAGGTCGAAGGCCGTTACGACGTCATCGCCCGCGTTCACGGTGGCGGTGTCTCCGGCCAGGCCGGCGCCATCCGGCTCGGCATCTCGCGGGCACTCAGCGAGATCGACACCGAGGGCAACCGGCCGCCGCTGAAAAAGGCCGGCTACCTCACCCGTGACCCCCGCGCCAAGGAACGACGCAAGGCTGGTCTGAAGAAGGCACGCAAGGCTCCGCAGTACAGCAAGCGCTGACGCGCACTGCCGCGTTTACTTCGCTCTGCCTTGCCGGCCCCGTCGGCCTCACGGCTTGCGGGGCGCGCGCATGAGGAGGTGCTGTGACCCGGCTCTTCGGAACTGACGGCGTGCGTGGGCTCGCCAACCGCGATCTCACCGCAGAGCTTGCCGTCGACCTCAGCGTTGCGGCTGCCCATGTGCTGGGTGAGACCGGCGCCTTCGAAGGGCATCGGCCGGTGGCTGTGGTCGGACGCGACCCGCGCGCCTCTGGTGAGTTCCTCGAGGCCGCAGTTGTGGCTGGGTTGGCCAGCGCCGGCGTCGACGTACGACGCGTGGGCGTCCTGCCCACGCCGGGGGTGGCCTATCTGACGGCTGCGCGGTCTGCTGATCTGGGCGTCATGTTGTCTGCCTCTCACAATGCGATGCCCGACAACGGCATCAAGTTCTTCGCTCGGGGTGGGCACAAGCTGGGCGACGCCATCGAGGACGCCGTCGAGTCACGACTGGGTGAGCCGTGGGACCGGCCGACCGGATCCGGCGTGGGACGCGTCACTGACGATGCGGAGGGCGCACACGCCTACACCGAGCATCTGCTGTCGACGTTGGCTGGGCAGAACCTCGACGGAGTGCGGGTCGTTGTTGACTGCGCCAACGGTGCGGCGTCGTCGGTTGCGGCCGATGCTTTCGCCCGTGCGGCCGCCGACGTGATCACGATTCACGACGCCCCCGACGGACTCAACATCAACGAGGCCTGTGGTTCGACGCATCTGCGGTCGCTGCAGGCGGCAGTCGTCGAACACGGTGCTGATCTCGGGGTGGCGCTGGACGGCGATGCCGACCGGTGCCTGGCGGTAGACGCCAGTGGTTCGCTGGTGGACGGCGACCAGATCTTGGCGATCTTGACCCTGGCGATGCGTGACGCGGGGCGCCTCGCCCACAACAGCGTGGTGTCGACCGTCATGTCGAACCTCGGCTTCCGGCAGGCCATGCAGCGAGAGGGCGTCGCCGTCGTCGCCACGGCCGTGGGCGACCGCTATGTTCTCGAGGCCATGCGTTCGTTCGGCTACACGCTGGGCGGTGAACAGTCCGGACACCTGATCATGTCCGAACACGCAACAACCGGCGATGGCCTGCTGACGGCGCTGCACCTGGGGGCAGAGCTTGCGACGTCCGGCCGGACGTTGGCCGACCTCGCGTCAGTGATGCAACGCTTCCCGCAGGTACTGGTCAACGTTCCTGACGTCGACAAGATGAGAGTGGACGCCCCGGCGATTGCCGCCGCAGTCGCCGAGGAAGAGCGAGCGCTCGGCGATGACGGACGCGTGTTGCTGCGGCCCAGCGGCACCGAGCCCCTGGTGCGTGTCATGGTCGAGGCCGACTCGGCCGAGCGCGCCCAAGAGGTCGCCGACCGGCTGGCCACCGTCGTCCGCAAGACCATCGGCTGAGCCGGGTTGTCCATGGCGTCGAGCCGGTCCTGCCGCCCTCGTGCAGAACGTAGGGTGTAGCCCATGTGCGGAATCGTCGGGTACGTCGGACAGCAGAATGTGGTCGACGTCGTCATGGGGGGCCTCCGACGTCTTGAGTACCGCGGATACGACAGCGCAGGGGTGGCAGTGGTCGCCGGTGACGAGGTTCTGGTGCGACGGCGCGCCGGGAAGCTGGCCAACCTCGAGAAGCTCTTGGCTGACAAGCCCTTGCCCGCGGCGACTTTCGGCATGGGACACACCCGATGGGCGACCCACGGTGCTCCTAATGATCGCAACGCGCACCCCCATCTTGACGAGGCGGCCAAGGTTGCGGTCGTGCACAACGGCATCATCGAGAACTTCGCGGCCCTGCGTTCGCACCTGGAGGACAACGGTGTGACCTTGGCGTCCGACACCGACACCGAGGTGGTGTCGCATCTGTTGGCCGAGCAGTTCGACGGCGACCTTGCCGAGGCGATGCGCGCGGTCTGTCGAAAGCTGGAGGGCGCCTTCACCCTGGTGGCGGTCCACGCCGATCAGCCGGACGTCGTCGTGGGGGCGCGCAGGAACTCGCCCCTGGTCGTCGGCCGTGGTGATGGCGAGAACTTCCTTGGCAGCGATGTGTCGGCGTTCATCGCGCACACGCGGCACGCGGTCGAGCTCGGGCAGGACCAGGTCGTGGAACTGCGCGCCGACCGTGTCGATGTGACGACCTTCGACGGCCAGCCAGCAGAGGTTCGTGAGTACGAGGTCGACTGGGATGCATCTGCCGCCGAGAAGGGCGGTTACGACTACTTCATGCTCAAAGAGATCTATGAGCAGCCGAAGGCGGTTGCCGACACGTTGCTGGGGCGAATCGACGACGAAGGACTGCTGCAGCTCGACGAGATGCGGCTCTCTGACGAAGACCTGCGCGACGTCGACAAGATCGTCATCATCGGGTGTGGCACGGCCTTCCACTCCGGACTGATCGCGAAGTACTCGATCGAGCATTGGACCCGCATACCGGTCGAGGTCGAGGTGGCGTCGGAGTTCCGCTATCGCGACCCCATCCTCGGCCGTCGCACACTCGTGATCGCCATCTCGCAGTCCGGCGAGACCATGGACACGCTGATGGCCATCCGCCACGCGCGTGAACAGGGCTCGCGCGTTCTCGCCATCTGCAATGTCAACGGATCGACGATCCCTCGCGAGTCGGACGCCGTGGTCTACACCTACGCGGGCCCTGAGATCGCTGTGGCATCGACCAAGGCTTTCCTGACGCAGATCATCGCGGTACACCTCGTCGCTCTCTATCTTGCTCAAGTTCGGGGCATGAAGTGGAGTGATGAAATTGCCCGCCATGTCGATGACCTCGCTGCCATGCCTGAGGCGGTCGATCGGGTGCTCGACACCGTCGGTCCGGTGCGCGCTCTGGCGCGCGAGCTGGTCGATGCCAGGGCAGTTCTCTTCCTGGGGCGCCATGTGGGGTTTCCGGTGGCCCTGGAAGGTGCGCTCAAACTCAAAGAGCTTGCCTACATGCATGCCGAGGGATTTCCCGCCGGCGAGCTCAAGCACGGCCCCATCGCGCTCATCGAGGAGGGGCTTCCGGTGGTCGTCGTCGTGCCGCCGCTCAGCCGCAAGGTGCTGCACGACAAGATCGTCAGCAACATCCAAGAGATCCGGGCACGGGGCGCGCGGACGATCGTGATTGCTGAGGAGGGCGACGACACCGTCGCGCCCTACGCGGACACCCTGATCCCGGTACCTGCTGTGCCGACTCTGCTTCAGCCCGTGGTTGCCATCGTCCCGCTGCAGGTGTTCGCCTGTGAGCTGGCCAGCGCCAAGGGCTACGACGTCGATCAGCCACGAAACCTGGCGAAGTCCGTCACCGTCGAGTAGCCGCCGGCGGTTCGGTCGGGGGCGCCAGACCCAGGCGACACCCTGCGCGGCCACCATTGCACTCGCAGCCCCCCGCCCACGACCGCTCGCCCCGACGTGCACCTGGCCAGACTGGCACGGTCTCGTCCGGACCATCGTGGTGAGTTGCACACCGCACACGTTCGTCCAGTGGAAGACTGAGGCTGTGATCGTCGGAATAGGTATTGACGTGGTGGATGTCGAGCGGTTCGGCCAGACGCTCGAGCGCACGCCGGCCCTGCGCGCACGCCTGTTCACCCCTGCTGAACGCACGCTGCCATTGGCGTCACTCGCCGCACGCTTCGCGGCCAAAGAGGCGCTGGCGAAGGCACTGGGCGCTCCGGCCGGGCTGCAGTGGCACGACTGCGAGATAGTCAAGGACTCCGACGGGCGACCAGCCTTCGAGCTGCGCGGAACAGTACGGACTCGCGCGATCGCGTTGCGGGCGCGCACCATCCATCTGTCCCTCAGCCACGATGCGGGGATCGCGTCGGCGATGGTTGTGGCCGAGGCTGAAGCGTCATGAGGGGTCGCCATGCACTCGGTGCACACGGTCGCTGACGTTCGAGCAGCCGAAGAGACGGTTCTCGCACGCACCCCTGCGGATGACCTGATGCTGCGCGCATCCAGCGGTTTGGCGCGTACCTGCGCGCAGGTTCTCACTCTGCACCGTGACGGTGTCTACGGCGCTCGCGTCGTCCTCATGTGTGGCACCGGCAACAACGGGGGGGACGCGCTCCACGCCGGAGCGGCGCTGGCCGCGCGGGGAGCGCAAGTCTTCGTGGTGCCCGTCGGATCACGCCTTCACGAGTCAGGCTCCGCGGCTGCGCGCCGCGCGGGCGGGCGAGTGATAGGGGTGGCTGAAGCGGCGACCGCGATCGCCAACGCTGATCTGGTCGTTGACGGGATCGTCGGAATTGGCGGGTCAGGGTCGCTGCGCGGTCCCGCTGCGGAGCTGGCAGAAGCGGCGACGGTGAGCGACGCAGTGGTCGTCGCGGTCGATCTGCCCTCAGGGGTCGATGCCGACACCGGTGCCGCTGACGACGGGGCGGTGTGGGCTGACGTCACCGTGACCTTCGGTCTGATGAAACCCGGTCTGCTGCTGGCGCCCGGGTCGATGCATGCCGGTCTGCTCGAACTGGTCGACATCGGGCTGGGAGGCGATGCCCCAGTGCCGTCCATCACGTGTCTGGACGCTCCTGACGTTGCCGCGCTCGTTCCGAGGCCCGGTCCTCTGGACCACAAGTACTCCGCAGGAGTGACCGGAATCGCGGCTGGCTCCCAGCAGTACCCGGGTGCCGGGGTGCTCGCGGTTGCTGGAGCGCTGCACACGAAGGCGGGGCTGGTGCGCTACGTCGGGGGCGCAGCGTCACATGTCGTGGATGCCTGGCCCGCCGCGATCGTCTCGGGCGGCCGGATCGCCGACGCGGGCCGGGTGCAGGCGTGGGGAGTGGGGCCCGGCCTCGGCGTCGATGACGCTGCTCGCGTCGTCCTGGCCGACGTACTCTCGAGCGACCTGCCCGTCGTCGTGGATGCTGATGGACTCACCCTTCTGGCGCGTGAGCCCGAGCTGCTGCAGGGCCGGACTGCTTCCACGGTTGTGACGCCGCACGCCGGCGAGTTCGCGCGGTTGGCGCCCGATCTCGCTCTAGCGTCCGACCCGATCACTGCCGCCCGCTCGCTCGCCGCTCGACTCCGTTGCACGGTGCTTGCCAAGGGGTTGACCACGGTGGTGGCCGATGTCGACGGAAGAGTGCGGCTCAACCTCACGGGCACGCCCTGGCTGGCTGCTGGAGGCACGGGGGACGTCTTGACCGGCATGGTGGCGGCCCTGCTGGCAGCCGGGGTCCCGGCGTTCGATGCGGCGTCTGGCGCTGCCTTCCTGCACGGGCTCGCGGGCCGCCTGGCTGCCGACGGTGGACCGATAAACGCCGGTGACGTCGCGGGCGCGATCCCGGAGGCAATCCGCACGGTCTCGGGTCCTTGACCAGGCGAGATCGACCGCGGTGGCAGGATGGCACGGTGTCTGCTTCCGCGCGCGAGCTGATCATCGACCTCGACGCCATCTCGGCCAACACCGCTGTGCTGGCCGAGTGCTCGGCATCGGCCGCGCTGATGGCCGTGGTCAAGGCCGATGCCTACGGCCACGGCCTGGTACCTGCGGCACGGGCGGCCAAGGCGGGAGGAGCAGCGTGGTTAGGGGTGGCCCTGCTCGACGAGGCGCTTGCTCTACGGGCAGCAGGTGTCGATGGACCGGTCCTGGCGTGGTTGCTCGGAGTGGATGAGCCGTGGGTCGACGCCCTGGAGGCCGACATCGATCTCTCGGTCTCGGCGCTCTGGACGCTCGATGCGATCGCGGCGGCGGCTCGGGCGGCGGGCCGCACGGCGCGCGTCCACCTGAAGGTGGACTCGGGACTAGGCAGATCGGGCGCTCCCCAGGGGGACTGGCCCGAGCTGGTCGGTGCAGCGCGACGCGCGGAGCTCGAGGGAACCCTGCGAGTCGTCGGCGTGTGGTCGCACTTTGCCTATGCGGATGCACCCGGACACCCCACGATCGACCGTCAGCTCGCCGCGTTCAGCGAGGCGATCGAGATCGCCGAAGGCGCCGGGCTGAAACCTGACGTCCGCCATCTGGCGAACTCGGCGGCGACCTTGACCCGCCCCGACACCCATTTCGACCTGACCCGCCCCGGCCTGGCCGTCTATGGGTTGTCCCCTTTACCCCAGGCCTCACCCGAGTCGCTCGGCCTGGTGCCGGCGATGGCTCTGCAGGCGCGGTTGAGCCTCGTCAAACGGGTACCTGCCGGACACGGCGTCTCGTACATGCACCGGTACGTCACTGACCGCGAGACGACACTGGGCCTGGTGCCCCTCGGCTACGCCGATGGTGTTCCGCGCGAGGCCACAAATGTCGGCCCGGTGCTCGCCGGTGGACGCCGCCAGACGATCGCGGGTGTGGTGTGCATGGACCAGTTCGTGCTCGACCTCGGCGACGATCCGGCGTCCGAGGGCGACGTCGTCGCGGTCTTTGGTTCCGGTGCGTCCGGGGAGCCGACCGCCCAGGACTGGGCCGATGCGGTCGGCACGATCTCGTACGAGATCGTCACGCGCATGGGTCCACGGGTCCGACGGCGATACGTGGGGGGGCAACCGTGAACCCGGCACACCGAGCAGGTCTGGCTGGCGCGGCGCTCGTGGCGGCCGCGGTGGGCGCTGCGGCAGGACTGGCGGCGGAGCGAGTCGTCGTCGGACGCCCTCTCAGACGCGGCGAGACGCCGGGAGGAAGACTGGGGTTGGGTCAGCTGCGGGGGACACCGCAGGTCGTCCGCCTCGAAGACGGCGTCGAGCTGCACGTCGAGGTGGACGAGGCGCACGCGTCGGCCCCGTGGCGCGATCTCACGGTGGTGTTCGTCCACGGATTTGCGCTCAACCAGGACTGCTTCCACTACCAGCGCCTGGCCCTGCGAGGAACCGCTCGGCTTGTCCTCTATGACCAGCGGTCGCATGGGCGGTCAGGGCGGGGTTCGGCGGAGTCATCCACGATGGAACAGATCGCCGAAGACCTGAAGATGGTGCTCGACTCCGTGGTCCCCACGGGACCAGTGGTGCTCGTCGGGCACTCGATGGGTGGAATGACGATTCTTGAGCTGGCCAGCCGCGCCCCCGAGCTCTTCGGGGACCGTGTCGAAGGCGTTGCGCTGATCTCCACCTCGGCCGGCGAGATGTCTGACGTCACCTGGGGGCTGCCTGGGTTTGCCGCGCGGAGCCTGCGGCTTCTGGCGCCATCGGTGATGCAGCTCGGACGCCGCACCACACAACTGCTCGAACGTGGCAGGCAGATCAGCAGCGACCTGGCCGTGATGGTCACGAAGGTGTACGCGTTTGCCGGCGAGGTGCCGGTGGAGCTGGTCGACTTCAGCCTGGAGATGATCAACGCCACCCCGCTCGATGTGCTCGCCGACTTCTATCCGGCGCTGAGTGACCACGATGCTTTCGAAGCGCTTGACGTGCTGAACGGCACCGAGACGCTGGTGCTGGTGGGTGCCCAGGACCTGCTGACTCCCGCAGCGCACAGCCACCTGCTCGTGCACGGAATCCCGGGCGCCGAGCTTGAGGTTCTCGACCCCGGTGGTCATCTGGTGATGCTCGAGCGCCCTGACGACGTCAACTCCCACCTGATCGACCTGCTCGACCGCGTCGCCCGAGGATTGGACGAGTGACCGAGCAGGCGGCGGTCGAGGTGCTGGTACCCGATGCCGACGCCATGCGAGCCCTGGGTGCGCAGGTGGCAGCGCGGTGCCGCGCCGGCGACGTCATCGTGCTGAGTGGTCCCCTCGGGGCCGGCAAGACCACCTTCACCCAGGGTGTGGCGACCGGCCTACGGGTGTCAGGCACAGTGACGTCCCCGACGTTCGTCATCTCACGCGTGCATCGATCGTTGGTCGATGGCCCCGACCTCGTCCATGTCGACGCGTACCGGTTGGGTGGGTTGAGCGAGCTCGACGACCTCGACCTCGACGCGTCACTGGGAGAGTCGGTGACGGTGGTCGAGTGGGGAACGGGCCTGGCCGAGCACCTGGCCCATCATCCGGTGCTGGTGACGATCGACCGAGACCTGATCTCGGCTGACGAGGACTCTGCTGAGGATCGACGCGTCACCGTCACCTGGCCTGACCAGCGTCCATGACTGCGGCCTTGACTTGGTCAGAAGGACGCAGCGTGACGTTGCACCCGCGTAGGTGGGTAGGGTCGCCGGGTGTTGTTGATGGGGTTCGACACTGCCACCGCTGTGACCAGTGTCGGGCTGATGCGGTCGATGCCAGATGCGGCCGACCACGCGCTCGGCGAGCGCTGCCACCACGATCCTCGTCGGCACGGTGAAGTGCTACCGGTATTCATCGACGAGGTTCTGCGAGCAGGGGGAGTCGCCCCCGCCGACCTGGATGCCGTTGCGGTGGGGATCGGCCCGGGCGCCTTCACCGGGCTCCGCGTAGGGCTGGCAACAGCCCAGGCTCTGGGCGCGGCGCTCGAGATCCCGGTCTACGGCGTCAGCACCCTCGACGTGGTCGCCTTCGCCACGGGCCGGACCGAACCCTTCGCAGTCGTGACCGATGCTCGACGTCGTGAGTACTTCTGGGCGACCTACTCCCGGTGTGACAGCCGCGCAGGCGAGCCGGCCGTTGGCCCGGCATCGGTGGCCAGGGAAGCTCTTCAGACCCAAACGGTGCTCTGCCCCCCGGGGACGCCGCCTCTCGACGGTATCGACACCGAGCTGTGCGAGGAGCCCAGTGGTCTCCAGCTCTGCCGACTCGTTCTCTCGACGTTGGCTGCCGGAAAGGCACTGGCTGCCCCCGTTCCGCTCTACCTGCGGCTACCCGACGTCATGCCGGCCGCCCCACCCAAGTCGGTGCTGTCGTGAACGTCTTGACCGACATCGTCGTGCGTCCCATGAGGTGGTGGGACATAGCGGGGGTTCATGACCTTGAGGCCGAGGCCTTTCCAGACACCGCGTGGTCGGCCGAGACGTTCTGGTCCGAGTTGGCCGGTGTCCCCGAGACGCGCTGCTACTTCGTGGCCCGCAGTGATGACCGAGTGGCCGGGTACGCGGGGCTGATGACGGTGGGATCGGATGCCGACGTGCAGACGATCGCGGTGGCGCCACAGTTCCGTCATCGCGGTCTGGGAGCCCGACTACTCGACGAGCTACTGCTCGAAGCGACCCGTAGAGGGTGCTCACGGGCAACGCTTGAGGTGGCGGCGTCGAGCGACGACGCCCAGCGCCTCTACCGACGTCGAGGGTTCGCGGTGGTGGGCCGTCGGTCTGGCTACTACGGCCCAGGAGTGGATGCCCTGATCATGCGCCTGCGACTGCCGGGCAGTCGTGAAGCAGGCGGAGCGTCGCCGTGAGCAGCGAGGCGCTCGTCCTGGGGATCGAGACGTCATGCGACGAGACCGGTGTCGGCGTCGTGCGTGGATCGACGTTGCTCGCTGACGCGGTAGCCAGCAGCGTTGACGAACACGCGAGATTTGGCGGAGTGGTGCCTGAGGTCGCGAGCCGCGCGCACCTCGAAGCGATGACGGCGACCGTGCACCGTGCCCTGCATGACGCCGGGGTCACGTTGGCTGACTGCGACGCCATTGCGGTCACTGCGGGCCCGGGTCTCGTCGGCGCCTTGCTGGTCGGTACCGCAACCGCCCAGGCGCTGGCGCTGGCAGCAGACAAGCCCCTGTACGGGGTCAACCACCTCGCTGCGCATGTGGCGGTCGATCGCCTCGAGCACGGACCGCTGCCACAACCGGCCGTTGCACTTCTGGTCAGCGGCGGACACTCATCGCTGCTGCGGGTGGACGACGTCACCTCGTGCGTGACTCCGCTGGGGGCGACGATCGACGACGCTGCAGGAGAGGCATTCGACAAGGTCGGACGGCTTCTTGGGCTGCCCTTCCCGGGCGGTCCGCACATCGACCGCCTGGCCGCCGGGGGAAGCCCCGACGCCATCGAGTTTCCCCGGGGCTTGACCGGCAGCAGAGACATGGAACGTCACCGATTCGACTTCTCGTTCTCCGGGCTCAAGACCGCCGTTGCCCGCCATGTCGAGCTTCGGCAACGCGAAGGGGAGCCGATCGCGCTCTCCGACGTGGCTGCCTCGTTCCAGGAGGCGGTGGTGGACGTGCTCAGTCGAAAGGCGGTCGAGGCCTGCCGCGGCCAGGGGATCGACCACCTGCTGCTGGGCGGCGGGGTAGCGGCGAACTCCCGGCTCCGCGCAGTGCTCGAGGAGCGGTGCAGCACGGCAGGTATCGCCCTCCGGGTTCCCCGACCGGCGCTCTGCACCGACAACGGAGCAATGGTCGCCGCACTCGGCGCCGCCCTGGTGGAAGCAGACATCTCGCCGTCGGCTATCGGGCTCGCGGTGGATTCGTCCCTTTCGGTCGACCGCGTGACGGTGGACTGACGGGTGCGGCCGACGCCGACCGGGTGAACCCGTGGCGTTTCCGTCCGATGACATCACCGGTCGGTCAAGATAGGACGCGTCCAGCGAGACCGAGCTGGGCACGAAAGGATCGGTCATGACGGGGGAACGGCGGATCAGCCGCCGCACGGTGCTGCGGGGCGCTGCGACATCTGCGGCGCTGGCCGGAGCAGGAGTCGTGGCGGGGCCGCTTCGCGCACAGGCAAGCCGGCCGGACGACGGCCTGATCCCCACGCGGATGGCGATGCACGTGCACGCCGCGTTCAGCGAAGGCATCGGCTCGATGCAGGCCCATCTGACCGAGGCCGAACGCACAGGCGTCGAGGTGATCTGGTGGACCGAGCACGATCACCGCATGGTCGCCAGAGGGTTTCTCTCCGACGTCCACTTCAACGGGCTCTCCGAGTGGTCGAATGGCGCCAGCGTCACCTGGAAGTCCACCTTCCAAGGAGCTCTGGCGACGTCGTCGGCGGCCATCGTGTCCAATCCCGTCTCTCCCAATGACGTCGGCGACAAGGCGATGCGCCTGTCTGCCGTCAGCGCCGGTTCGGCGGGAGCCACACGCACGGTGACGGCCAGTGTGAAGAACTACGGGCTGAACACCTCGATCGACGGCACGACAGTGATCGTCGATGTGCGACCGGTGGATGTCACTGGCGACGCGTGGTTCGACATCGTCGTCGAGACGTCGTACCGGCCGGCGATGGACGGGCGTCCCGCTGGCCAGTACCGCCTTCGTTACCGCATCGGTGGCTCCCGAGAAGTGGGAACGGTAGCCGAGGTGGAACCCCTCGACGGGCTCATGGTGCTGGACGCCACCGTGGGTGGGTGGACCACGCTGGCGCTCGACCTCGTCGCTGACTTCTCGACGTTGTGGCCCGACATCGACTTCCGCGACGCGGCCCTCACGGAGTTCTCGTTCGCCATCACCTCCCGCAACCAGGTGCCCGCCGTTGCGGTCGTGGATGCGCTGCAGTTCGTCCGCGATCGGAAGGACCCAGCCTCGGTGCTCCAGGTTCAGAGCGAGCTGATAGACCACTACACGCCGCTCTTTCCGTCGGTGGTGCAGCACCAAGGACTCGAGGTCTCGGAGAGTACGCCGCACCTGAACTGGCTGGGCAGTCCGCAGATCTGGCCGGTCTGGCATCCCGGAAACTCCGACGTCGCCCTTGCTGTCTCGACGATCCATGACGGCGGGGGAGTCGCCTCGTACAACCACCCCTTCGGTACGTCGGGCGGACCGTTCTCCAAGCGGGTGCGCAAGAGCAGACGACGGTCGCTGACGGCCACGCTGGTGGCGGAGAAGGTCTTCGGGTCGGACATCCTCGAGGTCGGCTACAGCGGTGGTCGTGCGGGAATGACTCAGAACGACTACGTCGGGATGTGGGACGTCCTGTCGCGCAACTTGGTGTTTGCCACCGGTGTTGGGGTGACCGACGACCACCGTGGGGTCAGCTGGACAGGGCAGCAGTGGAGGCACGTGACGGGTGTCTGGTCCGCGGGCACCGATGTGGGGTCACTGCAGGGAGCGCTGCGCGCCGGCCGGGCATGGTTCTCCGACCTTGCGGCATTCAACGGGACGATCGATGTGGTCGGGGCTGGCTTCGTCCCGATGGGGTCGGTCGGCGTGGTCGATACCGATCGCAGCAGCCTCGACGTCTACGTCACTGACCTGCCGGCCGACTGGCGCGTTGGCGTCGTCAGCGGCGTGGCCGACGAGGCGGGGGGTGTCGTCGTCGACCCGGACGTGACCACTCGCACGTTCAAACCGTGGAAGGTCGTTGACGGAGCGCTCTCGGTCGCGGTGAACACCGCGGTCTC
>JAHEKZ010000034.1:0-1949 GCA_024644435.1 Actinomycetes bacterium | reverse complement strand
CATCAGATGACCGCGGTCCCAGCCGAAGAGCCACTGCTCGCCGGATCGCCGTTCGTCGACCACTGGGACCTCGTCACCACTTTCGAGCCGCGCGTCTAGAGCCTGGCCGTTGGTCGGCAGACCGCGACGATCGGGTCGGCGCCCACCCGGGTCAGCACCAGCGTCCGCCGTTCTGACCCAGCGCGATCGAGCCTCAGCGACCGCCTGAGCTCGTCGACATCCACTGCTGAGCCGCGCTTCTTCACGACGACCTGGCCCACGTCGCGGGCACGGAGGTAGGCGCGAAGGCGCTTGAGCTGGAACGGCAGCACGTCGAGGACCTCGTAGCTCGTCACCCACGGCGACGACACGGTCGCGGAGGTGCAGATGTAGGCGATCTGCGGATCGACCAGCCATCCATCGACCTGAGCGGCGACCGCCGCCACCAGCCCGGCGCGGATGACAGCGCCATCTGGCTCATGCAGGTAGTGGTCGATGGCGGCGACGTGGGGCGCCGTCGCCGGTAGGTCGTGATCGGTGAGGCGCGCGCCGGCCGGCAGCAGGGCGGCGCTTCGGCTGACGGTGCCGTCGCGGGTCGCGCCGCGGTACAAAGCGGCCTCGACCACGTCCCCCCGGTCGGACACGACGGCGAACTCCATGTCTGGGGGGACCGTGTCACGATCCAGGCCGGGGGCGACCTTGACACCCAGATGAGGGGTTGGAAGGGCCAGCACCCAGGTGAGCGCTGGTGACCAGCGCTCCGGATTGAGCAGGCGACGTCCGTCCTTGCGACGGGCCGGATCGGCGAATACCGCGTCGTAGCCGGCGATCACGTCGGCCGCCACTGTTGTGACGTCTGCCTCGATGACCCGGATCGACCGTGCTCCGGGACGTGCGGTGGCGTTGGCGCTGGCGACCGCCACCGTCAAGGGGTCGCGGTCGTAGGCGTCCACCGTCAGCCCGGAGTCGGCGAGGGCTAGTGCATCCAGACCCACTCCGCAGCCGAAGTCGGCAACGGTGGCGTCCGGACCGACCCGTTCGTAGCGCTGTGCCCGCACGGCGGCGACCGTGGGACGAGTGGCCTGTTCGGCGCCGTCGGGTGTGAGTAGGAGTCGGCCCAGCAGCTCGACTCCTTCAGCCCCCCACCGTCGCCCGGCCCTGGTTCGGAGGCGGCTCTGGGTCAACGCGGCCGCCACGAGTGGGGCCGCATGGCCCTGGCGGCGCAGCCGTTCGCCAACGGCGAGAGCTGACGCATCGTCGTAGGGAGGCAGCTGGTCCAGCAGCCGGCGACCCTCGACCGAGGTGAGGGCAGCAACATCGGCGAGCTGCACGCGCACTCCTTTCCGCCACGGGTTTCCGCCACGAGCGAACCGGCGCCGACTGCTGGCACTCGGGTTGACGGAGTGCTAACTGCTGGCTAGGTTAGGCGTTGGCACTCTCACCCTGAGTGTGCCAGCCCGTCCCTCGCGGACGAGCGCGCGCCGCCCGTCCGACCCCGCGACGGCGGAAGGTCGGCGCAGTCCATTTTGGTTCGTTAGCCGCAAGGCGGAGGTCATCTCAGTGTCGGTTTCCATCAAGCCGCTCGAGGACCGCATTCTCGTCCAGGCCCTCGACGCCGAGCAGACCACGGCGTCAGGTCTCGTCATTCCCGATACCGCCAAGGAGAAGCCCCAAGAGGGCAAGGTCCTGGCCGTAGGCCCGGGTCGGTTCGACGATGACGGCGAGAAGCGTATTCCCCTCGACATCAGTGTTGGAGATGTTGTCGTCTACAGCAAGTACGGCGGCACCGAGGTCAAGTACGACGGCGAGGAGTACCTCATTCTCTCCGCACGCGACGTGCTCGCGATCGTGGAGAAGTGAACAGCCTCACCCGTTAGACCGCTCGTCGTGACGCCCCGCGCACCCGCATCGTCGGGTGCCGGGGCGTCACGCACGTAGCGCCTGAACAGCAGGTCGCCCCGCTTCGCACC
>JAHEKZ010000033.1 GCA_024644435.1 Actinomycetes bacterium | reverse complement strand
GCCACTTCGAGAGCCCGGTCGCTGACCAGCTCGGCTCGGTAGGGGACGACCGTCTCGTTGATCCGGGGTGCCGTGCCGGCGTCGAGGCCGTGGGCCTGCAGGTGCTTCTCGATCGCCGCCAACCCAGCGCCCATGGCTTCCTGCCGGAGCACCAGCTCAGCACCCTCGGGCTGGCGTGCGAGCAACCGGGCCTGCGGCCAGAAGTGCACGTCCAGCGCGAGGAAGTCCTG
Organism: Actinomycetes bacterium; assembly: GCA_024644435.1. Taxonomy (GTDB): domain Bacteria; phylum Actinomycetota; class Actinomycetes; order JAHEKZ01; family JAHEKZ01; genus JAHEKZ01. The sequence goes on along the minus strand of JAHEKZ010000033.1, from coordinate 25,475 downwards.
GTCGGAGACTGTGGTGTGCAACGCGTCCACGAACTTCTCGAAGAGCTCGGCGATGTGACCATCGTCCTCGACCGCTGCCGGCACGTCCGGGAAGCCGGCGGGAAGCCGCTCTGCGTAGTAGGGCTCGCCGGTGAGGTACTTGCCTGACCAGGTGGAGAAGAGACGCGATACCGGATGCCGCACGGGTTGCACCGTGAGCACGTCGGATGACGAGAGGGCGTCCTGGCGCTGGGCCTCTGACAGATCGCCCCACGCGTAGTCGAGGTCAATGTGTGAGTCCCACACCGTCTGATACGGGGCCGACTCGCCCCACCAGGAGTCGGCGGTGCGCTGAGTGACGTCGACCCCATGTGCCTGCAGCAGCCACCAGCGCAATGTCGTGCCGGCTGCCTTTGGATTGCCTGCTACGAACAACCGGGTGGCGGGGAAGAACATCGACGTACGGAGGGAGTGCTCGACATAGGGGTCGATGTCGGGTGCAGCCACGAGGTCCACGCTACCGGCAGGTCAGCCGCGAGGCGTCAGGCGGCGGAGTACTCGTTTGAGCTGCGACTTCAATCGGCCGAGTCCCCGGCGAAGCCGGGATGGGGTGGCGCCCTTCTTCGGGTTGTTGGCCTGGCGCTCCGTAGACGGTGCCTCTGCCGGTTCATCGGGGTTCTCGTTGAGCTTCTCGATCAGCCGGGCGTGCTCGGCAGCCATGCCAGCGAGCCCATCGAGGGCTGCGTCGAGCAGGGCGGAGTCGGAGATCTGGTCGGGGTCGACATAGGCCTTGGAAGTGGGCCGGGGGCGCAGGTCGTCGAGGTCTCCGATCACCTCGACGCCTACCGCCTCGATGTCGTCGATCAGCCGCGATGCCTCGTGCTCGGCCCAGTCGCGGTGCCGCTCAGGCAGAACCAAACCGGTCTCGAGTGAACGGCGACCGGCGAGAGAGCGGCGAGAGAGCGCGCCGTTGACGGACTTCTTGTACACGCGCATCGGCATCTCGTCGACCGGCGGGCGACCGTTGACGCGCCGCATGATCTCCGCCGACTCGGCCCCGAGCGACTCGTGGCTGACACCACCGGGTTTGGTTGTCGTCGGGTCGAGGCCGCACGCCTGGCAGAACCGCCGCCAGAGCTCGTCGGGGTCCCCTCCCGAAGGGGGGACGGTGACGACGCGTACCTGTTCGAGAGAGAGGGCATCCACGAATCGACGCAAGATCACGCCGTAGTCCTGTCGTCGCCAGAAGTGCCGCGCGGCTCCTTCGGCGTTCTCATCCGTGTCGGTTCCCGCCACCGCATCGGCGTACTCACCGAGAGTCCAGGTGGAGCGCTGCCTGACCGAGGTCTGCCACTGCGCGGGGACGAGGCGCGCCACGTCGCGAGTGGTCAAGACCACCTCTACCCGCCCCCCGCCCAGCGAGTCGACCATGGCGTGGATCTGCTCCGAGTTGGCGCGGTAGAGAAACTCTTGCGAGATGACCGCAGACCTGCCCGACCACCGAGTGACCTGGCCCGAGAGCCGCCGCCAGCTCTGGGGGAGGCCACCGTCGTCGGGGTGCCACTTCATCATGTCGCTGGCCGCCTGGACTCTGGCGAAACGGGACTGCCCGGGTAGCAGGACGCCGTCGTCCTTGAGCATTGCGCGGTTCGCCCACAGGGTGTTCTGAATGTAGGTCGTACCGGTCTTGGGTGAACCGATGTGCAGGTAGACGACGGCCGGGGCCATGAGCGTCCCTTCGAGGGCGGGTGCGGTCCCTCCGGGGAGGGTGCTGACACGGTAGCGAAAGCGCCTCAGGCGCCGCTGGTCCGTCGACTAGTCTCGCTGCGTGGTCAATGTCCAGGCGGTGGTGGTGGCCTACAACCGCCGAGAGCTCCTCACGGAGGCTCTGGAAGCGATCGCGTCGCAGTCGCATCCGCTGGCGGCCATCCACGTGGTCGACAACGCCTCCACAGACGGAACCTCTGAGATGGTGGGCAAGAGCTACCCGGACGCGACCCTGCACACCATGGCAACCAATACCGGCGGAGCCGGTGGGTTCGCGGCCGGTATTGCCTATGCGCTCGAAGACGGCGCTGAGCTCGTCTGGCTGATGGATGACGACACGGTGCCAACGGCGAGCGCCCTGGAAGAGCTGGTGAGGGCGCGCGAGACCTTTTCGGGCCCCACCCCCGCCGCAATGGCCAGCAAGGTGGTCTGGACCGACGGACGCGACCACCCGATGAACACCCCGAGACCCCGTCCGGGCGCCTCACGCGCTGACCTCGCCAGTGCTGCGGCCGTCGGCTGCTTCCCGGTGCGATCAGCTTCCTTCGTCTCGCTGCTGGTGTCGGCTGCCTCAGTGCGCAAGGTGGGTCTGCCTGAGGCCGACTTCTTCCTCTGGAACGACGACTTCGAGTTCAGCACTCGCCTCCTACGCGATGAGGTGGGTCTCTACTGCCCGGCCAGCGTCGTGGAGCACCGCACGAAGACGTTCGGGTCGACCGACGCCGACCCGGGCGAGCGCTTCTACTACGAGGTGCGGAACAAGGTGTGGACCTTCACCCGCAGCCGTGGCCTTGCCCCGAAGGAGAAGGCCCTCTACGGAGGGTCGACGTTGCGGCGCTGGGTGAAGACGTTTGCGGCCTCGGGGCGTCGAGGCGTGCTGGTGTCCGGGCTGCGTCGCGGGCTGGTTGACGGAATACGAAGCGGCCCACGAGATGCTTATGAGGTGATGGACGAGGCCGGTGCCCCGATCCCGGTGGTTGATCGAGCTGGGCGAGACTCGGCATGAGCGAGACCGTGCCGTTCTCGTTGCTGCTCCCCACGTACCACGCTGACGACCCGGAACATCTGCGCCGGGCCTTCGCCAGCGCGGTGGATGAGCAGACTCTCCCACCCAACGAGGTCGTCCTGGTGCGAGACGGCGTCGTGCCACCGCGGCTGCAGGCGGTGATCGACGAGCTGGTCGAGACCTCCGCCGTTCCCGTGAACGTGGTCGCGTTGGCAGAGAACATCGGTCTCGGACATGCCCTGGACGCCGGACTGGCCGCCTGCCAGTACGAGGTGGTGGCCCGTATGGATGCCGACGACGTGAGTGTCCCCACACGCTTCGCGGTGCAGATCCCGCTGCTCGCCGATGGCTATGACCTCGTGGGCAGTGGTCTGCTGGAGTTTCACGAGCACGAGGACGACATCGTCGGCCGCCGGACCCCGCCCCTCGGAGGGGACGAGATCCGCAGCTGGTCGCGCTTCCACGACCCGTTCAACCACCCGACCGTCGTCTACCGCAGATCGATGGTGCAGGCCGTCGGCGGCTACCAGGATCTGCCGCTGATGGAGGACTACTGGCTCTTCGCCCGGATGATCGACGCCGGTGCCCGGGTGGCCAACGTGGCTGAGCCACTGGTCAAGTATCGAGTGGGAGCGGGCGCATACGCGCGCCGCGGGGGCTGGCAGCTGCTCCGCAGCGAGGTGCAGCTGCAGCGGCACTTCAGGGGTGTGGGGTTCACCACGCGGCCCCAGTACCTGCGCAACCTGGTGGTCCGAGGCGGGTACCGCCTTGTTCCAGAGGGCCTGCGCCGGGTGGCCTACCGCAGAGTGATCGCGCCGCGCGGGCACCGTGACGAGGGTCAGCCAGCCGGGTGAACGACGCAGGGGAGGCTCCTCTGCTGGCCCCCCACCGGTAGGCTGGTCAGGGCCGTTGCGGCCACTGATCTGCTTGCCCCTACCACGGCCGAGAACCGTCGAGCCCCCGCTCGGCCCCGCTCGGCGACGAATGCGGAGACTTCGTGACAGACCTGGTCGTCGTCGGCTCGGGATTCTTCGGGCTCACCATCGCTCAACAAGCCGCCACCGAGCTCGGGCTCAAGGTCAAGATCCTCGAGCGCCGACACCACCTCGGCGGTAACGCTTACAGCGAGATCGATCCCGAGACCGGCATCGAGGTCCACACGTACGGAGCCCACCTCTTCCACACCTCCAACGAGCGGGTGTGGCAGTACGTCAATCGCTTCACGTCGTTCACCGGATACCAGCACCGGGTCTGGACGAAGTACCAGGACAAGATCTTCTCCATGCCGATCAACCTCGGCACGATGTGCTCCTTCTTCGGCAAGGCCTTCACCCCCGAGGAAGCCCGCGCCCTGGTTTCTGAGCAGGCCACCGAGTTCGACTCTGCCACCGCGTCCAACCTCGAAGAGAAGGCGATCTCGTTGATCGGGCGTCCGCTCTACGAGGCGTTCATCCGCGGCTACACGTTGAAGCAGTGGCAGACCGACCCCAGAGAGCTGCAGCCAGAGATCATCACGCGGCTCCCCGTGCGGTACACGTTCGACAACCGCTACTTCAACGACACCTATGAGGGTCTGCCCGTCGACGGCTACACCGCGTGGCTCGAGCGCATGGCCGATCACCCCAACATCGACATCGAGCTCAACGTTGACTTCTTCGACCGCCGCGACGACATCGTCGGTCAGGTTCCGGTGGTGTACACCGGCCCGGTCGACCGCTACTTCGGCTACTCCGAGGGGTACCTAGGCTGGCGCACGCTCGACTTCGAGAAAGAGGTTCTTCCGACTGGTGACTACCAGGGAACGTCGGTGATGAACTACGCAGACGAGAACGTCCCGTTCACCCGGATTCATGAGTTCCGCCACTTCCATCCCGAGCGTGACTATCCGGCTGACAAGACCATCATCATGCGCGAGTTCTCGCGTTCGGCAGAGCGTGAGGACGAGCCGTACTACCCCATCAACACGGCCGAAGACCGTCAGCGGCTGCTGGCCTACCGCGACTTGGCTGCCGGCGAGCGGAACGTGCTCTTCGGCGGACGTCTTGGCACCTACAAGTACCTCGACATGCACATGGCGATCGGCTCGGCCCTCTCTCGCTTCGACAACGTCCTACGTCCCCATTTCACCGAAGGCGCCGCCTTCGTCAGCGGAGGAGTCTCCGAGTGAGCAAGTCGACGAAGCAGTCCCCCCACACCGTGTTGCAGCGACTGGTCCTTCCCGCTGACGCCGACTTCGACACGCTTCCGCTCTACGCCGAGTCCGGCGTGGCCCTTCCTGGTCCCGAGAAGCAGACGACCCAGCTCGAGGAAGGCCCGAAGCGTTCGGCGTCCGACAACGTCGTGCATCCCGACCTCATCCTCGGCCGACGCACCATGACAGTCCCGGCCGGTACCAGAATCTCGTTCGCCACCTACTTCAACGCCTTCCCGGCCAGCTACTGGCGCCGATGGACCTCGGTCGAGAAGGTCACCCTTCGGGTCAGTGTCAAGGGAACCGCAGACGTCATCGTCTACCGCTCCAGCGCACGAGGTGACCAGCACCGCATCGCGAAAGAGACGGTGGCCAACGGGGTAGCGGAGTTCGCACTCGGGCTGAGCAACTTCGGCGATGGTGGCTGGTACTGGTTCGACGTCATTGCTGGTCAAGAAGATGCCGAGGTCCATTCTGCTGAGTGGTCCACTGCCCAAGAGATCGTGGACGCCGGTCGAATCTCGATCGGCATCACCACGTTCAACCGGCCAGAAGACTGCGTGCTTCTGCTCCGCTCGCTGGCGTCTGACAGCGAGGTGCTCGATGTCATCGACAAGGTATTCGTCGTAGACCAAGGAACTCAGAAGGTCGAGGACGACGCTGACTTCGCTGCGGCGTCCGCTGCTCTCGGAAGCAAGCTCGAGGTCATCCATCAGCCCAACCTGGGCGGCTCAGGTGGCTTCTCGCGCGCCATGTACGAAACTGCCTACGAGGTAGGCAGCAAGTACGTGCTGCTGCTCGACGACGATGCGCTCGTCGAGCCCGAGGGGATCCTTCGAGCGGTTGCCTTCGCCGACCTGGCGCGGACGCCGACCATCGTTGGTGGCCACATGCTCAACATGCACATGAAGGCCACTCTGCACGCCTTCGGCGAGCGCGTGAACCGTTACCGCTTCTGGTGGGGGTCGGACCCGCACACCGTCAGCTCGCACAACTTCGCCGAGTACCCGTTGCGCTCCACGCGCTGGCTGCACCGTCGCAGCGACGTCGACTACAACGGCTGGTGGATGTGCCTGATCCCCACCAGCGTTGTCCGCGAGATCGGGTTGTCGCTACCGATCTTCATCAAGTGGGACGACGCCGAGTATGCGTTGCGAGCGCGCGACTACGGCTACCCGACCGTCTCCCTCCCTGGCGCGGCCGTGTGGCACGTCAACTGGGCCGACAAGGACGACGCGATCGACTGGCAGGCCTACCACCACGCCCGGAACCGGATCCTCGCCGCTCTTCTGCACTCGCCCTATCCGCGTGGCGGCAAGGTGGTGTGGGAGTCGTTCCAGATCCAGGTCAAGCACGCCCTGGCGATGCAGTACAGCGCAGCTGAGCTGCGCCTGTGGGCGCTTCAGGACATCCTCGAAGGCCCCGGCCACCTGCATCGGACGATCAAGACCAAGCTGCCCGAGATCCGTGCCTACCGGGCCACGCAGGACGATGCCCTGGTACAGAAGGACCCGCAGGCGTTTCCCGCCACCAAGCGTGCGAAGCCACCGAAGCGGGGGCAGGACCCGACCGAGCCCAAGGGAATTGTCGGCCGGTACGCCGGGGCGCTGGCCGGCCTGGTGCGTCAGGTGCGGACGGTGCGCGACACGAGCCAGATTCACCCCGAGGCTCGGGTCCCGGCGATGGACGCCAAGTGGCGCATGCTGAGCCAGTTCGACTCGGCGATCGTCTCGACCGCCGACGGTTCTGGTGCCTCCTGGTACAAGCGTGACCGCAGGCGGTTCAACGACATCATCCGGCGCAGCCTCTCCACCCATGAACAGCTGACGCAGCGCTGGGCAGAGCTGGCCGAGGAGTACCGCGAGGCAGCCCCCGACTTCACCGACCCCAAGGCTTGGCAGCAGACCTGGGGGACCAGTGACGACAGCTGACCTCGAGGGGGCCGCCTCCCGCGGGACCAGACGCAAGACCAAGCGCGTCTTCCTGCACGTCGGAGCACCGAAGACCGGCACTACCTACATCCAAGGGGTTCTCTGGTCGAACCGGTCGGCGCTGAAAGACGCTGGGTTGCACGTCGTCGGGGCGAGTCGCGGCGACCACTACCGGGGTGGACACGACCTCCGCGGCGTCCCCTACGACCCGAAGGACCCTCGCCCCGACTGGACGGGCGCATGGGATGTTCTGGCCGGGTTGGCGAGTGAGAGCGATGCCGCGAACGTGGTGATCTCTGACGAGCATCTGGCCGCCCTCACCCCTGACCAGGTCGAACGGGCTGTGAAGGCACTGCGCGGTCGCGAGGTCCATGTCATCTACGCGACGCGTAACCTCGCGCGGTTGCTGCCGTCGGAGTGGCAGGAGTACGTCAAGCACGGGTCGAAGCTGTCGTTCGACGAGTGGACCGAGAAGATCTTCAACAGCCGAAACAAGGGTCCCGGTAAGTGGTTCTGGAGCGTCCACGATCCGGTGGATGTCATCGAGCGGTGGTCCAGTCACGTCCCCGTCGAGCGGATCCACGTCCTGACGCTGCCACTCCCGGGTGCAGACAAGAACGAGCTGTGGCGACGGTTCTGCACCGTTGTTGACGTCGACCCCGAGGCAGCGACTGAGTTCGAAGTGGCTGGTAACGACTCGTTGGGCGTTGCCGAAGCCGAGCTGCTGCGTCGCGTGAACGCTGCGCTTCCTGAGACCTTTCCGGTGTGGCACCACCGTTTCCTCGGCCGAGATGTGCTCGCCACGAGAATCCTCAGCCCACGTTCGAAGGGCGGCAAGCCGCAGCTTCCTGAGCCCGTGCGCCCGTTGGTACTGAAGCGCTCGGAACAGGCGATCGAGGGGGTCCGCGATTCGGGCGTCGACCTGGTCGGAGACCTGGCCGAGATCCAGATCACCGAGGACCTGGCATCCGGTGAGGCGACTCCGAGTGATGGAGAGGTTCTCGACGCCAGTGTCGACGCGATCGCTGCGCTGCTCGTCCGGATGGGGCGCATGCGCGACGATCGACGGAAGACCGAAGGAAAGCTGCGGCGTCAGATGCGCGAGGCGGCACCGATGGTACGGGCGCGGACGCGCCTGGCGGGCGTCGCCGACCGCACCCGGCTCGGAAGCAAGGCGCTCGACCGCTATCGCTCGTTCCGCATGCGGGCGAACGCCGACTGATCGAGGAAGGACAACGCGTGGCAACGGTCCACCTGCACATCGGAGCCTTCAAGACTGGCACCTCATTCATCCAGGCTGTACTCATGAACGGTCGGGAGGAGCTGTCCGGCCAGGGCGTTCTCTGGCCTGGGCGTGACTGGCAGTCGGTCGTCCAGGGTGTCCAGGGGCTGCGCGACAACCGCAAGGTTCCCTACGAGAAGTGGACCGACCTGGTCCACGAGATCGACCGGTGGCGCGGTGACTCGTCCATCATCTCGATGGAGTTCCTGTCGCTGCTGTCTGACGAGCAGGTGGCTACCTGCGTCCGGTCGCTCGACAAGCATCGGGTCAAGGTGATCCTGACGGTGCGCGACCTAGGTCGTCAGATACCAGCTCAGTGGCAGGAGTCCGTGCAAAACTCCTCGAGCTGGAAGTACCGCGACTATGTCGATGGCCTGACGTCCATGGCGCCGGCCACGAACCGTTTCGGTCGCCACTTCTGGGGCAAGCAAGACTTCGCGGCGATTCTGAAGCCCTGGGCCAAGCTGTTGCCGGCTGAGGACGTCATTGTCGTCACGGTCCCTCCCTCCGGGGCGCCCAAAGGCCTGCTCTGGGAACGGTTCTGCGAGTCGGTCGGCATTCCGCCCGAGCAGTTCGACTCGTCGATCAGGGCGAACGAGTCATTGGGGGCGGCCTCGGCCGAGGTGATGCGCTACGTGTCGGCCGCCGCCGAGGAGTCGAAGATCTCCGATGCCACCAAGCGCAACCTCAAGAAGGTTGTCTCGAAGGACATCCTCGCCTCGCACAAGTCTGAAGAGCCGACGCTGTTGCTGCCGCCTGAGTACCAGGAGTGGACCACCAAACGCAGCCGCACGATGATCGACGACCTCGCGGCCCTGCATCCCACGGTCATTGGCGACCTTGAGGACCTGATGCCCGTCTATGCGCCCGAGCGTGCCAACACGACGACGGACCCGTCGGCGATCGCCACTGAGCAGTTGATGCAGGCCGCTGCCTACGGAATTCTCGGGATGTCGAAGAAGGCGTCCCGTCGGGCCGCCAAACGCAAAGGCCAAGGCTCTGCGGCCGGCGGGGCGGCCAGCCCGGCGGCTCCGAGCTCTGGACGATGGAGCCTGCGGCGCAGCAAGTCCTCGTAGCCGACGGCGGGTGAACGCCGCGTTCCATTTCTTGCTCTGGGAACGAAGCTGAGCCGTGCGTCCCTCATCATGGGTTGACCCGCGTGACAGGACAGGTGGATGACCCTCTCAGACGACCGACCCGAGGTCTTTCGGCGCTACCCGCTGTCGGAAGACGACCTCGACGTGATCCATGCGCAGGCGATGCGCATCCTCGAGAACATCGGGACCGAAGTTCACAGCGACGTGATGCTGCGCATGCTCGAGGAGGCCGGCCAGCGGGTCGACGGCACCCGGGTGCGCTGGGACGCCGGGTTCGTGATGGATCAGCTGAGCAAGGCTCCGTCGCAGTTCACCCTGCAGGGGCGAGACCCTCGCCACTCGGTGACCATCGGGGGCGGCAGCCTGGTTCACACACCCACGGGAGGCGCTCCGTTCGTCTACGACGCTGAGCGTGGCCGACGCGACGGTGACCTGGAGTCGTATGTCGAGCTGGTGAAGATGGCGCACGCATCCGACATCCTGCCGGTCCTGCAGAGTGGTACCACTGAGGCGCAAGACCTGTCCGACCTCAGCCGGCATCTTGAGATGGACTACGCGATTCTGCGTTGGAGCGGGCGCCCGTACATCTTGTACGGGGCCACTGGTCCCCGGACCAGAGATGGACTCGCTCTCGCGGCGATCGCCGCGGGCGGAGAGGACGCGCTGCGCCGCCAGCCTGCGGTGCTGGGCATCGTCAACCCGAACAGTCCGCTGGTGTGGGACAGCCTGATGGTCGAAGAGCTGATGGCTCTGGCGGAGTTCGGCCAGCCGGTCGCGATCACTCCGTTTCTTCTCGCCGGGGCATCAGCTCCCGTCACGTTGGCCGGGGGGTTGTCGCTGCTCATCGCCGAGACCCTCTCGGGCGTGGCAATGGCGCAACTGGTGCGCCCCGGAGCCCCCTGCATCCTGGGGACCTTCCTCAACGGCGTCGACATGCGTTCAGGGGGCCCGTCGCTTGGGCTCCCGGAGTCGACACTGGCCACCTTGGCCGGCAGTCAGCTGGCGCGGCGGTACGGGCTTCCACTGCGCGGCGGAGGCGGTCTCTGCTCGGGGCTCGACATGGATGTCCAGACGGCGACCGAGAGCGCGATGTCACTGTGGGCTACGTATCTGGCTGAGTGTGATCTGGTCGTTCACGCCGCAGGCTGGATCGAGGGCGGGCTGGTGGCGTCCTTCGAGAAGCTGGCACTGGACATCGAGGTGCTGCAGATCTTCGAGCGCATGCGAGCGGGGATCGCCGTGAACGACAGCCAGCTCGCGTACGACGTCATCGAGGAGCTTGGCCCCGGGGGTCTGTTCCTCGCCCACGAACACACGCTCGAACACTTCCGTACCGAGTCGTTCATGAGCCCGATGTTCCGTTCGCAGGCCTACCCGACCTGGGTCAAGCTCGGGTCTCCGTCCGTGGCCAGCGTCGCGACCTCGCAGTGGCAGAAGCTGCTCGAGAAGTACGAAGACCCGGGCATCGACGACGCGATGGACACCGAGCTGCGTTCGTTCATCGATCGCCGCTCTGCCGAGCTCGAGGCCTGACGAAGAGCTACCTGCCCGTCTCCGCGCTCACGACGACCGGTACACGAGTCGGGTCGGCCCAGGGCCGACCACCTTGCGTGCTGTGAGGTTCAGGGAGTTACCGTCGATCGAGTACGACACATCACCGTGCAGAAGCCCCAGCACAGCGGCCTCCACCTCTGACTCGGGTGGCGAGCAGGCCTTCCGTGTCGTTGCGATCGGCCCGACGGTCAGTGTGTTCCCCCGCGCGCTGTAGCGACCTCGCCCCGAGTTGCAGCCGAGGTCGGCGGTGAGTTCGCCGCCATCGCTGAGCTGCAGCGTCGACTCGACGCCACTCGGCACACTGCTCACCGTGTCACCTGTGACGATGGAGTCGAGCCGCCAGAGTGTGCCGGTCAGTGATGCATCGGGTACGGCCAACTCCTCATCGGTGAGCATGATGACGGTGCCCCCGGTGGTGATCGTCAGGGTCGAGCCGCTCTGCGAGAGCGTCGGCTTGGACGTGAGTACGTCCGCGAACCACGTGTCCTGCTGCATCAGTGCTTCGTTGCAGCCCATCTCGGTCATGACCAGGGTCTTGCCGTCGACCGCGAGGACGCCACCCGCCCAGCTGGCGTCACCGCCCATCGAGTTGCAGCCGGCCTGGGCGCCGATGTTCTGGTCGCCGAAGCTCAGGCGGAGCTGAGAACCCTTGACGAGCGGGTAGGGCTGGTCATCTACGAAGACGTCGTCGCCGACGAAGGTGCGTCCTTCGAGGTCGAGTCGATTCGCTGGAGTGCCCTTCTTGGCGTCGGTCCCGCCGCATGCCGCAAGCGTTGCGATGACGGACAACGCAATGACAACGATCGCCAGGCGCGACAGACTGGGCGTCTTCATGCCTGGTTCGACTCCCTCTTCGTCGCGATGGTTCCTGACCGTCCGGGTGAACGTGAACCTCCTCCGAGCAACTGTGCCCTACCGGTAGCGTGACGTAGGTGAGCGACCGATCCGTGGACTGGCGTGACCGCTTCCACCACCCCGTCGTCCAGTTCCCGGCGTGGGCATCGACTGATCCCGAACGCCTCGTCTTTGTGAGCAACGAGGGCGGGTCCACGCAGCTATGGACCGCGCGTCTCGACGGTGGGGAGCGCAGGCCGGTAACCGATCAGCGAGTAGGTGTCGAGGAGTTCGTGCTGTCACCCGACGGCTCCGCGGCTGCCTGGTGGAGCGACGACAGCGGAGATGGTAACGGCGCCTGGGTGGCGACGGATCTGAGTGACGGTCGTACGACGCCGTTGCTCACCGGACTGGGTGCCGGCTGGAGTGAAGGCCTGGCCTGGTGCGGTGAGACGGTGGCGCTGGCCCTCACTGACGGAGACGCTTATCGCCTGTATGTCGGGAGCGCCGGTGGTGTGGCCCATTTGATGCATGAGTCGACCAAGCCGTTCGGCCTTGGCCGCGAGTGGGAGACCACTGCGGGCGGTCTGTCCACGGATGGGGCACTGCTCTGTCTGCGTCACAGCGATGCCGGCGACATGCTGCACTTCGGGCTCCGCGTGCTCGACGTGTCGTCGGGTGACGCACGGGCCGAACTCGTCGACGAGGGCCTCAGCGTTCGCGTCGCTGCGTGGTCCCCGGTCGTCGGCGACCAGCGCTTGGCGCTGATCCATGAGCGCGACGGCATTGACCGCCCTGCCGTCTGGCAGCCGCTGGTCGGGGGGCGCCGGGAGTACCCGAGCGACCTTCCGGGTGAGATCGATGTCGCCGACTGGTACCCCGACGCACAGTCTCTTCTGGTGAAGCATTGGCATGACGGGCGCTCGCAGCTCTACCGACTCGACCTCGAGACCGGGCACTACGAGCTGGTGTGCGACCCGGCCGGCTACGTGTCGGCGGCCGGAGTTCGCCCAGATGGTCAGGTCTGGCTGCGCGCAGAGTCGGGACAACGGGCACCGGAGGTCCGCGATGTGAGCGGTGTCGTCATGCTGTCTGCTCCTGGTGAGGCGCCCCGCGGGGCGGGTTACCGCAGTCTTCGGTTCGAGGGTCCGACCGGGGAGCCGACCCACATGATGGTCGCTGCACCCGAGGGGCCAGGCCCCTTCCCTACCGTGATGCTGGTGCACGGCGGACCCGAGTGGGCCGACCCCGACGAGTACGACGCCTGGGCGTCCACGCTTGTTGACCACGGTGTGGTGGTGGCCAAGGTGAACTACCGCGGGTCCACGGGCTTCGGCGTCGCGTGGCGATCATCCATCCACGACGGCAACATCGGCTTTCCCGAGGTGGCCGACGTCGTCGCGGGGATGGGGTACCTGATCGACCTCGGCGTGGCCGACCCCCAGCGGTGCGTCATCGAGGGATGGTCCTGGGGCGGCTACATCGCGATGCTGGCCATCGGTCTGCACCCGACCGGATTCGTCGCAGCGATCGGGGGCATTCCGGTGTGTGACTCGGTCATGACGCACGAGGACTGCTCGCCATCCCAGCAGGCCTACGACCGCGCAATCATGGGCGGGAGTCCCCGCGAGGTGCCGGAGCGCTACGCCGAACGCTCACCATCGACCTATCTGGACGCGGTGCAGACCCCGACGTTGATCATCGCGGGCGAGCACGACACCGCCTGCCCGATTCGGCAGGTGCGCTACTACGCCGAGGAGCTGGTCAGCAGGGGGCAGGCGGTGCAGCTGCACATCTATGACGCAGGTCATCACGCCAACAGCGTGGACGAGAAGATTGCGCAGGCCGAGCTGCGGCTGGAGTTCCTCCAGCGGCATGGGGTGGTTCAGGCCACCGGGTGATGCGATCCCCGGGGTCTGGGTGCCACACTGCGTCCATGGACCCCCGTGAACAGGTGGAGCGTTTCAGCGCCCACAACTACCACCCGCTCCCCGTCGTCATCACCCACGGAGAAGGTTCGTGGGTCACCGACATCGACGGCAAGAAGTACCTCGACCTGTTGTCGGCGTACTCGGCGTTGAACTTCGGTCATCGACATCCCCGACTGATCGAGGCGGCGAAGGCGCAGCTGGATCGCTTGACCCTGACCAGCCGGGCTTTTCACAACGACCAGCTGGGTGCGTTCGCACAGGGCCTGTCCGAGCTCACGGGCAAAGAGATGGTCCTCCCGATGAACTCCGGGGCAGAGGCTGTCGAGACGGCGATCAAGACAGCCCGCAAGTGGGGGTACCTGGTGAAGGGTGTTGCCGCCGACGCCGCGCGCGTCGTCGTGGCCGATGGAAACTTCCATGGACGCACGACGACCATCGTGTCGTTCTCCACCGACCCCGATGCACGTGACGACTTCGGCCCGTTCACTCCGGGCTTCGACGTCGTCGGGTACGGCGATGCTGATGCGCTGCGCGCGGCGATAACTCCCAGCACAGTCGCCTTCCTCGTCGAGCCAATTCAGGGTGAGGCCGGCGTCCTGCTGCCCCCCGACGGCTATCTCAAGGCGGCTCGAGAGATCTGCCGCGAGAACAACGTGCTCTTCATCGCCGACGAGATCCAGAGCGGCATGGGACGCACCGGCAAGACCTTCGCCGTGGAGTGGGAGGACGTCGTCCCCGACATGTACGTCATGGGGAAGGCGCTCGGCGGAGGCATCTACCCGGTGTCAGCTGTCGCGGCCGATTCCGACGTGCTGGGCGTCTTCAAGCCGGGCGAGCACGGCTCCACCTTCGGGGGCAACCCCCTAGGGGCTGCGATCGGGACCCAGGTCATCGCCATGCTGAAGACCGGCGAGTTCCAGGAACGGTCGCGCGTCATGGGCGACCACATGCTCGATCGGCTCAGGGCTGAGGCCCCGTCGACGGTGGCCGAGATCCGGGGGCGTGGCCTGTGGGCGGGCGTCCAGCTGCACCCCGGGCAGGAGTCGGCCAGGTCACGGTGCGAGCGGCTCATGGTCGACGGTGTCCTCGCCAAGGACACCCACGAGACGACGATCAGGTTGGCGCCACCCCTCGTCATCGAGCAGGACGACCTCGACCTCGCGATCGACAAGCTGCTGAAGGTCCTCCACTGACCTCGCCCTCCACGCCTTTGGGGAACTTGCGGGTTGCCAGAGCGGCGCAAAATTTCCCCGAAGTCGTCATAGGGTGGAGTTCGTGACCACTGTCGTAGTACCGGCAGAGACGCGACCCGGCGAACGCCGGGTCGCTCTCGTGCCCGAGAGTGTCGGACGCCTCACGGCGCTCGGCGTCGACGTCCACATCCAGGCCGGCGCAGGGCTTGGCGCCAACGCCCTCGATGCGGCCTACAGCGATGCTGGGGCGACCGTCGTCGACGGCGACATCTTCGCGGGAGCTGACGTCGTCCTGTCGGTGAACTCCCTCGATGCCGACCGCGTGGCGGCACTCGCGCCCGGCACGACGGTTGTGTCGTTCCTTGCGCCGTCGGCATCGCTCGACAAGGTCAAGGCTGCTCAAGACGCCGGCATCACCTGGCTGTCGATGGAGCTGGTGCCTCGCATCTCACGAGCACAGTCGATGGATGCCCTGTCGTCGCAGGGGCTGGTCGCCGGCTATCGCTGCGCTCTCGTCGCGGCTGAGCGGCTCCCCAAGTTCTTTCCCATGCTCATGACGGCTGCGGGAACGGTCAAACCCGCCAAGGTCGTCGTACTCGGAGCCGGGGTGGCTGGCTTGCAGGCCATCGCCACGGCAAAGCGGCTCGGCGCCGTGGTCCAGGCCTACGACGTCAGGGCCGCGGCTGCAGACGAGATCCGCAGCATGGGCGCGAAGTTCATCGAGCTCGATCTCGAGTCGCTCGAAGGGGCCGGGGGCTACGCCCGAGAGATGACCGAGGATCGCTCACAGCGCCAGCGCGACCTGCTCACTCCGTACATCACGGCGGCCGACGCTGTCATCACCACCGCCGCTGTTCCCGGACGGCAGGCTCCCATGCTCGTGACCCGTCAGATGGTTGAGACCATGGCGCCGGGGTCAGTAGTGGTCGACCTGGCTGCCGAGACCGGCGGCAACGTCGAGGGCTCCGTCGCCGGTGAAGAGGTGATGATCGGGCACGCTTCTGTGTGGGGTGGCCTCAATGTGCCGTCTCAGATGCCTGTTGCGGCGTCGCGTCTGTACTCGGCCAACCTCGCGGCCATCAGCGAGCTCTTCCTCAAGGAGGGGGCAGTGGTCCTCGACTTTGACGACGAGATCCTCGATGGCTCGTGCGTGGTGCACGGCGGCCAGGTTCGGTTCGCGCCGGCCCGCGAAGCGATCGAAGGGAGTGGCTGATGGATGGCGTTGCTTTGCTCACGATCTTTGTTCTGAGCATCTTCGTGGGGTTCGAGGTGGTCTCGAAGGTGTCGACCATCTTGCACACCCCGCTGATGTCGGGAGCCAACGCGATCCACGGCGTGATCTTGGTCGGCGCGATCATCGTGGCAGGACATGCTGACACCGGCGTTGAACTGTGGCTCGGCTTGGTCGCCATTGTCATGGCGACGGTCAACATGGTCGGCGGGTTCGTCGTGACCGATCGGATGCTGCAGATGTTCCGGCCACGACAGTCCGCGGCCAAGGGGTCCGACGCGTGAACCAGACGTGGGTACAGCTCGCCTACCTCGCCGCTGCACTCTGCTTCGTGCTGGCGCTCAAGGGGCTCTCCTCTCCGAAGTTTGCCCGCCGGGGCAATGCGCTAGGTGCGATCGGCGCCACTATCGCCGTCGTGGTCACACTGGTGGCCGAGGACTTCGACCACATGCCTGCCATCCTGGTCGCTATCGCGATCGGAACAGTCTTTGGAGTGCCGGCCGCACGTCGGGTGCAGATGACCGCCATGCCGCAGCTTGTCGCTCTGTTCAACGGCGTGGGTGGTGGGGCAGCCGCGATTGTCGCCCTGGTCGAGTTCCTGTCAGCGGGTCAGGACGCCGGCTTTGGCGAGTTGACCGCCTCCGCCTTCACCGTGCTCGTCGGCTCGATGTCGTTCAGTGGCTCGGTCATCACGTTCCTGAAGCTTCAGGGGCTGATGACGTCGCGGCCCGTTGTGTTCCCGGGCATGCAGGTGCTGTTGCCGCTGACGGCCTTGGTGTCGGTGGGGCTAGCGGGTGCGGTGATCGGCACGCAGTCCATCTCGATGATCTACGCGCTGGCTGCCGTGTCCCTGCTGCTAGGCGTGCTGTTCGTCCTTCCGGTGGGCGGTGCGGACGTCCCCATCGTCATCTCGCTGCTGAACGCCGCCACCGGTGTTGCCGTAGCGGCGTCCGGATTCGTCCTCGACAACGTTCTGCTCCTGATCGCCGGGACGTTGGTCGGTGCCAGTGGCACCTTGCTCACGCTGCTGATGGCCAAGGCCATGGGACGCCCGATCGGGTCGACCCTGTTCGGAGCGCTCTCGGGGTCGTCGAGCTTGGGCGGTGGTGAGGCATCGGACCGGCCGGTGAAGTCACTGGGGCCGTCCGATGTCGCAGTGATGCTCGCCTACGCCGAGCGGGTCGTGATCGTGCCCGGCTACGGCCTGGCGGTGGCCCAGGCCCAAGGCGCGCTCAAAGAGCTGGTCGACCTGCTCGGTGAGCGGGGCGTCGAGGTGTCGTACGGCATCCACCCGGTGGCCGGTCGCATGCCAGGGCACATGAACGTGCTACTGGCCGAGGCAAACGTCCCGTACGAGCAGCTCAAAGAGATGGACGAGATCAACCCTGAACTTCCGGCCACGGACGTGGCCCTGGTGGTGGGAGCCAACGATGTGGTCAATCCTGCGGCCAGGACGCCTGGCACCCCAATCTCCGGTATGCCCATCATCAACGTCGACCAGGCGCAGTCGGTGGTCTTCCTCAAGCGCTCGATGCGTCCCGGTTTCGCCGGGATCGAGAACGAGCTGCTCTTCGATCCCAAGACCCAGCTGCTCTTCGGCGACGCCAAGGACACACTCAGCCAGACGGTGACCGCTCTGAAGTCCCTGTGATGAGCCGAGGGCAGAAAGCCCTAGGCAACCTGCTGTAGGTCTGCCACCATCTCGTGGTGAGGACTAGCAGCGGAGGCCACGATGAGTGACGAGATGGCAGCCGACTTCGCGCTGAGCGCGGTTCGAGAGGACGGCGCGTGGTCAGTCGTCCCGTTGCCGCCTGCTGCTGCCGACGACCTCGACCAGATCATTCACGCTCTTCGTCAGCAGCCTGGTGATGCAGGGTCGATCGGGCTCCTGTCCTTCTCTGAAGACTTCTTCGTCGTCCTGCGTATCCGGGGAGGTGACGTGCGCATGTTGCTGAGTGACGTCACCGCAGCGTTCGATGCACCGTTCGCCGGGCAGGTGCTCGACCGACTGGGCCTGCCCATGCCGGACGGGGACGACGAGGACGACATCGAGCCGGCCGGAGACCTCGACCTGCTGGAAGACCTCGGGGCGAGCCCATTGCTGATGGCTGAGCTCTGCGATGACCTCGAGCTCTTCCCTGACGACGCGTTCGGTCAGATCGCTGAGCACCTGGGCTTTTCCGACCAGTACGACGCCGCCATGCAGCTTGTCGCCTGAGGGCCTCTTCTCGCATGGCTGGCACGCAAGACGCGTACACGCACGCGATGCGCATTGCCCTCACCGAAGCACGCACAGCCTCGCAGCATGGTGATGTCCCGATCGGTGCTGTCGTGCTCGATGCGTCCGGAGACGTGGTTGGCGTCGGGCACAACCGACGTGAGGCCGATGCCGATCCCCTTGCTCACGCCGAAGTGCTGGCGCTCAAAGCCGCCGCCGCCTCTCTGGAAACGTGGCGGCTCGACGACTGCACGTTGGTGGTCACCCTCGAACCCTGCACAATGTGTGCCGGTGCCGTCGTCCAGGCACGGGTCGGCAGGTTGGTGTTCGGCGCCTGGAACGACGACATGGGAGCCGTTGGAACGTTATGGGACGTCGTGCGTGATCGTCGCCTGCACCATCGCCCTGAGGTGGTCTCAGGCGTCCTGGCTGACGAGTGCTCGTTGCTGGTGCAGCAGTTCTTCGCTGAGCACCGCGATTCGGGCGCCTCGCCCTGATCGGGTAATCTCTGCGGCGGTGGCGTGTCCGAGCGGCCGAAGGAGCACGCCTCGAAAGCGTGTGAGGGGGCAACTCCTCCGTGGGTTCAAATCCCACCGCCACCGCCATACTTACCTCCAGGGCCCGGCGCGAGGTCAGGTCCACCTATGGACCGGAGGCCAGCCCATGTGGGCCCAGCTCATCAAGATGCGTGCGAAGCCAGGGAGAGAACAAGACCTGATGGCGTTCCATGAGCGCATCCAGGCCCTGGAAGAGCCAGACTCCGGACTGCTCCGCACCACGATCGGCTGGGACCAGAAGGATCCTCAGGCTTCCTACGTGCTGGTCGTCTTCGAGAGCGAGGAGAAGGCCCGCGCGCGCGAGCAGAATCCACGCCGCCAAGAGGCGATGGCCACCGTCATAGCCGGCATGGCCGACGTGCTGGAAGGCCCGCCTGAGTTTGTCGACCTGGCGGTCGAGCGTGAGGTCGCTCCCTGAGCCAGTGCGCTAGCCGCTTCGTCATGGTGGCCCACGCGGAGGCATTCCCATAGCCACCTCGGCATGGGACCCTCAAGCGGAGGCACTGTGAACTGGGATACACAGGTGACGCGGGCCCGGACGGCTGCGCAGGATCGCACCTGGAGGTCGGCCTTCGAGTCGTTCGCGGCGGCCGACGCGGAGTCGCCGCTGAACGCCCCCGATCTCGAGTCCTGGGCGCTGTCCGCCTACCTCGTCGGTCAGGACGATGTCAGCGTTGAGGTATGGGCCCGTGCCTGTCAGGAGCACCAGGACGAGGGGGACGTGCCTCGGGCAGCGCGATGCGCCTTCTGGGCCGCATTCCAGCTGCTGAACGCCGGTGAGCTTGCACGCGGTGGTGGGTGGCTGAGCCGAGCCATGAGCATCCTGGAGGCCTATCCGCACGACTGCGTCGAGCGAGGCTACGTGCTCGGACCCCTTGGAATTCAGCAGATCGAGAGCGGCGAGTACGCGCTGGCGAAGCAGACCTTTGAGCAGGCGAGCGCCATCGCCGTTCGCTTCGGCGAGCCGGACCTTCTGGCGCTTGCGCATCTCGGCCTCGGCCACGTCAAGATCCTGACTGGCCATACGGACGCGGGGGTCAAGTACTTCGACGAGGTCATGGTGGCGGCCACGACGGGTGAGCTGTCGCCAGTTGTCTGCGGCCTGGTCTACTGCGCGACCATCATGGCCTGTCGAGAGCTGTGCGATCTTCAGCGAGCAGATGAGTGGACTCGTGCGCTGAGTCATTGGTGCGAGCGCCAGCCCGACCTCGTCCCCTTCCGTGGCCAGTGCATGGTCCATCGGTCCGAGATCATGCAGCTGCAGGGCGCCTGGACGGACGCGATGCGTGAGGTGCAGCTGGCCCGCGAGAGGCTCGCCGACCCCAGTGGCCAGCCGGCGATCGGCATGGCGTACTACCAGCAGGGCGAGCTGCTCCGGCTGCGCGGAGAGTTCGCCCAGGCCGAGGCCGCCTATCGGCAGGCGAGCCAGTACGGGCACCCCCCACAGCCAGGGCTTGCCCTGCTCTGGCTCGCCGATGGGCGGGTTGGTGTGGCGGCCACCGCGGTTCTCCAGGCCCTCGACGAGACCTCGGAACGGCTGGCCCGCTCGCGACTGCTGCCGGCGTACGTCGAAATCGCTCTGGCGGCTGATGACCTGGAAGGAGCACGACTCGGCGCGGACGAGCTCAGCCAGGTGGCGGCCGACTTGTCGGCTCCGTTGCTGCGGGCGACCGCCGCACTGGCTGAGGGCGCGGTTCAGCTGGCAAGCGAGCAGCCGAGTCGGGCCTTGGACTCCTTGCTGTCGGCCTGGGGACTGTGGCAGGAGATTTCAGCGCCCTACGAGGCGGCTCGGACGCGGGTACTCATCGGGCGGGCGCGTAGGCAACTGGGCGATTCGGTGTCGGCAAGCATGGAGTTCGATGCCGCCGTTTGGGCCTTTCGGCAGCTGGGTGCCGCGCACGACATCGTGCGACTGGAGCGGCTCGTGGCGTCCGGCGACCTGGTTCCCGCCGGGCCGCTCACAGCCCGCGAAGTGGAGGTGCTGCGTCTGGTTGCAACCGGTGCGACGAATCGTGCCATTGCGGTCGACCTCGTGCTCAGTGAGAAGACGGTCGCCAGACACCTCAGCAACATCTTTCGCAAGCTCGACGTGTCATCTCGCTCGGCTGCCACGGCGTACGCCTACGAGCACCAGCTGATCGAGTAAATGCACACAATTACCCATGCTGAGCACGGCGGTTGCATGGTTCGCCCGATGTGAAAGTCAGCAGAGCTCCCTAGCGTCGAATCATTCGATCCGACGATGTGTGGGAGAGGCCCATGAAGCAGAACGCTGGAACCGTGGACCATCAGGCTGAAGTGACGGGCGATGACGTCGACACGGTCGTCATCGGTGCCGGCCAGTGCGGGTTGTCGACCGGGTACTACCTCGCGAAGCAGTCGCGGTCGTTCGTCATCCTGGATGAGAACGAGCGGGTGGGAGACAACTGGCGCCGCCGCTACGACTCTCTGAGGCTCTACACCCCCGGTCGGTACAACGGACTTCCCGGAATGGCCTTCCCCGGCTCGCGGAATGCCTTTCCCACCGGTCACGAGATGGCCGACTACCTGCAGGAGTACGCGGCCACATTCAACCTTCCCGTGAGGAGCAGCACGAGCGTGGTGCGCATCCAACGCCTCTCAGCCTCGGAGGGGCGGTTCTTGGTCACCACGAACACCGGGGTGATCCGAGCCTCGAACGTCGTGGTAGCCACCGGCCCCCAGCACCTGCCGCACGTGCCTGACTGTGCCGGCGAGCTGGAGCCTGAGATCCGGCAGTTCCACTCCAGCGACTACCGCAACCAAAGCCAGCTGCAAGCTGGCCCGGTGCTCGTGGTCGGGGCCAGCCACTCAGGAGCCGACCTGGCCATGGAGTCCGCGCGGCATCACCCGACCTGGCTGGTCGGACGCGACACGGGGCAGATCCCGATCAACATCGAAGGCAGGCCTGCTCGCGGCGTGCTGCCGGTGCTGTGGTTCGTCGCGAACCACATTCTTACGGTGCGAAACCCTGCTGGCTCGAAACTGCAGCATGAGCTGCGTACGGAGGGCGGTCCCCTGCTTCGCTACAAGAACGCGGATCTGGCAGAAGCCAACGTTCATCGCACCGAGTCCCGTCTCGCGGGAGTACGAGATGGCCGGCCGGTATTGGACGACGGCACGGTGCTGGACGTGAAGAATGTCTTGTGGTGCACGGGGTTCCGACGAGACTTCAGCTGGATCGACCTGCCGATCCTGGACGACCTGGGGTGGCCACGGGCCGTGCGGGGCGTCTCGTCAGACGTCGACGGCCTGTACTTCGTCGGCCTGATCTTCCAGTTCTCCTTCGCCTCGATGCTGGTGGGAGGTGCTGGTCGGGACGCGCGCCATGTTGCCTCGCAGATTGCGCGACGTCCCGCCCCGGTCCGCACCTAGGGTGGGCTCGGGAGGCCCCATGAGACTCGAGAAGAAGGTTGCCCTCATCACCGGGGGCGGCACCGGGATCGGAGCCGCAACCGCGCGGCTGTTCGCGTCCGAGGGTGCAAACGTGGTTGTCACCGGTCGGCGTGCAGAGCCGGTCACGGCCGTGGCATCAGAGGTCGGCGGGGTCGCTGTTCCCGGTGACACGAGCGACCCGGAGCACGTCGCCGAAGCCGTTGCCGCTGCAATCTCCGCCTACGGCGGGATCGACGTGGTCGTCGCCAGTGCCGGAGTCGGCTTCGTCGGTTCGGTAGGCGACCTGGACGTCGACGCCTGGCGTCGGACGCTCGAGATAAACGTCAACGGCCCCATGCTGGTGAGCAGGGCTGCGCTACCCAGCATGCTCGAACGCGGAGGCGGATCGATCGTCCTGGTGTCGAGCACCAGCGGCATGGCCTCGGCTCCGGCCTCTGCCGCCTATGACGTGTCCAAGGCGGCCCTGATCGGCCTTACCCGGTCAATCGCGGTCGA
Organism: Actinomycetes bacterium; assembly: GCA_024644435.1. GTDB lineage: Bacteria > Actinomycetota > Actinomycetes > JAHEKZ01 > JAHEKZ01 > JAHEKZ01. The sequence continues at coordinate 2,795 of JAHEKZ010000033.1, read as the reverse complement.
CTACGGGCCGCACCGGATCCGCGCCAACGCACTGTGCCCAGGGTGGGTGACATCCCCGATGGGGGATGAGGACATGGACGGGCTGGGGGCACTGCGAGGTATCAGCCGCCAGGAGGCCTATCGCCTCGCGACCGCGGATGTGCCCTTGCGACGGCCGGTGTCGCCGGAGGAGATGGCGGCGTGCTGCCTGTTCCTCGCCTCCGACGAGTCGTCCAGCGTGACTGGTACGACCCTTGTCGCCGATGGCGGTGGGCAGGCCGTAGAGATCACCAGCAAGGCTTTCGGCCGGGACTACCTGTAGCGGGCCATCGCATGTGAGCATCGATCGCGGCATGCTGGTGACGTGGCCTACGACGAAGAGCTAGCCGAGCGCGTCAGAGAGCAGCTGGCACCCCTGGCCGAACCGGTCGAGCTGAAGATGTTCGGGGGGCTGGCCTTCATGGTCAACAACCACATGGCATGCGGCGTCATCGGCGACGAGCTGATGGTCCGGGTGGGACGCGATGGTCACGAGGCAGCGCTGGCGGCCGGTGCCCGCGAGATGGACTTCACCGGAAAACCGATGGCCGGCTTCGTCATCGCCGGCGGCCCGTTGGTCGCCGACGATGACGACCTCAGTCGGTGGGTGACCAGCGGCGTCGCCTTCGCGAGGTCACTGCCACCGAAGAAGCCGAAGCCGGCCAAGCCGCGCAGATCCCAGCCGCGCTAGGGCGTGACCCCGTAGGTGGCGAGGAAGTCGAGGTCGTCGGCCTGGTCGACGCGGTAGCCCCCGGTGCCGTCTGCGCACGTGGGGCTGATGCCGTAGGAGGTCACCGCCACGATCGTGGTGCCGCTGCCGCGGAAGATCGGCCCACCTGAGTCGCCGAAGCAGGTTCCCCCGGTGGTGTTCTTCCCCTTGTTGCTCGAGAACTTGGCGGAGATTCCCTTGCCGATGCCGGAGGCGCCGTTGAGGCTGACCAGGCGCTGCTTGGCCGTGCGACGGGTGTCACCCCCGAAGGAGGAGGCGAGCTTGGAGCCCTCGAGCCCGTAGCCGACTGCCCCGAAGATGATCTTCGACTTCTTCTTCACCAACGTGTCGAGCAGACCGAGTGTGGGCAGCTTCCCGTAGGTGGCTGAGGCGACCGGCTGGTCGAGGACGAGGACGCCGAGGTCGTGCAGGTAAAAGGCGTTGTCGTCGTACTGGGGATGCGCGTCCGCGGTGGCCTCTAGCCAGTTGGGGTCGGCGTTGAGCTCGGCCTTGCGATCGGTGTAGCGCTCACCGTTGCGATCGGGGATGTAGTCGCCGCTCGGCGATATCACGTCGAAGTCGGGAGCCTCGGAGAAGTTGATCCACACGTCGTTTCCGCCGGTCCCGGTCGTGGGCTTTCCGTTGTCACCGATCCCGTAGGCGCAGTGGCCGGCGGTGAGGACGACTGTCGGGCTCACGAGTGTTCCCGTGCAGGTGAACCAGCCCCCGGGGTCGGTGAAGCGCGAGTCGACGGCATCAGGCACGTAGAAAAGGAGCTCACCGACGAAGGGGTGCGCACCGTCGTCCGGCTGGCCGTTCACGATGGCCTGGGCCGGAGTCGACAACCCGAGCATGGCCAGGACGGCGATCAACGTGATCAAGACCTTCGTGCGCATCAAGCGGCTCCATTCAGTGCTTCCGGACGGTCCTTCGACCGTACGTCGCCAACCCTGCAAATGCACGGGAACGGGCAAACTCCTGCGCTGATCAGGTCTTGGGCTTTTTGCAGACCGGGTCACCGGGGGGGAGCTCGACGGAGTCCGGATCGGCGTTTGCCGTCGACACCACCTTGGTGAAGTCAGGACCGAGCCACACGGCTACCTTCGCGTCCTTTACCCGGGCCACCTCGACCAGCTCGGCTCCCGGCACGTATGACGCCGTGACGACTGCCTGCCTGAGGTTGCCCTTTGCGTAGCGAACCACTGCGGTCCCTTGCTTGACCGGTTTGTCGGTGTTGCCGACATCAACGACGACGAAACCGCGGGCAGCCAGGGCGTCGGCTGTGTCGACGGCGAGGCCACTGCGCTCGGTGCCGTTCTCGACCGCCACGGTGACGTCGGCCGGCTTGGGCACGTTCTTCGGCACTCTGGGCGTCGGTGTTGTACAGATGCGGGTGGGCGAGGCTTCTGGGGCGCCGTCGTCGCCTGACCGCTGGCCCAGCCACCACCAGACGCCGTAGGCGGCGGCCCCGCAGAGCGCCAGCACCACGATGATGCCCAGCACCTGAGGCCAGCGACGACTGCGTCGCTGGCCGCGCCCGAGCGGTGTCAGCATGGTCATCGGCAAACCCTAACGAAGGGTCGCGGCAGCCAACGGGAGGTCAGCCCACGGGCGGTTGAGGGCGATTGGCGGAGGATGCGGGATTCGAACCCGCGAGGGCGTTAACCCAACACGCTTTCCAAGCGTGCGCCATAGGCCACTAGGCGAATCCTCCGCCGGAGAGGCTACCTGGCCGCGGTGGGTGACTCCCAATCGGCACGAGTGGCACGAATCTGTTCACGATCAGCTCCGGGGCTGGGCACCTTCGTACCAGTCGGCGGTGAAGATGGGCGTCACCGCGGCGACGCGGCCACCCGTACACTGGATGCCGACCCCTCGTGCGGCGTCATCTCTCTGAACTCCCCCAGGGCCGGAAGGCAGCAAGGGTAGGCGGGCTCTGGCGGGTGTGCGGGGGGTCCCTTGCTGTCCGGGCCTGGGGCTAGGGTCGTGCCGTGTCGACAGCCCTCTACCGCCGGTACCGCCCAGAGCGGTTCGCCGACCTGATCGGCCAGGAGCACGTCACCGAGCC
>JAHEKZ010000078.1 GCA_024644435.1 Actinomycetes bacterium | reverse complement strand
TGCCGGTCCTTGTTGGTCACGTCGAAGTCGAGGCCGTTGAGGTCGTACCAGCGGGACTCCGGACTGAGCCGGAACGTCAACACTCGGGGGAATGGCTGCTGGTGGTCGATCCGCCAACGCGCCCTCTTCCACTCGACGTCAGTGCGGGTGTAGAGCCGAACGACATCGATTGTGCGCGGTGCATCCGGCCGGTCGATCGAGACCATGACTCGGTTGCCTTCGCGTTGCACCTTGGTGACGTGCAGGCGCTCTGGTTTCACGCCTCCCCACCGGTAGTGCCAACGCAGTAGTCGGGGGTAGGTCACGACGTCACCGGAGTATGTGTGGGCGGTCACGCTCCATCCTTCGGTCCGCTTCATCCGGACGACCGCCCGCACGGTGTTGCCGTCGAAGTCGTAGGTGTCGACGGTCCCGTCCTCACCGAACACCGATACCGAGTAGCCCAATGCTGCCCGGACCTGCGTCGTCGTCCAGCTCACCATGGCCTTCGGCGCATTCGTGCGCCACGCCCAGGTGTCCAGGTAGTCGACCGGACGTGGCGGTGCCGCGCTGACGCCCACGGCGGCCGCTGCGTCGACGATCCCCATTCCGGTGTCCGGGTCCTGACCCGGAACTCCGAGGTCGTGCGCGGTCTGCCGAATCTTGTGCATGATCTGCCGGGCGGACCACGTCGGGTGCCGCTCGCTCACGAGCGCGGCAATCCCGGCCACCACCGGGCTGGCCATCGATGTACCACCAGCCACCAGGTGGGGCAGCGGGGCGTCACCGAAGTAGTGCTCCGAGCGGGCGGTGACGATCAGGGCCCCCGGAGCTGCGACGTCGACCTCGCCTCCGAAACTTGACCAGTAGGTTCGGTTGAGCGTGGGGTCGACGGCGCTGACGGTCAGTGCTTTGTGGCATGCGGCGGGGATCTGCGGCACGTTGCTCCAGGCACCCTCATTTCCAGCCGAAGTGACGACAACCGTTCCTCGCTCGGTGGCGTCCCCGATCGCGTGGCAGATCTCGGTCATGGCGTTATCGAAGCGTCGACCATCGGGTGTCCAGCCTGACTCGACGGTGGGCATTCCGAGGGACAGATTGATCACGTCGGCCCCGTGTCGGGTGGCGTAGCGCACTGCCTTTCCCACCATGCGGACAAATCCCAGGTAACGCATGCGTACGCTCTCGAGCTGGATCGGCATCAGTTCGGCATCGGGTGCAATACCGGTCATTCCGTTTCCGTCCTGGTCTGCGGCGATGATGGCGCCCACAGCCGTTCCGTGCCCGTACTGGTCCCGGCTGGTGAGCCTGGGCCCGGCCCGCACCAGCGTGAGCCCGTCGTCAGGGGTCCGAACGACTTGTGCTCCTCGCCCCACCTGGTCGGTGAGGTCTGGGTGGCTGGAGTCGATACCGGTGTCGATCACCGCTACGCGGATGCCTTTGCCTGTTGCGTTGGACCACGCCTCCGGTGCGTTGACGGACTCAAACATCCACTGGTAACCGGTGACGTCGCCGTTCACGATGGTGGCCAGCGGGGGTGGGAGGTCGACGTCGGCGGCCACCGTCGGCCCGGAGGCCACGAGGGCGACCGCGGCGAGAAGGCTGATCGGTCCGATACGCCCACGTCTCATGGCGCGCCTCCTGAATCTCGGTGGAGTTGCGCACGCGGCTCCGCATGCCACCCTCAGTGTCGCGGCTCAGGGCAAGCGCGTAGTAGAGGCCAAGGTCCGAGTTCGGCGCCTGATGACCGATGCCGTCAGGGGGTATTCGCGAGAGCCCGGTGCGGGTTTGCCAGCTCGCTGGCTCAGACCGTGGTGGCGAAACTCTCGCCGCTCACGGTGCAGAAGTCTTTGCTGCAGGCGACGAGTGCGATGTCTATCGCCACCTGGCCGGGGTGGAAGCGGCCCTTGGCCGGGTCCAGCACGATCGTGGATCGGTGCCCATTCCCATCACAGATGATCGGGGCCGTTCCGCGAGCTCGAAGATCTTGTACGGCGATCGTGGTCCATGATGCGGTGCCCTTGCCGTCACAGCGAACCCGCGCCTTCACGATGAGGTTGCCGGTGTATCCGTCGAGTGTGATCGATCGGAGCTTCCACTTGATGTCGGGCGCATCGTTCTGACCGGCGGAGGCCGGGGCCGCCGGAAGCACGAGGAGCGCGACAGCTGCCGCCATGAGGCCTGCCCGCACCAGCCGCCTCATCGGGCGCCCCTGCCCGGGGGACTGATCCGGATCCGTTGGAGGGTGGCACTGCCGATCCCGAAGTCCTTGCCGATGACGATCTGTTCGGTGGTCATCTCGGCCGCGCCGGGGTGGAAGCGGCCGTTCCGCGGGTCGAGCACCAGCGTCGAGAGGTAGCCATCGCCGTCGCAGGGAACATTCGAGGAGTTCCGGGCTCGCACCCGCTGCTCGAGGGTCACGCCCCAGCGGAAGGATCCCTTCCCGGTGCACTTCACCCGGGCGGTCACCTCGACGCTGCCAGTCCGAGGCTGCCAGTCGATCGTCTTGATACGAAGCACCGTCTCGGGAAGGGGAGCGGTGGCAGCGGCGGCTGGAAGCGCGGGAAGGGCGAGAGCAGCGACGACGGCACTGAGCGCGACGGCCCGGTAGCTTGCTCGCATGGTCCCTCCCCCTGCGCAGATGCTCGTGAGCGAACCTGATCAGGGTAACTGGGGCGGTCACAGCCGGTAGTCACCCTCCTGAGGTTGGGCCAAATGGGGGACCTCAGGCGAAGAGGTGCAGGTCAGCGAGCTACCAGCCGCGTCGCAGCGTGATCTCCAGGGCATCGACGAAGGCATCTGCCGCCTCGCGGTCGATGCAGAGCGGCGGCTTGATCTTCAACACGTTCATGTAGTCGCTGGTGGGTTGGACGATGATGCCGAGCTCGCGCATGCGTTCGCAGATGGCGAGCGCCTCCTCGGTAGCCGGTTCGAGCGTCTGGCGGTCTCGAACCAGCTCGATCCCTCGGTAGAGGCCGAGCCCGTGCACGGTGCCGATGATCGGGTGCTCCTCAGCCAGTGCGTTGACGCGGTCGGCGATGTGCCGTCCGACCACGGCAGCGTTCGCCTGCAGTCCCTCGCTCTCGATGACCTCGAGGGTGGCGAGCGCTGCGGCCGACCCCACCGGCGACCCGCCCATCGAGCTGAAGAATGACCCTTCGCGCTGCCGCAGTGTCTCGGCGATCTCTCGGGTGGTGACGACTGCACCCACCGGGATGCCGTTCCCTGTGCACTTGGCCATCGTCACGATGTCCGGTACGACCTGCTGCTGCTCGAAGCCCCAGAAGTAGTCACCGAGCCGCCCGTACCCCACCTGCACCTCGTCGGCGACGCAGATGCCACCGGCCGCGCGCACTGACGCGTAGGCGGCCTTCAGGTAGCCGTCGGGCAGCAGGACGCCGCCGGCGTTGCCGTAGACCGGCTCGGCGATGAAGCCACTGACCTGCCCGCCCGCCTCGGCGATCTCGGCCAACGCGCGGTCGACGTCGGCGGCATACCGAGCCCCGGCGTCGGCACCACGGTGTGGGCCCCGGTAGGGGTTTGGCGACTCGACGACATGCACCCACGGCGGTCGCGTCTCGGCGGCGCGCGGGTTGTCGTTGATGGCGGTGGTCACCTCGTCCGTGCCGGTCGTCCAGCCGTGATACGCGCTGCGCACCGCGAGGATGTCGCGGCTGCCGGTAGCCGCCCGCATCAGCCGCAGCGCGACCTCGTTCGCCTCGCTGCCCGTGCTGACGAGGAAGACGGTGTCGAGCGGGTCGGGAAGCAGCGCAGCCAGACGCTCGGAGAACTCGACCATGGCTGCGTAGTGGAACCGCGAGTTGGTGTTGATCAGGCGCAGCTGGCGGCTGACGACGTCTTCGACGGCCGGGTGGCTGTGTCCGAGGATGGTCACGTTGTTGACCATGTCGACGTACCGGCGTCCGTGGGTGTCGAACATGTGATGACGCCGACCACGTTCGATCTGAGGCGGGCTGTCGTAGTAGAACTCCTGCGCCGGCGCCATGACGGCGTCACGTCGCGCGAGCAGCGCTGATGCGTCGTCGGGTGAATCTGGATCGACTGCTGGGATCGCCTCGGTCGCCCACCACTGCTCCGGGTCGGCGGTGGTGTGACGCCATCCGCGCGCTGGGGGCGCCACCATCGGTGGTCGGTGGTCGGCGTCGGCGACCAGCTGCACGGTGAGAGCCGGGGCGGCGTCGGACGCGTCCGCGACCGTTCCGAGCAGATCGCCGGCCTTGACCTCGGAGGCGAGCGTCTCGGACGGCTCGATGCCACCGAGGTACAGCCGCCAGGTGTCGTCCAACGCGAGACAGAGGGTGCCGTCAGCGTCGCTGACTCGACCAGCAATGGGAGCGGACACGTGCGTCCCCGCAGGGGCGAACAGCTCGAGTCCGGTGCTCACGCCGCCGTCGCCAACGAGTGCGAGACGACCCTCGTCGTACCGCCCGGTGCCGCAGCCGTCGACCAGCTGGCGCCGGACGCCGTCGGCCAGGTTCCATGCCTCCGGCTCGAACGTGTCAGCGGTGACGGCCTGGTCGACCGACGGTGCGTCGTCAGGCAGGACGACCAGGGCGGCGGCGGGCGCTGGGGGCGGCGGGAGTGACGGCCTTGGCATCCCGGCAGCAGCGGCGAGCTCGCCATGTGCGGCGCGCCACGGAACCCGACGCACTGCCTTCCAGATGCGCCAGTCGTCCACCACTGACCCCTGCACGTACTCGTCGTCGGGCTCAAGCCGTGCTTGGTGTTCGCTGCTCGCCACGTTGGACGCGGCACGCGCGATCACCAGCGGCCACAGAGCGGCCACCTCGTCGGCGTTGAGCGGGAACGCTGAGTGGTACCCGCGCAGCACGTTGACGATCACGCCGAGCGCGTCGTCGGTGTCGTGCCCGATCAACGAGCCACCGGTCACCGCCACGTCGCCCGCGAGCCAGGTGCGCAGGATGTCACCGAAGTCGATGAGCCCGTCCGGCCAGGGCTGGCCGGCCGCATTGACGCTGGCCACGACGTTGACATCGGTGACGTCGGCATGGCAGACCGCGACGCGAAGCCGCGGCGCGAGCGCGTCGATCGCCTGCTGAGCCCGAGCCATCTGCTGCTCGATGTCGGCACGGGCGGCTGCGTCAGGGATCGAAGGGCCGAAGGCGGCCACGACGTCACTGGCGTGCCGTACGTCCCACTGCAACGTGCGGTCGAGTCCCGGGTGGTCGAAGTCGGCCAGGGCGACAGCTGCCGCCCCAGCGAGCCAGCCCTGACGTTGCACGACCGGTGGTGCCAGGTGGTCGAAGTCGGCCAGAGGTCGACCTTCCAGGAAGGTCACGAGGCGGACGTCGTACGTGGCGCCGCCATCTGTCACCTGGCCGATCAAGGCGCCATCGGTGTCGGGAAGCGGAACCGGCGCCCGAAAGGGCAGGTCGCGTTCGGCCAGGTGCAGCATGGCGGCGTTCTGGGCCAGCAGACCTTCGTGGCTGAACCCGGGGTTCGAGATCTTGAGGATGAACCGGCCAGCGGCATCGTCGACCATCACGTTCTGGTCCTGGTGGCTGCCCAGGCTCCGCATCGGACCAGACCTGCCATAGCGCTCGGCAAGGATGTCCGCTGCTCGATCGAGGCTCAGCGCGGGGCTTGGGATCTCCATCCCCGCGAACGGGTTGGTCAATTGATGACCTCGTCGGTGCCGCCGATCACGTGCAGCACCGGAACGGTCAGCTGGTGACGCAGCTTGCTCGCCCAGTCGCGGCGCAGCAGATCGGTGACCAGGTGCGGCTCGGTGATGACCCACAGCTCGTCGGCGTCCTCAGAGGTGACACACGTCGAGGTGGCGGCGATCGGGTCCTTGGGGGTGAGGGCGCCAGTGACGGTGACCCCCTTGGCGGCCAACAGCTCGAGGGAGTCGCTGAGGGCGCGCTTGGCAGCCAGGCCCTTGTCATCCTCGTCCGCACCCGCGAGATCGCGCTTGAGCTCGTCCATGTCGACCCGCGCCACGTCGTCGACCACCTGGTCGAACGCGGACTGGTCGGACGTCTCGGGCACCAGCACGTGGACGCGGACGTCGCTGTCGTACCACTCGACGATGCGAGTGACGTCGTGCTCGGTGAGGGCATTCTCGGTCAACACGATGAGGTGGTTCACAAGGACATCTTGGCCTACTCGGGCCTGCCCCTGCGCAGTACCTCGGCAACATCGAAGGACACCGGGCGCTCCAGCTGGTCGAAGCGACACGATTCGGCGGTGCGGTCCGGGCGCCAGCGGACGAAACGGGGGTTGTGGCGGAACCGGTCTCCCTGCAGCTGGTCGTAGGCGGCCTCGACCACCAGCTCGGGTCGCAGGGGAACGAAGGCCATGTTCTTCTTGGCGTTCCACCGGTTCACCACCCCGGGGCGCCTGATTCCGGCGTCATCTGCGGTGTCCGGGTTCCAGGGGTGTGTGACGAGGTCAGTGACGTAGGGCGCCAGCTCGTCGACCAGCTCGGCTCTGCGTGCTGCCGTGAAGGAGCTGCAGACGCCGACGTGCTGCAGGCGTCCCTGGTCGTCGTGCAGGCCCAGAAGCAGAGATCCGACCACCGGTCCGGAGGTATGCAGCCGGTACCCAGCCACTACGCAGTCCGCCGTGCGCTGGTGCTTGATCTTGGTGAGGGTGCGTTTGCCAGGCG
>JAHEKZ010000004.1:82435-87714 GCA_024644435.1 Actinomycetes bacterium | reverse complement strand
GTCGACGGCGAGGCGCTGTCCACCCTCGTGGTCAACAAGATCCGCAGCGGTCTGGGAGTCGTCGCCGTCAAGGCCCCCGGGTTCGGCGACCGTCGCAAGGCGATGCTCGAGGACCTCGCTGTCCTGACTGGCGCACAGGTGATTGCACCCGAGGTCGGGCTCAAGCTTGCCGACGTGGGTCTCGAGGTGTTGGGTTCGGCCCGCCGGATCGTCGTCACGAAGGACTCCACCACAGTGGTCGACGGAGCGGGGTCTGACGAGTCGGTCGCCGACCGCGTGTCACAGCTGCGGCGCGAGATCGAGCTGACCGACTCCCAGTGGGACCGCGAGAAGCTCAGTGAGCGGCTCGCGAAGATCTCCGGTGGCGTGGCCGTTGTCCAGGTCGGGGCGCACACCGAGGTCGAGATGAAGGAGCGCAAGCACCGGATCGAGGATGCCGTCTCGGCCACGAAGGCCGCTGTCGAGGAAGGCATCGTTGCCGGAGGCGGTAGCGCTCTCGTGCAGGCGGGTGACGTGCTGACCGCAGATCTGGGGCTCGTTGGTGACGAGCGCACGGGTGTCCGGGTCATCGCCGCGTCCCTGTCGCGTCCGCTCCGGGCGATTGCCGACAACGCCGGCGAAGAGGGTGGCGTGATCGTGGCCAAAGCCCTGGAGCAGCCGAGCGGGCATGGATTCGACGCCTCCACCGGCGAGTGGGGAGACCTTCGGGCCGCGGGGATCGTTGACCCGGTGAAGGTCACGAGGTCGGCACTGGAGAACGCCGCGTCCATCGCTGCGTTGGTGCTGACGACCGAAGCCCTCGTCGTCGACAAGCCTGAGGACCCTGCGCCTGAGGCAGGCTCACACGGGCACAGCCACGGCCCCGGCGGACATCACCACTGACCTCCGCAGGGAGTCAGGCGCACTGTCAGCCGACGAGGGTGAGTGACTTGCGGCGGTAGATCGCCTCGCGCTCTTCCTCGGTCATGCCGCCCCACACCCCGTAGGGCTCGCGGACGGCCAACGCATGCGCTGCACACGCGGCGATGACGGGGCAGCTGGCGCAGACCGCCTTGGCGGCCCGGTCACGGGCCTCGCGAGACGGGCCACGCTCACCCTCGGGGTGGAAGAACGTGGTCGGGTCGGCGTCGCGGCACGCACCCTCGAACTGCCAGTTCCAGACGTCTGCGACCGGCCCGGGGAGTCGGGAGATGTCGGCCATGGGGTCCTCCAGGTTCGCGATCAGTAGCGTGAACTTCACGTTACAACCGCTTCATGAGTTGGTCAAGTCTTTTCATGAATAAGTTTCGAGACAGACGAGGCTCCCGGGTGTCGACGTGCGAAGCCGGTCGTTGGGCCCCACAATCCGTTGCATGGAACAACCCCTGGGCGATGCAGATCGTTCCGCGCCGTCGCTCACGGTGGCCGCGCTGGCCCGCCGCCTCGGCGTGGCCCCGGCCACCTTGCGTACGTGGGATCGGCGCTACGGGGTCGGGCCCAGTGGTCATTCTGCCGGCGCCCATCGGCGCTACACGCCCCAAGACGTGCAGCGGCTGGAGGAGATGCGTCGGATGACGCTTGAGGGGGTGTCTCCCGCGGAGGCCGCCCGCGTTGCCAGCGCCGGACCCTCTGATCCGGTTCTTCCGGACACGAGCGCAGCCGAGGCCCGGGTCGTTCCCCTGCGCAACACCGATGCCGCGGTCCGGGGGCTCACCCGGGCCGCACTCGCACTCGACGCGCGCACCATCGACCGGACTCTGGTCGACGCGTTCAGGAAGCACGGCGTCCTGTGGACCTGGGATGCCCTGCTGCTACCCGTCCTCACCAGCATCGGCGAGCGCTGGGAGGAGACCGGGAACGGCGTCGACGTCGAGCACCTGATGGCTGAGAGCGTGCTCGGTGCCCTGCGCTCGGTTGTCGCAGCGGCCCCGGCTCCACGCAATGCTCGCCCCGTGCTGCTGGCAGGGGCACCGGAGGAGCTGCACACCCTTCCGTTGCAGGCGCTGGCAGCCGCGCTGGCTGAGCGTGCGATTGACGCTCGGGTCCTCGGAGCCCGGGTACCCGCCCCCGCGCTGGCCGCGGCGGTGCGTCGTGGCGGGGCCAGTGCGGTCTTCATCTGGGCCCATCGACCCGAGATGGTTGACGCAGAACAGGTCGCCGCGGTCCCCGCAATGCGGCCACCGGTTCGTGTGGTGGTCGGGGGTCCCGGCTGGACCCACGAGTCAGCTGGGGGGGCGGAGCACGTGAACTCGCTCAGCGAGGCCGTGACTGTTCTTCAGCGCGCTGTGGGGGCCTGAGCGCCCCAAGGGCGGGATTCGACCGCTCCGCAGCGTTAACAACCGGCGTCAGGATGCCGACGAAGAGGCAGGGACGTCGCGTGGCGTCCGTGATTGCACGATGCCTTGGAGTGCTCCTGTGTCTGACGACCTGGCTGAGCTGCTCGCCACTGGCGAGCGCGCGGCCTTCCACGGTCGCCCTGCGAGCGGCGTTGTGGCGCTGGAGTCCGCCTTCGAACGAGCCCGCGCAGACGGAATGGGGGCTGAGGCGACCGCCGCTGCCTGGCTGCTGGGAGTGTGCCTGGCCGCGGCCGGCAAGTTCGGGGGCTCGCTGGCCGTGCTGGAGCCTCTCGTCGCGGCCGGAGCCTCAGAAGTGCCCGAGCGCAGGCTCTTTGCCGCTCTTGCAGCGTCGACGTCCGCCGCCGTACGGCGTCAGCTCGGGCAGCTCGACGAGGCCCGGGTGCTGGACGAGTCGGCGCTGTCGTTCAGCAACGGCGCACCCGAGGCCACCTTCGACGCCACGATCGGGCTCGCGGCAGACGCCATTGTGACCGATGACGCGGATGCCGCTCGCGAATATATCGAGCGGGCGCGGTCGTTGGCCGAGGGTCATCACGACTGGTGGCGCCAACGGGTCCGGTTGGGCTGGGTCGAGGCCGAGGTGGCCCTGCTGGAGGACGATCCCCAGCGGGCGCGAGAAACGTTGCTGCGCGCGGTGCAGCTGGCCGAGATGTCCGGTGCGCCGCGACATGTGGCCAAGACGCTGCTTCTCCTTGCGGTGTCCCAGGTGCAGGCGGGAAGCCTGGCCGAGGCGGAGAACACACTCCGCCGAGCGGCAACGCTGGCCGAGAGCCTCGGTGCACTGCCGACGCTGTGGCCATCCCGGGCGCTGCTCGGCGCCCTGCTCGAGGAGAGCGCTCCAGCGGAGTCAGCGAAGTCGCTGTCGGCTGCACGAGGCGGCGTCATCGCCATCGCCGACGACCTCCCGGACGACCTGCGCGGCGTCTGGCTGGACCGTCCTGACGTCGCTGCACTGCTGGGTGGCTGAGCACCGTGGCGACGCGAAATCGGGCAGTTGGTCAAAGTCACCCCTCACGCTCAGTAGCAAACGTGCCGAAAGAGAACCCAAGACAGTCGGGACCCCCTCACCCGAGAACCGCAATGCGCTCCGTTGGCGAGCGCTGCAAGGAGGCGCCGTGACCACGGTTCTGGTGTGCGACGACTCACCGCTCGCACGCGAGACGTTGCGTCGCGCGATCGCCGCTGTGCCCGGGGTTGACCGGGTGACGGTAGCGGGGAGCGGCGAAGAGGTGCTGAGCCGGTGGGCGGGGGAACGGCCCGAACTGGTGCTCATGGATGTCCGGATGCCCGGGTTGGGTGGGGTCGAGTCGGCTCGTCGGCTCGTCGCCACGTACCCGGACGCCGCTGTTGTCATGCTCACGATGGCCGAGGACCAAGATGGCGTCGCCCGGGCGGTCGCGGGCGGTTCCCGCGGGTATCTGGTCAAGGACGCCACTCGCGAAGAGCTGACGGCCACCGTGTCGTACGCGCTGGCCGAAGCGAGCTGGCGCCGAGCGCCCCGGCGGGCGCAGCCGGTCGAGATGGGTGCGCCCCCCACGCTGACCGAACGCGAGCTGCAGGTGCTGGGCGGAATGTCCCGCGGTCGCAGCAACGCAGAGATCGGCCGAGAGCTCTACCTCTCCGAGGACACCGTCAAGACACATGCGCGTCGCCTCTTTCGCAAGGTGGGGGCTGCAGACCGAGCGCAGGCAGTTGCCATGGGGTTCCGATGGGGCCTGGTGCGCTAAACGTGTCGAGGGGGTGAACGCCGACCACGACGTGGTCAGCGGGGTGACATGAGGAGCGATGTAACAGCGGGGCCAGTGGGAGCGATCCTGCATGGAACGGACGATGGTGATCTGCGCAGTCTCGTACGCGCCGCAGTTGATGGCGACACCGTGGCGGCCGAGGCACTGCTCACTCACCTGCGTCCACTGGTAGTCCGCTACTGCAGGGGGCGTCTTGGACGCACCCCGGCAGCCGATTACGCCGCAGACGACGCGGCGCAGGAGGTCTTGCTCGCTGTGCTCCACGCCCTGCCGCGGTATCGAGACGAGGGACGCCCGTTCGAGGCGTTCGTCTTCGGTATCGCCGCGCACAAGGTGGCTGACCTACAGCGTGCGTCCTATCGCGCAGCGATTCCGACCGAAGAGATGCCGGACGCCACTGACCTCGGCATGACACCGGAAGAACGGGTCATGCAGGACGGTGATGCCCGTCTGGCGAATGCCCTCCTTGACCGACTCCCGGGAAATCTTCGTGAGCTGCTCCTGCTGCGGGTGGCGGTTGGCCTGTCTGCCGAAGAGACCGGACGGGCACTGGGAATGACCCCGGGCGCCGTCCGGGTGGCGCAGCATCGGGCATTGACTCGGCTGCGCGCCTATGCGGCTGACGAGGTGACCGTCTGATGACACGTGACGCCGCCGACCTGACCGCCGTTCAGCTGGACGCCATCACCATTCAGGGCTTGGCGACCCGTGACACTGACCTGATCGACCGTGATGACCCCGTGGTCGCGGCACTATCGGCCTGGGTCGAGCAGATCGACGCGGGCATCGACAACGCCATTCCGTTCGCATTGCCCCGTCCTTCAGGACGTGTCGCCTCCGTGGGGGGCCGGCGCGGAAGGACCGGACGCACGGCGTTGATCGCCGGTTCGACTGTCCTTGCCATGGCCATATCGGGAGGGGCGGCAGCGGCGATGACGGGCGACCCATTGGCGGCGATCCGTGCGCCGCTGAAGGTTCTCGCCAAGGTCAACCCCTTTGCCGACGAGGGCGCCGACAAGACCGACTCGCGCGAGCGGCTGCCCCAGCAGACGCCGACGAGGGCGCAGGCGAACAAGCTGCTGGCGGACGCCCGCCGAGCACTGGCCCAGGGGCACCCCAATCAGGCGAAGCGACTGGTCGCTGAGGCTGCGGCGTTGCTGGGCGACCAGGTGAGTCCGGGGCAGCAGAGAGCCAT
>JAHEKZ010000004.1:0-82335 GCA_024644435.1 Actinomycetes bacterium | reverse complement strand
AGCTGCTGGCGGACGCCCGCCGAGCACTGGCCCAGGGGCACCCCAATCAGGCGAAGCGACTGGTCGCTGAGGCTGCGGCGTTGCTGGGCGACCAGGTGAGTCCGGGGCAGCAGAGAGCCATAGACCAAGTGACGCAGGAAGTGGCAGACGGCGCGGGTCAGCCGGGCAAGCCCGCCAGTCCCGGGGTGCCCAAGGGCAATGGTCCCGGTGCCAAGCCGGAGCCGGGCTCGGGGGGCGCGGGTCCCGGTGCCAAGCCGGAGCCGGGCTCGGGGGGCTCGACCGGCACCGGAACCTCGAACGAGAACAGTCCTGACAACCAGGCGAAGCCAGATTCCGCGAAGCCGCCGACGGACCGAACGCCCGCAGATAAGCCGACCGCGGCACCTGGCAACCCGGACCAGAGCGCGGTGGAGACAACGGCCTCCCCGTAGACTGGGGCTCCGGTACGGGTTTCGGCCGGACCACTGCTTCGGGAAGGCGCGATGGACGACACCGGCATCTCGCGAGACAGCGGCCCCGAGGTCCCAGAGAAGTTCGCCCCTCTTGGTCTGACCTACGACGATGTCCTGCTGCTGCCAGGTCCTACCGACATGGCGCCGAGCGACATCGATACGACCTCCCGACTGACGCGGGGCATCTCGCTGAAGGTTCCCTTGGTCTCAGCCGCGATGGACACCGTGACCGAGTCGCGTATGGCGATTGCCATGGCCCGGCAGGGCGGGCTGGGCGTTCTGCACCGAAACCTGTCGATTGACGACCAGGCCTACCAGGTCGACCTGGTCAAACGGACGCAGACGGGGATCATCTCCAACCCGGTGACGATCGGCCCGGACGCCACGTTGGAGGACCTCGACCGAGTATGTGGGGAGTACCGGGTCTCGGGCCTGCCGGTCGTCGATGCGAACCACGTCCTGCTCGGCATCATCACCAACCGCGATCTGCGCTTCGTGCCCGTGGCCGAGTGGTCCACTACCAAGGTCAACGAAGTCATGACGCCGAGCCCGCTGGTAACCGGACCCATCGGCATCGCCCGTGACGAGGCCACGGCATTGCTTCGCCGGCACAAACGCGAGCGACTGCCGCTCGTCGACGAGGCGGGACGCCTGGGCGGCCTGATCACCGTCAAAGACTTCGTGAAGTCAGAGCAGTTCCCCCACGCGTCCAAAGACGCCCACGGACGACTGATGGTTGGCGCAGCCATCGGGTACTTCGGCGACGCATGGGAGCGTGCTAGCCGGCTGGTCGAGGCCGGGGTCGACGTGCTGGTGGCCGACACCGCGCACGGACACGTGCAGATGTTGCTCGACATGGTGCGGCGGCTCAAGAGCGACCCGGCCACGCGGCACGTGCAGGTGATAGGCGGCAATGTTGCCACCCGCGAAGGAGCCCAGGCGTTTGTTGATGCCGGGGCCGACGCAGTGAAGGTAGGGGTTGGCCCCGGGTCGATCTGCACAACCCGCATCGTCACCGGAGTCGGCGTACCTCAAGTCACGGCCGTCCATGAGGCGTCCCTGGCGTGCAAGCCGGCTGGTGTGCCGGTCATCGCCGATGGTGGGCTGCAGCACTCAGGAGACATCGCCAAGGCGATCGTGGCTGGAGCCGACACGGTGATGGTCGGCTCGCTGCTCGCCGGTTGCGACGAGTCGCCTGGTGAGCTGGTCTTCGTCAACGGCAAGCAGTACAAGGCGTACCGGGGAATGGGCTCGCTGGGTGCGATGTCGAGTCGAGGCAAGAAGTCGTACTCCAAGGATCGCTACTTCCAGGCCGAGGTGGCCAGCGACGACAAGATCGTGCCCGAGGGCATCGAAGGGCAGGTGGCGTACCGAGGGCCCCTGGCCGCCGTGGCCCACCAGCTGATCGGCGGTCTCAACCAGGCGATGTTCTATGTCGGTGCCGGCACGATCCCGGAACTTCAGCGCAAGGGCCGGTTCGTCCGGATCACCTCGGCATCGCTCAAGGAGAGCCACCCGCACGATGTGCAGATGACTGTCGAGGCACCCAACTACAGCGCGCGTTGACCACGTCCCACCTGACCCCACGACGACAGGAACGCCATGAGTGAGCTAGAGATCGGACGGGGCAAGCGCGGGCGGTCGGCATGGCGTTTCGACGACATCGCGATCGTGCCTCATCGCCGTACTCGCGACCCACGAGAGATCTCCATCGCCTGGCAGATCGACGCCTACCGGTTCGAGCTGCCGCTGATGGCCGCCCCGATGGACTCGGTGGTCTCACCTGCCACCGCCATCGCCATCGGCAAGCTCGGCGGACTGGGGGTACTGAATCTCGAGGGACTCTGGACCCGCTACGACGATCCCACGTCGCTGCTCGCCGAGATCGCTGAGCTCGACGACGATGCCGTCACCCGACGCATGCAGCAGGTGTACAACGCGCCGATCAGGGAGGACCTGATCGTCCAACGCATTGCCGAGGTGCGTGACGCCGGCGTCGTCACTGCCGCAGCACTGTCGCCGCAGCGCACCAAGCAGTTCTGGAAGACCGTTGTCGACGCTGGCGTCGACATCTTCGTCATTCGCGGAACGACCGTGTCTGCCGAGCATGTCTCCAGCCAGTCCGAGCCGCTCAACCTCAAGCAGTTCATCTACGAGCTCGACGTCCCCGTGGTCGTTGGCGGGGTGGCGACGTACACAGCTGCCCTCCACCTGATGCGTACGGGGGCGGCTGGTGTCCTCGTTGGTTTCGGCGGCGGTGCGGCACACACCACCCGCGACGTTCTGGGTGTCGCGGTGCCGATGGCCACCGCCATCGCCGACGTCGCAGCTGCGCGACGCGACTACATGGACGAGTCCGGTGGCCGCTACGTGCACGTCATTGCCGACGGTGGGGTCGGCCGGAGCGGTGACATCGCCAAGGCGGTGGCATGTGGGGCCGACGCGGTGATGATGGGCTCACCCCTGGCTCGCGCCACCGACGGTCCCGGCCGCGGCTACCACTGGGGGAGCGAAGCACACCATGCCGAGCTGCCCCGAGGAGAGCGGATTCACCTGGGCACGGTCGGAACGATCGAACAGATCCTCGTCGGGCCATCACACACGTCCGACGGATCCATGAACCTCTTCGGGGCCCTGCGCCGCGCGATGGCGACGACCGGTTACTCCGACCTCAAAGAGTTTCAGCGCGTCTCGGTCACCGTGCTGCCCTAGCGGTCAGTCCTCGTCGCGCCACGATCGCCAGAGGGCCGCATAGGCGCCGTCGGCGTTGACGAGCTCATCGTGGCTGCCGGCCTCGGAGATGATCCCGTCTTCGACGACGACCACCCTCTTGGCGTCGTGCGCGGTCATCAGCCGGTGCGCGATGGCGATCACCGTCCGTCCCTCGAGCACCGCTGCCAGCGACTGCTCGAGGTGACGTGCGGCGCGTGGGTCGAGCAGCGACGTCGCCTCGTCGAGCACGAGTGTGTGCGGGTCGGCGAGAACCAACCGGGCCAGAGCCAGCTGTTGTGCCTGGGCGGGCGACAACTTGACCCGACCCGTGCCCACCTCGGTGTGCAGCCCCTTTGGCAGGGCGTGAGCCCACTCAGCTGCATCAACTGCTCCGAGGGCTTCCCACAGCTCGGTATCGGATGCGCCGGGGCGCGCCAGCAGCAGGTTGTCGCGCAGAGTGCCGATGAAGACGTGGTGTTCTTGCGTCACGAGCGACACGTGCCGACGCACGGTCTCGGTGGGGAGCGAGGCGAGTGCGACATCGCCCATCTCGACTGTTCCGGCTCGCGGCGCGTGCAGACCAGCGAGCAGACGGCCCAACGTCGACTTTCCGGCCCCCGAAGGGCCGACAATCGCCACCCGGTCTCCGGGTTCGATGTCCATCGTGACGCCATGCAACACGTCGCGATCCTCGCGGTACCCGAAGCGGACGTCATGCGCGTGCAGATCTGAGCCCTGGGGCTCACGGGAGTCGTCGGTCTCGGGGTCGGGCACGTCGTGGACCCCGATCAGGCGAGCGAGTGAGGCCTGACCCACCTGCAGCTCGTCGTACCACATCAAGATGATGTCAACCGGCTCGATCAGCATCTGGGTGTAGAGAACAGCTGCAGTGACCTGGGCCAGCGTGGCCTGACCGTCGGCGTAGAGCCAACCGCCCATGGCGAGGACGGCCGCGAGGGGCAGAGCGTACGAGATCTCGATCGACGGGAAGAAGACGTTTCGCAGGAAGAGCGTGTAGCGCTCCCAGCTGACCCACCGTTTGATCGCGCCGTCGGTGCGCGCGACCCGCGCATCACCGAGCCGATAGGCCTCAACAGTGCGGCCGGCGTCCACCGTCTCGGCGATCCCGGCGTTGACAGCGGCGTAGCTGGACATCTCGTGCCGGTAGCCGTAGGGGGCTCGCTTGAAGTACCAGCGTGTGGCGACCACGATCACCGGAACGGCGAACAGCCACGACAGGGCGAGTACCGGCGAGGTAAGAACCAGGGCGGCGAAGACCAGCGTCGCCGTGACCAGACCGATGGCGATCTCGGGCACGGCCAACCGGACCGCCCATGACAACCGGTCGACGTCGGTGGTCGTGCGAGTGACCAGGTCTCCGGTGCCGGCGCGCTCGACGACACCCGGGGGGAGCGCTACGACTCGAGTGAGGAAGTCTTCGCGAAGATCGGCCAGGACCGACTCGCCCAGGATCGCCCCGCGGATCCGCGCCCAGCGCGTGAAGATCGTCTGCACGATGAGAGCGCCCAGAAAGATCAGGGCAGCCTTGTTGGCGTACGAGACATCGACGCCGTTTCCGATCTGCTCAACGAGGTCACCGAGGATCTGGGGGCCGACGATGGACGCAGCAGCGGCCACGGCGTTGAGTGCCACGAGCGCAAGGAAGAGCGAGCGATGCCTCTTGAGAAGGGCGATGACGTAGAGGCGGACCGACCTCGGTGACGACACCGGCAGCTTGCCTTCGACGCTCTTCTCGGTGAACTCCAGCGACTCGGGGGGCTTCATGCGTCCTCCTCCCGGGTCACGGTGTAGCGGTAGTCGGCGTTCTCACGCAGCAGCTCGCGGTGGTGGCCCGTGGCGCGCACCTTGCCGTCCTTGAGGAACGCGACGGTGTCGACGTGCTCGAGCAGCAGCGGGCTGGTCGTGAAGACGACGGTGGTACGTCCGGCGCGTGCCTCGCGCAGAGAGAGCCCGATGCGGGCCTCGGTGTGCGCGTCGACGGAGCTGGTGGGTTCGTCGAGGATCAAGATCTCGGGGTCTGCCACCAGCGATCGAGCCAGCGCCAGCCGTTGACGTTGGCCGCCGGACAGCGACCGACCTCGTTCCGGCAGGTCGGTGGCCAGCCCGTCGGGCAGGGCTTCGACGACATCGAGCGCGGACGCGAACGAGAGCGCACTGGCGACGTCGACGCGTCCGGTACGGGGGATGTCGAAGAGGTCCTCGGCTGCACCGGACAAGATCATCGGGTCTTTGTCCTGCACGAGAACGCGTTCGCGGACCGTCGGCAGCGGCAGGTTCTGCATGGGGGTGCCATCGAGGACCACGTCGGACTGGCGGTAGCGGCCGAGCCGGTCGATCAGCACCTCGGAGGCATCCGGGTCGTCGGTGACGACGGCGATCATCTGCCCGGGGGTGATCACCAGTCCGGTCGCAGGGTCGGTGATCTCGCCGGCCGGCGTCGTGGCAGCGGGCGCGGACTGCTCGCCACCCTCGTCGAACAGACGATCCAGCGTCAGCACCCGCACCACCCGGGCGGATGCGACGCGCGCTGCGGTCCACTTGTGGGCGGCTTCGGTGACCGTACGTAGGGGCAGCACCAGGAAAGCGGTGTAGCCGTAGAACGCCACCAGCTGGCCGACCGTGAGGTCTCCTTGCAGGGCCAGACGCGCGCCGAGCCAGGTGACGATCACGACGAAGAACCCCGGAAGGAAGACCTGCATGGCGTCCAACAGCGCGCGGATCCGCGCCGTGCGAACGGCAGCGGCCTGCACCTTCTGCGACTCGGTGTGGAATCGCTGCAGGAAGAGGTCTTCGCCACCGATTCCGCGCAGTACGCGTAGGCCGGCCACCGTGTCGGCCGCCAGCTCTTGGGTGAGGCCGAGGTAGGTGCGCTGCTCTCGTTCGCGGCGTTCGAGCGGCCGCACCAGCGGGGCGACGGCTAGCGACAGCAGCGGGACCCCGACGAGGACGATGAGGCCGAGCGTGGCGTTGCTGGAGATCAAGATGGCGGCCACGGCGAAGAACGCGATGATGGCCCCGATCATGCGGGGCAAGATGTCGTACGCGTTGCCGATCCGCTCGACGTCGTTGGCGGACGCGGCCACGACCTCGCCGGTTGCCACCTGCTTCGGCAGGTCGGCGCCGAGGTGGGCGGCCCGCCGGATCAGCAGCTGCTGAACCCGTGAGCCGGCCGTGACCCAGTTCGCCACTGCATAGCGGTGCCGGACGAGACCTGCGGCAGCGACGGTGAGACCGAGGCCGAGCACGACCCCAGCCCAGCTGAGCGCGCGCGCCTCGTCCTTCTCGGAGATCGCCTGGACACCGGCCCCGAGGGCGCCTGGGATCAGCGCCTGGCCGAGCATCCACACGACTCCCCAGAAGACGCCGAGCGCCAGCAGTCGCTTCTGCCGGAAACCGACCCATCGCAAGAACCGCCCTGGCGTCGACAAATCGGGCGTGCCGGGGTCGGCGAAGGGCAGATGGGTGAGCATGACGTCCCCACGCTAGAGCAGGGGTGCGCCATCGGGCGAACGAGTTTGCCGCCGGGTTCCTGCTAAAGGCACGTCGGTAGGATCGGCGGGTGACAGCGGAGAGTTTTGACACGGTCCTGGTTGTCGACTTCGGCGCCCAATACGCCCAGCTCATAGCCCGGCGGGTGCGCGAGGCGCGCGTCTACAGCGAGATCGTGCCGCATACCATGCCCGTGGCGGAGATGCTCGAGAAACAGCCGGCAGCCATCATCTTGTCCGGTGGGCCGAGCAGCGTGTACGCCGATGGAGCGCCACGTGTCGATCGCCACCTTTTCACCTCAGGTGTCCCGACATTCGGTATCTGCTACGGCTTCCAGGCGATGGCGCAGGCGCTCGGGGGTGAGGTGGCCCGTACTGGAACGTCGGAATATGGGGGGACGCCGCTGAATGTCGTCGATCGCGAATCGGCGCTGTTCGCCGAGCTTCCCGCCGAGCTGTCGGTATGGATGTCCCACGGCGACTCGGTCACTGTGGCTCCTGATGGATTCGCCGTGTCAGCCATGAGCGAAGGTGCCCCCGTTGCGGCCTTCGAGAACAGCCGAGAGCGGCTTGCCGGCGTTCAGTTCCATCCCGAGGTCATGCACTCGCAGTACGGCCAGAAGATCCTCGAACACTTCCTCTTCGACATCGCGGGGTGCCGCTCGACCTGGACCATGAGCAACGTCATCGACGAGCAGGTCGAGGCCATTCGAGCGCAGGTGGGCGACAAGTTGGCCATTTGCGGCCTCTCCGGCGGTGTCGACTCGGCAGTGGCTGCCGCGCTGGTGCAGCGGGCGATCGGCGACCAGCTCACGTGTGTCTTCGTCGACCACGGACTGCTTCGTTCCGGCGAGCCCGAGCAGGTGGAGAAGGACTTTGTGTCGGCCACTGGCGTTCGGCTGAAGGTGGTCGATGCCGAACGGCGCTTCCTGGACGCACTGGCCGGAGTCACGGAGCCCGAACAGAAGCGGAAGATCATCGGGCGCGAGTTCATCCGGGTGTTCGAGCAGGCTGCGGCGGAGGTGGTGGCCGACGCCGGTGCGCACGGTCAACAGGTGGAGTTCCTCGTGCAGGGAACCCTCTACCCCGACGTTGTCGAAAGTGGCGGCGGCACCGGAACGGCCAACATCAAGAGCCACCACAACGTCGGCGGGCTGCCGGATGACCTGCAGTTTGCGTTGGTCGAGCCGCTCCGAGCCCTCTTCAAGGACGAGGTGCGGGCTGTCGGCGAGCAGCTCGACCTTCCAGCTGAGATCGTCTGGCGACACCCGTTCCCCGGTCCGGGGCTGGGTATCCGGATCATCGGTGAGGTCACGCATGACCGCCTCGAGACACTACGAGCGGCTGACGCGATCGCCCGTGAGGAGCTGACGCGAGCCGGGCTGGATCAGGAGGTATGGCAGTTCCCTGTGGTGCTGCTTGCCGATGTGCGCTCGGTCGGCGTCCAAGGTGACGGCCGCACCTACGGTCATCCGGTCGTGCTCCGGCCGGTGTCGAGCGAGGATGCCATGACCGCGGACTGGTCGCGCCTTCCCTACGACGTGATCGCGAAGATCTCGACCCGCATCACCAACGAGGTGCGCGAGGTCAACCGGGTCACGCTCGATGTGACGAGCAAGCCGCCCGGCACCATCGAGTGGGAGTAGACCACCAAAGGCATCTTGCGCGTTGCCTCGTCCCTTTCCGAGTTCTGTCGCAGCTGTCCGCTGCTGGATCTTGCCTAGACGAGCTTGGGGAAGGACGCGAGGAGAACGACACCGACGATCGCTAGCACAAGTCCGATGCTCAACACCGTCCACTGTGATCGCGGACGGTTCAGTCGTCCCGACATGGCCGTGAAGAACAGCACCGAGGCGAACAGGACAGTGAGAAGCGTGTAGTTGTCGCCGCGCTGGTTGTTTGCCAGCGCGTCCTCGAATCGCTCGGTCGCGTGCGCATCCGCTTCCTGCGCCTGAGCCCGCTCCTTGATCTGGTACGACGGCATGTCGAACGGTGTCGTGGCGTTCTTTCCGATGTTGCTGGGATCGGTGGCCCACCAGTCGCGTTGGGCGGTCGCAAGTGGCTCGGGGAAGCGGGCTTTGATGACCTTGGCCAGGATCTTCTGCTCAGGTTGAGTAGGGAGTTGACCAGCGGCGTACGCGTTGAGCCACTGCGTCCACACCTGCACCTGGACGGCGGTGAGCTGGTTGGCATCGCCGTCGAGTCGTGCCGCCTCGATACGTGCGGCAGAGGCCTCACTGAAGGCGATGGACATCGCGCCGCCCCACTTGCTCGCCTCGAAAGCAGACCAGGCCGTCAGGATCGTCGTGATCGACAGCAGGATGACGACGATGTGTTCGTGGCGGGCGACAGACCGATCGGATCGTTCTGCGGCAGTCTCTGTTGACACCGGCACATGCTAAGCCGAGGTCCACCCGCAGCATGGCAGCCACCCCGGCTGGCTCCCGACCACTCGATCGCTTCCTGGCGTGGGTGCCCACGTGAGATGGGGCTAGCCCTCAAGCCCGTCACTCGAATGGCCGATTCCTCCCCTGACTGTCTGGTGAACCAGAGCTCGTGAGGGAGTAGACATGGGTGGACGCTCGTGGCGCGTTGTGGCGCTGAGCCTGGGGCTGGCCATGACCCTGCTGGGCTCTGCCCTGCTCTTCCTCGCAGTGCGTGAGTCGTCGCAGTCGGCCGACTCGCTCGACCGGCGCCTGGGCAATGCCTCCGAGAGTTCGGCCATCGTCCTCTCGGAGTTCTTTGACCGAGCTGTCGGGTCCGACCTCCAGCTGGCCGCTGAGCCCGCCTTTGCCCAGACGTACCGGGCCCCTGGCTCCTTGAAGGAGAAGACGACGGCCAACATCCCCGCGCTCCAGGACGCGCAGCAGAGCCTCGCCGCGATCGAAGGCTCCTACCCGGGAGCCGTCAGCGAGGCCTGCTTCATCGACCTGGCCACGGGGCGCGAGCTCGCGCGGGTGGTCGACGGGAAGATCGCACCGCCCGATGACCTTTCGCCGGACGAGACCAAGGCAACGTTCTTCACACCGACATCGGAGCAGCCGGTCGGAGTTCCTTACCAGTCCCGTCCCTACGTGTCAGAAGACACCGGCCTCTGGGTGATTTCCACGTCCACGCAGGTTGAGGTCGATGGCAAGCCGCAAGCGTTGGCTCACTATGAGGTCAGCGTGGAGAGCCTGCGACAGGCACTGGTCGCGTCTGCGAGCGACGCACACATCCGCGTGGTCGACTCGCTATCTGGCGCAGTCATCATTGACGGCGCCATCCCTCAGCAGGCGAAGGGCAAGCTCGGCAACCCAGCCGATGAGGCATTCGCCGGTATGCAGCTGACCGGGCCTGGCCTCGCCGACCTCGGCTCTGACCGCGTCACGTGGCTCCCGCTCCCCGCTGGACGGACGCTGGCCGCCACCAACGCCAACAACTGGGTGGTGACCGCGTCGGCCGCGGCAGTCGAAACGGGAATTGTCGCCAACCTGTCGCCCCTCATCGTGGCCCTCCTCGCCATGGGCATTCCGCTCACCGTGGTCGGGCTCATCGGAGCATTCCGGGCGCGCAGACGTCGCCAGGCAGAGGAGGTCCGAGTCCGCGCTGAGCGCGACACCTTGGACGCCAGGATGGAAGACCTGTCACAGGCGCTCGCGCTCGCTGCCGGCGGTGACCTGTCGGTGACTGTCGATGTCGACCTCGGTGATGAGCGCATGACGGCGCTCGCCCAGGGCTTCGACGCCACGCTGACCCATCTTCGCTCGCTCGTAGCCCAGGCCCAGGCCAGTGGTGAACGACTGTCGCGGTCAGCCACTGAGCTGCGCGCGACCGCGGCCCAGCAGGCCTCATCGGCCGCTGAGCAGTCCACCGCGGTTACAGAGACGACGGCGACCGTGGAAGAGCTCGCCGCAACGGCGGCGCAGATCGCCGACACGGCCACCATGGTGGCTGACTCGGCCGGTGAGACCCTGACTCTGACCGGAGAGGGTCTGGCCGCAGTCCAGGACTCGGTCGACGCGATCGGTCGGATCACCGACACGGTCGAGTCGATCTCGACGAGCTCAGCGGCCCTCGGAGACAAGGTCAGCGAGATCGGACGCATCCTTGTGCTCATCGACGACCTGAGTGAGCAGACGAACCTGCTGGCCCTCAACGCCGCGATCGAGGCGGCACGAGCCGGTGAGCACGGACGAGGCTTTGCAGTGGTCGCGGCCGAGGTGCGCAAACTAGCCGAACGGGCCCAGGAGTCGACTGCCCAGATCCAAGGTCTGGTCACCGAGATCCAGGCATATACCCAGACCACGGTTTTGGCCTCGGAGGCCGGTGCCCGTGAAGCCGGCCGTGGGGTGGAGGTCGCGGGGACGGCGTCCACAGCGCTGGACCGGATCGCGTCGATGGTCGACGCGACGACGACGGCGGTCTCTGAGATCTCGGTCGCCACGCAGCAGCAGCGATCGGCGTCCGACCAGGTGGTGCAGGCGATGTCGCAGGTGGCCCAGATGTCGCAGGCCTTTGCGGCGGGGTCGCGGCAGACGGCGGCATCTGCCGAAGAGATCACCGAGCTGGCCGGTGACTTCTCGACCGCAATCGACCGCTTCGAGGTGTCTGGGTCCGCTCCTTCCGATGCAGACCAGACCGTGGCGGCTGCCGGGGCAGAAAGCCCCCAAGAAATATCGAACTAGTCCTAAAGAACTAGCCCGGGACATCCGAAGTAGTGGGTACCCCTTCCCAGGGACCCGCAAGACCCACAGCTCCACAGAAGGTCAGGTGTCATGGACTGGCAGCGATTCGATTGGCCGGCGATGTCCGGCGAACCGGATTCGGACTGGTTCGAGTACCTGGAGCATCGTGGGTGGACCGTGAGTCATGTGCCGACCGTGGCGCGGATCGGCTCGCGGAGCTACCTGCGGTTTCTCGGCTGGCGGGCCCGCACGGCGTGAGCCGCGCGGGCCCCGCCGGGCCGATGAGCGCCCCGTGGCAGGATCAGGCGCGTGGTCCAGGCAGTCCAAGACATCCAGCGCGTCGCCGCCTACGGGCTTGTGCAGCGCGCTGACCGTCTCCTGCTCGTCCAGCTCACCCAACGCACACCCGCCGCGGGAGCCTGGTCGCTGCCGGGGGGCGGTATCGACCATGGTGAGCACCCGGCTGACGCAGTGGTGCGTGAGCTGTACGAGGAGACCGGGCTCAGGGGGCGCGTCATTGAGCTGCTCGACGTCGACTCACACTTCCGCGAGCACTACCTCGACCAAGAGGTGCTGGAGCGGTATCACGCCGTCCGCATCCTCTACCGCGTCACGGTCGACAGCGACGGGCCGCTCACCGTCATCGACGCGGACGGCAGCTCGGACTCTCCGACCTGGTATCCGCTCGACGAGGTGAGCTCGCTCCGGCTGACCCCCATCGCTTCCAGGGGCCTACAGTTCGCCGGCGTATCCGGCTGAACCAGGTGCCACCGATGTCGTGTCCAACACGTCAGCGTGTGGCTCCGGCTCGTCGGCTGGGGATCGGTTGAAGCGCAGGCTGCTGAGCGCTCCGGCAATGCCGGCGACACCTAGGGCGATGAGGGCCACTGGTAGCACCCAGCGTCCGTCGATGTTCCAGGCGAGCGGGTCGGCCAACAGATAGACGGCTGCAGCTCCGCCGAAGATCACGCCGAAGAGGAACGAGGTCATGTCGAAGGCGTGCGGCTTCATCGGGTTACCTCCAGGGTGTCGTCGATAACGGTGACCTGGCCGAGCCCGGTGCTCAGCGTCAGATCGAGCGAACCTGCCGTCGTCGCCCCGTCGGCGGGACGGTCCCAGGTGCGGTCCACGGAGACCCCCTCGAGGGGCTGCTCGCCGGGCAGGTCGATCGTGCCCACTGCGACGTCAGCGGTCGTGCTGACCGCCACATCCGGGGGCAGCAGAACGGTGAGCTCCCCGATACCCAGGGACGCATCGACGGTGACGCGCTCGGTGAGGTCGAGCCGACGCAGATCGAGGGTGAGTGCTCCGACGCCAAGCTCGTAGGGAGAGCTGAGCTCCTCTGTCGACGTGACGCGGTAGGTACGGTCGCCCGCCCCAGCACCGGCGTTCCATCGCACGTCGTCCGGCACTGCGGCCGTCGGGATCAGGACCAGAGTGAGCAGGACGCCAAGGGCGATCAGCCAGCGCGAGCGACCTACGAAGGCCCCGATCAGCAGACCGACCGCGACAATTCCGAGGCTCGCCGCCAGCACGGTCACAGCGGTGACGCTGATCGCGCCACCGAGGTCGAGGGCGATCAAGGTGCCGGCCACGAGCACGGTGAGTCCGAAGGTGAGGCGTCCGAGGACTGACGTCTCCTTGGGGGGCGGCGCCGGTGGCGGAGGCGGGGAAGCCATGGGGAGGGCGAGAGTGGGTGCTCCCGGCCCTGCTGGAGCGCCTGCCGGCAAGGGCACGGTCGCGTCCGGAGCTGCCGCCGCGTCCGATAGCGGTGCCACTGCGACGGGGGAGGTGGGGCTGGAGGGCGGACCGCTGCGCCTCGTGAGGGCAACCACTCCGGCGACGACCAGAAAGAGCAGGACGATGCCGCCGAAGCCGGGACCGTTACCCCAGATCCCCCAGGCGAGCATCGGGCCGACGATGAAGATCCCGATCACCGCGGCGGCCGCGATCGCGAGGGCATTGTGGTCGCGGAAGAATCGTTCTCCGGCCGAGTCCGGACGACCGTCCTCGGGGATGAAGAGCCAGCCAGCGACGTAGAGGACGACGCCACTCCCGCCGAAGATGGTCAGCACGACGAAGGCGACCCGCACGAGGATGGGGTCGATCCCGAGGCTGCGGGCGATGCCGGCGGCAACACCGCCGAGGACCTTGCTGTCCCCGGTCGTGCGGCGCAGCGCGGGACGCGGTGGGGCGGGAGGTGGAGGGGGAGGGGGTGTGAACCCAGGGGGCGGAGGGGCATATCCGGATGCGTTTTCTGTCATGGCTCCAGCACACTCCCTTTGCGCCTGTCGCACATCGGGCGAAGGCCCTGAAGTGACCCTGAACCGCGACCCTGAGCGCCACCGGTCGATCTCGTGGGCAGTCCCTGACGACGCCGAACGCCCTGACCCGTCACGATAGGGGGGTGTCCACGACTTCACCACGCCGCGATGCCGTCCCATCGGTGCCGCGTCTGACCCGGTCCTCGTCAGGGCGGATGGTAGGTGGCGTTGCCCGTGGGATCGCCGAACACCTACGAGTCGACGTGTGGTGGGTGCGTGGGGCATTCGTCCTGCTGACGTTCACTGGCGGGTCAGGACTGTTGGCCTACGCCATCCTGTGGGCGTTGGTCCCACTGGACACACGGCCACCCCGATCGGGTGCAGGCGCACCGGCGACCGTCGACGGTCGCAGCGCCGAGAGCTCGCTACTGCTGGTTCTCGGTGCCACTGGTCTTGTGCTGGGCGCCCTGCTGCTGGCGTCGATCGTCGGGATGGATATCGGCACCCTCTGGCCGTTGGTGGTGGCCGGCCTCGGCGCTGCGCTGATCTGGCTCAGGGCCGACGAGGGCCAACGTGAGCGGCTGCGGACCGGCGTCGACCGCCGGAGGTCAGGGCCGCTCCAGATCGGTTTCGGTGCGCTACTCGTGCTCGTCGGGCTGATCTCGTTCGGGGTGGGAGGGGTCGGGCTCGGCCAGGCCGGCGCCTTGCTTGCGGCTGTGGGCGTCGTGGTGGTGGGGATCGCGCTGGTCGTCAGTCCCTTCGCACTTCGGCTGTGGCGCGAGCGAGATGCCGAGCGCAGGGCGCGCATCCGTAGCGAGGAGCGCGCCGAGATCGCCGCCCAGGTGCACGACTCGGTGCTGCAGACCCTGACCTTGATCCAGCGCAATGCCGCCGACGCCTCGGCTGTCGCCCGGATCGCCCGCGCCCAAGAGCGTGACCTGCGGCGCTGGCTCTACCCGGACCCGTCGCCGCTGGCGTCATCGTTCCGTGTCGCGCTCGAGGAGATGGCAGCCGAGGTCGAGGACACCTACGGCGTCCGCGTCGAGGTCGTCTGCGTCGGAGACATCGCCCTGAGCGACGCGCTGTCGGCGCTGCTGCAGGCCACTCGCGAAGCGATGGCCAACGCGGGGCGACACTCTGGAGCTGACACGGTCTCGGTCTATGCCGAGATGGCTCCGGCCGGCGTGACGGTACATGTGCGGGACCGAGGAGAGGGCTTCGCAGTGAGCGAGATCCCCGGAGATCGGATGGGCGTCCGTGAGTCGATCCTCGGCCGCATCGAACGCTACGGCGGCCGCGCCTCGGTCACCAGCGAGCCAGGGCAAGGAACCCGGGTGGAACTCGTAATGGAGGCACGATGACTAGAGACGTATCGAACGTCCCGACTGTCGTTCTGGTCGACGACCACCGGATGTTTCGGACCGGAGTGCGCACCGAGCTCGGTGACGCGGTCGACATTCTCGGTGAGGCCGAAGACGTCGACTCCGCCGTCGCGGTCATCCTGGAACGCCAGCCCGGCGTCGTGCTGCTCGACGTCCACCTGCCCGGCGGCAACGGGCCTGAGGTGATCAAGCGCGTGGGTGACGGTGCGCCGGACACCAAGTTTCTTGCGCTGTCGGTGTCGGACGCCGCCGAAGACGTCATCGCCACCATCCGGGCCGGCGCGCGAGGCTATGTGACCAAGTCGATCGGTGGGGCAGATCTAGCCGATGCCGTCCGCCAGGTGGCAGCTGGCGACGCGGTCTTCTCTCCGCGGCTGGCCGGGTTTGTGCTCGACGCCTTCGCGGGGTCGGTCGAGGTCGCCGAGATCGACGAAGAGCTCGACCGACTGACTCCGCGCGAGCGGGATGTCATGCGGTTGATCGCGCGGGGGTACACGTACCGCGAGGCAGCATCCGAGCTCTTCCTGTCGGTCAAGACGATCGAGACGCACGTGTCGAGCGTGCTACGCAAGCTGCAGCTGTCGAACCGCAACGAGCTCGCCCGGTGGGCATCGGATCGCCGGCTGACCTGACGTCCTACAGTGGCGCCATGGACTTCCTCGAGCACACGCTCGTCGTGCTGCACTTCATCGGACTTGCCAGCCTGCTCGGCGGCTTCCTCGTACAGATCAAGACGAGTCCACGCGTGGTAAACAACGCGATGGTCCACGGCATCATCACGCAGCTGGTGACCGGTGTGTTGCTGGTCGGAATCGCCGAGTCCAGCGACGAAGCCGTCGACCACGCCAAGATCGGCGTGAAGCTCGCAGTGGCCGTCGTGGTCGCGGTCTTGGTCTTCGCCAACCGCAGGCGTGACGCACTGACCACGGCTGCTTGGGGGCTGATCGGTGGTTTGACGATCGCCAACATCGTCGTGGCCGTCTTCTGGCGCTAGGCGGTCCTGACCACCTGGAAGGCCTCGGCGACGCGCCCCTCGGGGAGGTCGAACCGCTGGGCGACGGCCTCTCCCCAGCCTCGGATGAACGACTCGAGCTCGTCCATGTGCGCCGTCTGCGACTCGTGGGCCCGGAGCGCAGCGATCTTGGTGTCGAACGTTTCCGTGATGTCGACCACTTGGTCGGGTGCCGGCCCGGCCATCACCCAGACCTCATCGACCGTCCAGGCGTCGAGCCCCTCGTCGGCCAGCAGTGAGGCGTGGGCGAAGGGGTTCCTGGCATCGGGGTACACCGCTTGGATGGCGGCATCGCCGGCGGCGAGGTGATCGGGGTGGGATGCCTGGATCCGCTCCCAGTTGCGCTCGGGCGACTGGATCACCATTCGACGGGGCCGCACCTGTCGGATGACCCGGCTGATGTCGCGGCGCAGGTCGTGGGACACCGTGAGCTCGCCGTCGCGGTACCCGAGATAGATGACGTCGGTGGCGCCCCACAGGGCGGCCGCCGCCCGCTGCTCGGCTCGGCGAATGCCTGGAATGTCTGATCTGGGGACCGTCGGGTCGAAACCGCCGGCATCGCCGTCGGTGACGACGCACAGTGTGACGGCGATGCCCTGAGCGGTCCAGGTGGCCAGCGTCCCGGATGCCCCGAAGTCGACGTCGTCCGGGTGCGCCGTCACCACCAGGACTCGGTCGATCTCATGGTCGGCGATCGGTTCAGCCACTGAGGCTCCTTCTGTCGGATCACGGCCACTGGCCGGTTCGTGGTGCTCCGATCGGGTGATCGGCCCCGCGTCATGGTAGGCAGGTGGCTTCAGTAAGGCTCCTCGGCCGCCGAACGTACCCATGATGCCCAAGACCACCCGCGCCCTCAGACTGCCCGTGCACCTCGTGCTGCTGGCGGTGCTGGCGACCCTGATTCCGCTGGTCATCGGCGCTCAGGCGAGTGCCGCCCCGCCTCAGCCGGTGTCTCCCTCGTTCTCCCGCGCCATCGAGGGCTACTCCACCTACCAGGAGCAGCAGTTCTGCAGTCCGGTGAACCGCCCGGGGGCTGAAAAGCTCGCGGGGCTGATCCGAGCGACCTACGGCAGCGACGAGTCCATCGGAATCGCCCGCAACTCGTGCAGCTCGACATCGGAGCACAACGAGGGCCGAGCTGTCGACTGGATGGTGGACTCGACTACCAAGGCCGGGATGAACAAGGCGAACGCCTTCTTGGACTGGCTCCTGGCCCCGGACGAGTTCGGCAACAAGCATGCGATGGCGCGCCGCCTCGGTGTCATGTACATCATCTTCAACCGCAGGATCTGGCGCGCCTATGACCCCGGCTGGGGTACGTACAGCGGGGTCAACCCCCATACCGACCACATCCACATCAGTCTCAGCTACGACGGGTCGACGGGACGCACGTCCTACTGGAAGGGCAAGCCGCTCGGGTCAGCCTGCACGACGGGCGCCCTGACGATGGCCGCGCCGCCGGTCGAGACCGACCCGATGCGCTACGTCCCCGTTGCCCCCACTCGTTTGGCGTCCACTGAAGCGGGCACCGGAATGTTGAGCGGCCCGTGTCGGCTGGTCAACGGCTCCGGCCGACGCGTCGACGTCCAGGTCACTGGCGCCGGGCCCGTGCCAGGACGCGGTGTGGCGG
The DNA here is from genome assembly GCA_024644435.1 of Actinomycetes bacterium. Classification (GTDB taxonomy): domain Bacteria; phylum Actinomycetota; class Actinomycetes; order JAHEKZ01; family JAHEKZ01; genus JAHEKZ01. The sequence goes on along the minus strand of JAHEKZ010000004.1, from coordinate 64,707 downwards.
CAGTCGCGCTGAACGTCGCGATGCGTCGTCCCAACTGGTCGGCGAACCTGACCGCAGGGCCCGCCGGCGGACAGATTCCGTCGGTCACCCGGGTCTCGGCGGCGCAGAACAAGATCAGCTCGGCTTCGATGGTGTTGCCCGTCGGGGCCGACGGCAAGGTCAGCTTCTTCACGAGTTTCGGCGCAACCGACCTTGCGGTGAGTGTGGTCGGGTACTACGTCGACCCCAACGCCCCTCTGTCGTTGCGACGGAAGATCGCCTCCGACGGCGGCGACCAGTTCGACTCCGTGCGTCCGAGGCGGGTAGCCGCCCTTTCGCTGGGCGCTACGGGCCGGCAGAAGGTGACGGTGGCGGGTGCAGCAGGAACCGATCCCGCGTCATCGTCGGCCGTGGTCAGCGTGACGGTTGCCGGCGGAGAGGGCCGCGGTTCGCTGTATGCCTACCCGGCCGGAGGTAACCGCCCCAAGGTGGCCCTGCTGTCATACGGGCGCGGCGCCACGACCGTCCAGACCTCCGTGCCGGTCGGTCGCGGTGGAGCGATCACTGTCGAGAACGACGGCTCGAAGGGTCGGGAGGTGGCGGTCGACATCGTCGGCGCGTACGAACCGGCAGCACTGTCAGGTGGACGGAGCCTGGGGCTGAGAGCCCGCCCCGCGAAGGTGGTCGACACCGCGTCCGATCTCCAGCTGTCGAACTTCGGCGGCGGCACGACCAAGGACTTCTCGGTCGCCGATGCGGTGCCCCGTGGCACCGACACCGTCCTGCTACAGGTGACCGCCAAGCGGGCCAAGGACGTCGAAGCTCTGACGTTCTGGCGTCCCGGGTCTTCCCGGCCCGACACGGTCGACCTCTCGGTCGCTCCCGGGCGAACCGTGACGGGGACCGTGGTGGCCGGAGTTGGTGACGGGCGGACGGTCCGGATGCGCAACAACGGCGCGGGCAGCGTCGACGTACAGATCACGGTGCTCGGTTCGTTCCGCTGACCTGACCCGGTCGGGCTCGTCCAGGCGGCCCGGGAACTGTCCCCGGACCCACCTAGACTTCGGTCGGTGACCTCTCTCTTCGACGATCTCCCCGGTTTTGCCGCTTCGGCACAACCGTCGTCGACGGATCGGCCGGCGGTCGACACCCGGGCCCTTCTCGAGGGTCTGAACGACCAGCAGCGTGCGGCAGTACGACATGAAGGCAGTCCGCTGCTGATCGTCGCGGGTGCCGGATCGGGCAAGACCCGCGTGCTGACCCACCGGATCGCCTACCTCCTGGCCGCCAGGGGCGCCCAGCCGGGGCAGATCCTGGCCATCACGTTCACCAACAAGGCCGCGGGCGAGATGAAGGAGCGCGTGGCCGCGCTCGTAGGACCTCGAGCCAAGTCCATGTGGGTCTCCACCTTCCACTCCGCCTGCGTGCGCATCCTGCGTCGCGAGGCCAAGCGGCTGGGCATGTCCACATCCTTCTCGATCTACGACGCCGCCGACTCGCAGCGACTCATGACCATGGTGTGCCGCGACCTCGACCTCGACCCGAAGCGCTACCCACCGCGGTCGTTCAGCGCCCAGGTCAGCAACCTGAAGAACGAGCTGATCGACTGGGAGACGTTCGCCAGCGGCACGTCGACCCCCACCGAAGAGGTGCTCGCGGAGGTGTACCGCACCTACCAGCGGCGCCTGCTCGACGCCAACGCTGTCGACTTCGACGACCTGATCATGACCACCGTCAACCTGCTGCAGGCCTTCCCCGAGGCGGCCGAGCACTACCGTCGGCGGTTCCGGCACGTTCTGGTCGACGAGTACCAGGACACCAACCACGCCCAGTACATGCTGGTGAAAGAGATTGTGGGGCGCGCCGGCGCCGAGGTGCCGCCGGCCGAGCTGGCCGTCGTGGGCGATGCCGACCAGAGCATCTATGCCTTCCGAGGCGCGACGATTCGGAACATCCTGCAGTTCGAGGAGGACTTCCCGAACGCCCACACCATTCTGCTCGAGCAGAACTACCGGTCGACGCAGACGATCCTGTCGGCCGCCAATGCCGTGATCTCGCGCAACCTGAACCGGAAGCCGAAGAATCTCTGGAGTGACTCAGGGTCGGGCTGGCCGATCGTGGGGTATGTGGCAGACAACGAGCACGACGAGGCTTCGTTCGTTGCACAGACGGTCGACGAGCTCGGTGACGCCGGGCATGCAAAGCCACGGGACGTCGCGGTCTTCTACCGCACGAACGCGCAGTCACGTGTCTTCGAAGAGGTCTTCATCCGCGTCGGCCTGCCGTACAAAGTGGTGGGTGGTGTCCGCTTCTACGAGCGCAAGGAAGTGCGCGACGCACTGGCCTACTTGCGAGTCCTCGCCAACCCGGACGACGTCGTGTCCATGCGCCGCATCGTCAACACACCCAAACGCGGCATCGGCGACCGCGCTGTCGCCGTGATCGAGGTCTTCGCCCAGCGCCAGGGTGTCGGGTTCGCCCAGGGTTTGGCGCAGGCTGGCACGGCTCCTGGGCTGCAGCCGCGGTCAGTCAACGCCATCAACGCGTTCGTGCGCACCATGGACATGCTGCGAACGCTGGTCGAGGCGGGAACCGGTCCGGCGACAGTCCTGGAAGCAGTCCTCGAGCAGACGGGGTACCTGGCCGAGCTGCAGGCGTCACACGACCCGCAGGACGAGTCGCGAGTCGAGAACCTTCGCGAGCTCGAGGCGGTGGCGCGCGAGTTCGAGGATGCGGCGCCCGACGGCACCCTCGCCGACTTCCTCGAGCAGGTGGCGCTGGTGGCCGACAGTGACCAGATCCCTGATGCCGGCGAAGACGGTGGGGTCGTCACCCTCATGACGCTGCATACCGCCAAGGGCCTGGAGTTCCCTGTCATCTTCCTGACTGGTCTGGAGGACGGTGTCTTTCCCCACATGCGGTCACTCGGCAACAGCCAAGAGCTCGAGGAGGAACGCCGCCTCGCCTATGTCGGCATCACACGCGCGCGCGAGCGGCTGCACCTCAGCCGCGCGGTGATGAGGTCGGCGTGGGGATCGCCGCAGTGGAATCCGCCGTCACGCTTCCTCGAAGAGATCCCCGCCGAGCTGATCGACTGGCAGCGCGAAGATTCCGGCGCATCGGCTCCACCACCCTCGATCGCCCGTGCCACCCCTGCACCCGGGCGCTCTCCCGGCACCCGTGAGGTGGTGGTGCTCGCCGCTGGCGACCGCGTCACCCATGACACCTTCGGGCTCGGCACAGTGGTGTCAACGGCCGGCGCCGCCGACAAGGCCGAGGCGACCATCGACTTCGGTGACCTCGGTATCAAGCGGCTGCTGCTGCGCTACGCACCTGTCGAGAAGCTCTAGCGGGCTAGTAAGCGCCGTGGCCCCGGAGCCAGGGCAGCGGGTCAGCGGCATCGCCGCCGCCGGGGTGGTATTCGAGATGTACGTGATTGCCGTAGCAGTTTCCGGTGCATCCCACGTACCCGATGATGTCGCCAGCCCTCACCGAGCCCGACGTGCGCTCGAACGCCGACATGTGCGCGTACCACGACTCGTCGCCGCCAGGGTGGGTGATGGTGATGATGTTGCCGTAGGCGTCGCTCCATCGTGCCGAGGTGATGGTGCCCGGTCCCACAGCCCGCACGGGAGTACCGCTCGGAGCGGTGAAGTCTTGTCCGGTGTGGTACCCGCTGCTCCATGCCGAGCCGGACTCGCCGAACCAGGCTGACCAGCCGGCGCCCGCGACCGGAAGACCCCAGATCTCGAGTCGTCGCGCCGCGCGTGCCTCGGCCTTGGCATCTGCGCGTCGTTCCTGCCGCTGCTTCTTCACCCGACGCTGATGTCGACGATCTTGTGCGACCTGCTGTGCGGCTCGGTCGTCAACGGTCCGGGCGCTGCGCGCGACGTTGAGATCAGCGATCGACATCGCCACGATGCTCGCGTTCGTCGGCGTGGTCGGGAGACTCGTGGACGGTGCTACCTGCGCGGCCTCGGCCGGGACCTGCGACTGCAGGAGCGTCGTCGCGGTCAGAGATGCCACGAGCAGGCCGAGGGTGAGCACCGTTCCCGGTCGGCTTGCAAGGGCGACGCGGCGGCGTGCGTGGGCAGGGATGAGGAGACTCCAGGGTGGGAGGGGAGTGGGGGCAAGTGCTGGCTCGCCGACGCTAACAGCGGTTCCTGAGACTGCGCTGAACGCCTGTGGAAAGCGCAGGGGGCATCATGTGGCGACCGACACCACGTGATGCCGCGGCTCCTCGTACGTCGACACCGAACTCCGTGCGCTGGCTACGCTGCGTGACCCGCGCGACCGATCGTGTGTGAGCGAAGTCACCGCGGTGCTGCCTGCCAGCGGCGTCGGTTACCCTGCGTGCCAACCGAACCTGGACCTCGCGCGAGGAGTCGGAGTTGAGTGAGTCATCCGCACGATCGGGCCCGATCCGGGTCGTGGTGGCCAAGCCCGGCCTCGACGGCCACGATCGTGGCGCCAAGGTGGTCGCGCGTGCTCTGCGCGATGCTGGCGTCGAAGTCGTGTACACCGGGCTGCACCAGACACCCGAACAGATCGTCGACGCCGCCATTCAGGAGGACGCCGATGCCGTGGGTCTTTCTGTGCTCTCCGGGGCGCACCTGACCCTTTTCCCGAGGGTGGTTGAGCTGCTGGCCGAGCGTGATGCGTCCGACATCGTGGTCTTCGGTGGCGGGATCATCCCCGAGGGCGACATCGCCGTGCTCGAGGCGGCCGGCGTCGCCAAGGTGTTCACGCCCGGCACACCGACCCACGACATCGTCAACTGGGTGACGACCCGCCTCGGCGCCGCACGCTAGAGGGCGATCCGCTCGCGTTGGTAGGGAGTGGGACGCATCGGGTCGTCGCTGTCGATCTCGCGCGCGAGTCGATGGCCGTCGAAGACCGCCTCGCTGATGGGTCGCGGTGCTACGGCGTCGCCGATCGCATAGACCGCCTCGATCCCTGCGGCCTCGAGCGCGGCCGGGTCGCCGAGCAGCTCGTGGTAGAGCCCGTTGTGTGACTGCTGTTGGGTTACGAGGACGGCTCCGGTGCAGGGCAGCGACCATGGCTCGCCGAACTCGTTGGCCCCACTGACACCGGCCGCGCCCACCTGAGACAAGGTGACGCCGCGGTGGGGTGTCACTCCTTGGGTATGCAGGTGCTGACGGAGGAAGTCGCCTTCGAGCGACGCGTCGGACTGGGGCGAAACCACCCCGAACGGTGTCACGAGATGAGTGTCGTACCCCTCACGAGCAAGCTGCTCAGCGACGCCGACACCGACGTAGTAGCCATCGGCGTCGTAGACCACGACCGACCCCGGTGTTGGGCGCTTGCCGTCGAGCATGACCTGCTCAGGCGTCATCACGTGCGGCAGCGCCGCGTCAGCACCCTCGATGTCGTCATGCTCAGGCTGAACCCCGTCGCCGCGCCAGGAGGACCCGGTCGCCACGATGACGATCTGTGCCCCGTACTCGAGCACGTCGGCTGCGGTGAACCGACGTCCGGGAATGAACTCGACATTGTCGAGCTTGTCGAGCTGGATCGCACGGTAGTCAGTGATCCGTCCCCAGTCGCCCAACGTGGGGAGCATGCGTGCCCAGCGCAGACGGCCGCCGACCTCGGGAGCCGCATCGACCAGGTGCACCGCCTCGAAGCCGCGCTTACCCAATATGACCGCGCACTCCATGCCCGCTGGTCCGGCGCCGATGACGAGGACTGCACGATCGGCGTTGGCGGCTTGGGTGAAGAGCTCGGGGTGCCAACCTCGCCGGTACTCCTCTCCGGCAGTGGCGTTCTGGATGCACGCGACGTGGTTGTACGTCTCTTCGCGAGCGATGCAGACGTTGGACCCGGTGCACTCGCGGATCTCATCGAGCCGTCCCTCGCGGATCTTCGTGGGAAGGAACGGGTCGGCGATTGCCGGGCGCGCTGCGCCGATGATGTCGAGTGCGCGGGTGCGGACGATCTCGGCCATCAGGTCTGCCGACGTGTACCGGCCGACACCGACGATCGGCTTGTCGGTGGCCTCACGAACCTGGTCGGTCCACTGTCGTTCGTGCCCTTCGGGGTAGTACCGAGACGTGCCGGAGTCTTCGGGCCAGACACCGACATTGACGTCGAAGAGATCGACCAGCGGAGAGGCATCGCTGATCAGCTGCAGCATGTCGTCGGTCTCGATGCCGGGTAGGCCGTCGCGCCCGTTGACCGGGATCCTGGTGGCGACGGCACAGTCGGCACCCACCGCGTCGCGCACTGCTTCGAGGGTCTCGATCCAGAAGCGGCCCCGGTTCTCGAGCGATCCTCCGTACTGGTCAGTGCGCTGGTTCAGGTACGTCGAGAAGAACTGTGAGAGCAGGTAGCCGTGCGCCCCGTACACGTAGATGATGTCGAAACCGACGTCGCGTGCCCGCACCGCAGCCTCTACCCACTCGCGCTGGATGCGGGAGATGTCGCCTGCATCCATCTCTTTGGCCAGACCGCCCCAGATGGGGTGTGACCGGTGCTGTGTCGGGGCGACGCGGATGGCCCGCGACTGGCCGTTCTCACTGTGGGCACCGCCGTGGAAGAGCTCGATGCCGGCGAGCCCGCCATGCGAGTGAACCGCTTCGGCGGTGATCCCGAGCGCCCGTGCATCGGCCTCGTCCCAGAAGAGAGCTGACACCGCCGGCGCCTCTTCGGCCTCCAGCGAGATGGACGTGTAGTCGACGCAGACCCCACCCCATCCACCCTCGGCCTTGATCGCGCGGAAGGCCGCCTGCGTGTGGGGCTTCTCCACGCCGAACCCCGAGGCATGTGGCACCTGGTAGAAGCGGTTCGGCAGTGTCTTGGGGCCGATCTGGATCGGCTCGAACAGAACGGCGTGCCGGGGGTCCACGGGTCTCCTCGCGGTGGTGGCGCGCGCAGAGCGCGGTCGTGTGCTGGTTCGCGAGTCAGTCTAGTGAGCGAGTCTGTGCCACGCGGGGGTGTTGCGCGACGCTGTCTCGGACTAGCGTCGAATCATGCGACTGACTCACGGAACCTTCGGATGGGTCGACCTGCAGACGACTGACGTCGCGGCGGCCAAAGAGTTCTACTCCGGCTTCTTCGGCTGGACCTATGAAGACCTGCCGACGCCCATGGGCGTCGACTACACGCTGTGCTACCTCGATGGGCAGATGGTGTCGGGGATGGGGCCGCAGCCAGGTGACCTGACGGCGGCCGGTGCTCCGTGCATGTGGAACTCGTATGTGTTCGTCGAGGATGCGGACGCGACCGCGGCGGTGGCCGTGGCGGCTGGAGGGTCGGTCGTCGTGCCCGCCATGGACGTCATGGAGTCCGGGCGCATGGTGATGGTCGCCGGCCCCGACGGTGCCGTGGTGGGAGCCTGGCAGCCGAACGAGCACCAGGGCGCTGACGTCTTCAACGCGCCGGGGGCACTGACCTGGAACGAGCTGCAGTCGCGCGACCTCGGTGCGGCGATGCCGTTCCTGTCCGAGGTGTTCGGCTGGCGATGGGAACGGCAGCCGATCGACATGGACTACTACGTCGCGCACGTCGAGGGCAAGCCCGGCGACACCACCAACTGCGGCGCCATGCACATGCCTGATGGCGTGCCGCCCGAAGCGCCCAGCATGTGGGTCGTCTACTTCGCGGTCGGAGACTGCGAAGCCAGCGCGGCCGCTGTGTCCGGCCTCGGCGGAGAGCTCTTCATGCCACCGATGGAGATGGGCCCAGGAAAGTTCGCCGGCGCGACTGACCCCACAGGTGCGATGTTCTTCTTCGGTTCGTTCCCTGACACGGCCTAGTCGCCTCACCGCGTCGAGTAGCCCCGCGAACAGGCGGCGCCAGGTTCGCACTAGGCTCGCCGTCATCGGAAGGCGGTCGCCGGGACCTGCTCGTGGTGGGCGGCCTGGACGTGCCCGAGTCGAAGGTGAGGCCCCGCGTGGACCTGTTCGAGTACCAAGCCAAAGAGCTGTTTGCCAAGCACGGCGTGCCCGTGACTCCCGGCGCTGTTGCCCTGACGGCGGGTGAAGCCAGAAGCGCGGCCGAGGAGTACGGCGGCATGGTGGTTGTCAAGGCTCAGGTGAAGACGGGTGGGCGCGGAAAGGCCGGCGGCGTCAAGCTCGCCGACTCAGCTGACGACGCCGAGGCCAAGGCTGCCGACATCTTGGGCCTGGACATCAAGGGCCACGTCGTTCGGCGCCTGCTGATCACCCCGGCTGCCGACATCGAGACCGAGTACTACGTCTCGTTCCTGCTCGATCGTGCCAATCGCACCTACTTGGCGATGGCGAGCGTCGAGGGCGGCATTGACATCGAAGAGGTGGCTCGCACCAAACCCGAGGCCTTGGCGAAGGTTCCCATCGATGCTCTTGCCGGAGTCGACGAGGCCAAGGCGAGGGCGATCGTTGCCGAGGCGAAGTTCCCGGCCGATGTCGCCGATCAGGTGGCCGACGTCCTGCAGCACCTGTGGCGCGTGCTTGTCGACGAGGACGCCACGCTCGTGGAGGTCAACCCGCTGGTCAAGACGCCAGACGGCCAGATCTTGGCGCTGGACGGCAAGGTGACCCTCGACGAGAACGCCGAGTTCCGCCACTCAGACCATGCCGAGTACGCCGTCCAGGACGAGGCTGACCCGCTCGAGGCCGCGGCCAAGGCCAAGGACCTCAACTACGTCAAGCTCGACGGCTCGGTCGGCATCATCGGCAACGGCGCCGGCCTGGTCATGAGCACGCTGGACGTCGTTGCCTACGCCGGTGAGGAGTTCGGTGGCGTCAAGCCGGCCAACTTCCTCGACATCGGTGGTGGGGCATCGGCCGAAGTCATGGCCAACGGCCTCGAGATCATTCTCAGCGACCCCCAGGTGAAGGCGGTGTTCGTGAACGTCTTCGGCGGCATTACCTCGTGCGATGCGGTGGCCAACGGCATCGTCCAGGCTTTCACGATGCTCGCGGAGCGGGGTGACGTCGTCGACCTGCCGATTGTCTGTCGCCTCGATGGCAACAATGCTGCAGAGGGCCGACGCATCTTGGACGAGGCCGAGCACGACGTCGTCGAGCTCGTTGACACGATGGATGCGGCAGCCCGCCGCGTCGCCGAGCTCGCGGCTGCGAAGTAGGGGGATCACATGTCGGTCTGGCTCAACTCCAACAGCCGCATCCTTGTTCAAGGGATCACCGGTTCTGAGGGCACCAAGCACACCCGGCGCATGGTGGCGTCCGGCGCATCGGTCGTTGCCGGGGTCACCCCGGGCAAGGGCGGCCAGACCGTCGATGGCGGCAATGGCGACATTCCCGTCTTCGGGTCCGTGTCGGAGGCGGTCGATGCCACCGGGGCTGACGTGTCGGTGGTCTTTGTCCCGCCACGCTTCGCGAAGGCAGCCGTGGTCGAGACAGTCGATGCCGCAGTTCCGCTATGTGTCGTCATCACCGAGGGCATCCCGGTCGGCGACACGGCACAGTTCTTCCAATACGCGCAGAATGCCGGATCCACCCGCATCATCGGCCCGAACTGCCCAGGAATCATCAGCCCTGGACAGTCGAATGCGGGGATCATCCCAGCTGACATCACCGGCCCAGGACCGATCGGACTGGTGAGCAAGAGCGGCACGCTGACGTACCAGATGATGTACGAGCTGCGTGATTTCGGGTTCTCGACCGGGATCGGCATCGGGGGAGACCCCGTCATAGGAACGACTCACATCGACGCGCTCGCGGCGTTCGAGGCCGACCCTGACACCGAGGCGATCGTGATGATCGGCGAGATCGGTGGCGACGCCGAGGAGCGCGCGGCCGCCTACATCGCCGCGAACGTGACCAAGCCGGTGGTGGGGTATGTCGCCGGTTTCACCGCTCCTGAGGGCAAGACGATGGGGCACGCTGGGGCGATCGTGTCTGGGTCGTCCGGCACGGCAGCGGCGAAGGCTGAGGCACTCGAGGCGGCCGGCGTCCAGGTGGGCAAGACCCCCAGCGCGACCGCCGACCTCATGCGCGAGGTCCTCCGCACCCGTTCCTGACGACCCGCGCCTGCGCACTCGGCGGGCAGGGTGTGGCGCGCCTCCGGCGCATGGAGCCGCCGACTTGCGACGATGGCGGTGATGTCGACCAGTCCACGGCGCCCCCGTTCGTCACCGCGCCCTTCCCGGGCGAGCGGGCCGAACCAGGACCCGGTGAACATGGCACTGGCTGCCGCTCTGGCGGCCGCCCTCGTGGCGTTGATCGGCATCGCGCTGGCGCTGATCGTGACGCTCGGATCGTGGGCGCTCGCGCCACACGCCGCAGACACCGGACCGGACACCGCGGCCCGGGTGGCGATCGGACTGTGGCTCTACAGCCAGCACGTCCCCCTCGAGATCGGCACGGTCTCGCTGGGGTTGGTGCCGCTCGGGCTGGTCATCCTGCCGGGCTTGCTGGCCTATGCCGGTGGGCGTCAGGTGGCCAGGGTTGCTCGTCCCCAGTCGTTGACCGACGTGACCAGGGCGGTCGTCCCCTACGCCCTGGTCTACGGCGTCCTCGCGGCCATCGCGGCCGGCGTCGTTCGCTCCGAGGTGGTGCAGCCGGCTCCTCGCACGGCGTTCTTCGCCGCCACGGCGATCGCAGCGGTCGGCGGTGGCCTCGGGCTCCTGCACGCGTCCGACCAGCTGCGGACGGCGATAAGTGTCGTCCCCACATCGGTACGCGACCTGGTGGCGTCCTCGGTGGCCGGGCTCTGCACCGTCGTGCTGGTCAGCGGAGTCCTCACGACCGTCGCGCTCGGGATCGGGTTCCCCGATGCGGCTGAGATGTACCGGGTGCTGGACGCCGGATGGGCCGGAGTTCCCGTGTTGGTCCTGCTGACCGTCGCCTTCGTCCCCAACCTGATCCTGTGGACAGCCTCTTTCACGGTCGGTCTCGGGTTCCCGTTGGGCGCGGAGGGTCTGGTCTCTCCGCAGGGCGTCGAGTACGGCGCTCTCCCGGTGTTCCCCCCGCTGGCTGCACTTCCACCCCAGGGTGACCCGGGGATCTGGGCCTTCGTCGCGCTGGCGGCGCCGTTGCTGGGGGGCTACGCCGTGGCGGCGGTCATGTACCGGCGTCAGCCGGAGATGCCGGTCGAGCAGCTCGCCTGGCGGGCAGCAGCGTCTGGTGCCCTGGGGGGCGGCGCGCTCGGGCTGGCGTGCTGGCTGAGCGCAGGGTCCGTTGGCAGTGAGGCGCTCGGGGCTCTCGGCCCGGTCGGGTGGCGAGTCGGTCTCGTCGCCGGCCTGGAGCTGGCGGTGGTCGCCGCCGTGGTGGCCTGGGAGCTGCACCGTCGGGGTGCAGCGGGCCGGCCGCGTCTGATCGACCTGCGTGGGGTCGGGCTGACACCGGCCCAGGTGTCGCGTCGGGTGAAGACGGCGCTGCGCCCCAGGTAGCCGTCCCCAGTAGGGTGCGTGATCGTGGCTCGAGCGCGCGTGGTCGTCCTGGCGTCCGGAGGCGGTACCACCCTGCAGGCACTCATCGACGCCAGCTCGACCGTGGAGTATCCGGCCGCTGTGGTGGCCGTCGGCTCGGATCGGTACGGCATCGGTGCCCTTGACCGCGCGTCGGCCGCCGACATCCCGACGTTCGTCGCCCCGCCTGATGAGTACCCCGACCGGGCGACGTGGGACGCCGCACTGGCCGAGTCGACCGCCGTGTACCGGCCCGACATCGTGGTTCTCGCCGGCTTCATGCGCCTGGTGGGAGCAGCCTTCCTGGATCGCTTTCCGCATCGCGTGATCAATACCCATCCGGCGCTCTCCCCGGCGTTCCCCGGGGTTCACGGCCCGCGCGATGCCTTGGCCTATGGCGTCAAGATCACTGGCTGCACCATCTTCGTGGTCGACGAGGGAGTGGACACCGGGCCGATCGTGGCGCAGGCATCAGTGCCCGTCCTCGATGACGACGACGAAGCGACACTGCATGAACGGATCAAGGAGCGCGAGCGAGAGATCCTCGTGCAGACGGTGGCCGAGCTCGTCACCGACACCTACCGCATCGAAGGAAGAAAGGTCGTCCGCTCGTGACACAGCGCCCCATTCGTCGAGCCCTCGTGAGTGTCTATGACAAGACCGGGCTGGAAGACCTGGCCCGGGGGCTGCATGACGCAGGCGTCAGCCTGGTGTCGACCGGCTCAACGGCGTCAAGGATCGCCGATGCCGGCGTGCCTGTGACGAAGGTGGAGGACCTCACCGGCTTTCCGGAGTGCCTCGAGGGTCGGGTGAAGACGCTTCATCCTCGCGTGCACGCCGGAATCCTCGCCGACCTGCGCAAGGCCGACCACGAACAGCAGCTGGCCGATCTGGGCATCGAGCCGTTCGATCTCGTGATTGTGAACCTGTACCCGTTCACGCAGACGGTGGCATCCGGCGCAGCCCCCGATGAGTGCATCGAGCAGATCGACATCGGTGGTCCCTCCATGGTGCGGGCCGCCGCCAAGAACCACCCCAGTGTCGCCGTGGTCGTGTCGCCGCAGCGCTACCCCGAGGTGCTGCACGCCGCACAGGCCGGGGGCTTCACCCTGCAGCAGCGCCAAGCACTGGCCGCCGAAGCCTTTGTGCATACCGCCACCTACGACGTCGCGGTGGCCTCGTGGATGGGCAGTGTGGTGGCACCCGACCCCGATGAAAGCGGGTTTCCTTCGTGGGTGGGCGGCACCTGGGACCGTGCCGCCGTGCTGCGCTACGGCGAGAACCCGCACCAGCGGGCGGCCATCTATGCCGGTCACGACGGGGCGCAAGGGCTGGCCCAGGCCGAACAGCTGCACGGCAAGGAGATGTCGTACAACAACTACATCGACGCCGACGCCGCCAGACGGGCAGCGTACGACCAGGCGGACGCCTGCGTTGCCATCATCAAGCACGCCAACCCCTGCGGGATCGCCATAGACCACAGCGATGACATAGCTGCCGCCTACCAGAGGGCTTTCGACTGCGACCCGGTGTCGGCATTCGGAGGAGTGGTGGCCAGCAACCGTCCGGTGACACGGGCGATGGCCGAGGCGATCGGCGAGGTGTTCACCGAGGTCGTGGTCGCCCCTGGCTTCGACGACGACGCGCTTGACCTGCTGCTGCGCAAGAAGAACCTTCGCCTGCTTCGGTGCGCACCGGTGGCGGACGGCGAGACGATCGAGACCCGTCCGGTCAGCGGCGGACTGCTGATGCAGGTGCGCGACTCCCTGCAGGCCGAAGGCGACGACCCTCGTCGGTGGACGCTGGCGGCCGGGACGGCTGCAGACGAGGCAACGATCGGCGACCTTGCCTTCGCGTGGCGGGCCTGCCGCTCGGTCAAGTCGAATGCCATCTTGCTCGCTGACGCCGGGGCAAGCGTCGGCGTCGGCATGGGGCAAGTGAGCCGTGTCGACAGTGCCACGTTGGCGGTGATGCGAGCGGGTGCCGAGCGCGCCGCCGGGTCGGTTGCGGCGTCCGACGCGTTCTTCCCGTTCGCAGACGGACTGCAGGTGCTGATCGACGCGGGGGTGCGTGCAGTGGTGCAGCCCGGGGGCTCGGTGCGCGACGACGAGGTGGTGGCAGCTGCCGAGGCCGCCGGGATCACGATGTATTTCACCGATACCCGGCACTTCTTTCACTAGCCTCGCCACACGGATGGGTCAGTCCATGACCACGCGGTGCTCACCTGCGGCGATCCACTGCAGTACCTCTGCGCGGGAGAGCGTGCGCTGTCCACAGTCACACCATGCGGGCATGGCGTCGTCGGAGACGGTCGGGCTCACGTGCAGAAGGTCGAACCACCGCTTCGTCTCGTGGCCACTGTGTGGTGAGTCGGGGAGGTCGTAGCTGCCGTGGCTGCGGGCTCGCACAGGGGCGGCGTAGACCAACCCCTCGCTGGTGTCGTACACCGTCGCGACGGTGTGGCTCTTGGCGCAGTGCACGCGCAGCGTGATCGCGTCCCGCCCCCCGTGAGGGATGGCGGCCAGGGCCCGCTCCGCCTGCTTGCTGCGCTCGTCATGGAAACTCACTGTGCTCGTCATACCTACAGGATCCGCCGTCGGGGCGGCCGTGCACAGGGTCTACGGTCCTGCCGGCCAGCAGGGGCCTACGCTCGCGGCATGACCTACCTCATGCCGGCCGAGTGGGAGCGCCACGCCCGAACCTGGATGGCGCTCCCACCACCCCGTGGATTCATCGCCCGTGACGACCCCTCGGCGCGCGACGCGTGGATCGCTACCGCGAACGCCGTCGCTTCGTTCGAGCCGGTCTCACTTCTGGTCGACCCAGCAGACGTGGCGTGGGCCGGTGAGCGGACGACGGGGCCAGTAGAGCTCGTTCCCGCAGATCTCGATGACGGGTGGTTGCGCGACAACGGGCCGACGTTCGTGCGAGACACCCGCGACGGCTCGCTGGCCGCGGTCAGCTGGACATTCAACGCATGGGGCGGCATCCAGGATCACGAGCGGGATGCGCGGATCGGCCGCACCGTGGCCGACCTGGCGTCCGTACCGGCAGTCGCTAGTCGAATGGTGAACGAGGGTGGAGGGATCTGTGTCGACGGTGAGGGCACCGTCATCGTCACCGAGACCGTGCAGCTGCACGATCGGAGGAACGCCGGTTGGGACAAGGCGCAGGTGGAGGAAGAGCTGGCCAGGACGATCGGGGCGACCACGGTCATCTGGCTGGAACGAGGGCTGATGGGTGACATGCAGCAGTTTCGTCCGAACGTCGGGACGAATGGTCACGTCGACGTCTTGGCTGCGTTCGTCCGCCCCGGCGTCGTGGTCGTGCATGGGCAACCTGACCCCTCTCACCACGATCACGAGGTCATGACCGAGAACGTGTCACGTCTTCGGGCGGCCCGCGATTCCCATGGCAGAGAGCTCGAGATCATCACGGTTGACGCCCCAGGGGACACCGTGGTCGAGGGGGTCTCCATCGACCACAGCTACATCAACTTCTCATTCGTCAACGACGGCATCGTCATGTCGGTCTTCGGTGATGCCGATGCCGACACCGCCGCCGCGGACACCTTCCGTGCGCTCTTTCCCGAGCGAGGAATCGCCATGGTCGACGCCCGACCGATATTCCGCAACGGTGGCGCAGTGCACTGCATTACGCAGCAGCAGCCGGCCGGGTAGGGGTCAGGAACGAGCGGGCCGCTCTTCGCCTGGGTGATCGTCGCGGAAGTGCGCCAGCAGCTCCTCCTCGTCAGCCATGATGCGGGAGCAGATGGGGCACTGGACGACGGCTTCGGTCATGGACCGACAGTAACGCGGTACGTGTCAGCGCGGCGTCAGGTCGGCACAGCCGCAGACGCGCCGGTGCGTCAGTGCCGATCCCGTAGTCTCGCGCGGTGACTCCTGAGCCGAACCCTCCTCGCCCGTGAGCGCGTCCAGCCGCAGGGCCTCCGCCGCGGTTGCCTTCGGCGCCGGCCTCGTCGTCGCCGTTCAGGGCCGGATCAACGGTGAGGTCGGCGACCTCACGGGCAACGGGGTCTTGGGCGCCATCCTCAACTTCACGGTGGGTCTGCTGCTGCTGATCGTCGTCGTCGGCTCGCGCCAGGCCACCAGAGATGCGCTACGGGGACTGCCGGGCATGATCGGTGGCTCCGGGTTGCCCTGGTGGACCCTCACCGGCGGCATCGGCGGCGCCATCTACGTCACGGGGCAGAGCACCACGGTCGCGGTCCTCGGCGTGGCGCTCTTCACGGTCGCCACGGTGGCCGGCTCCACGGGCGCTGGTCTGCTGGTCGACAAGGTGGGGCTCGGGCCGGGCGGACGCGTCCCCGTCACGGCCTGGCGGGTGGTCGCCTCGATGCTGGCCGTGGTCGCCGTCTGGGTTGGATCAGGCGGCCGGGACGGGGCCGGCGCGGTCTCGATCCCCTTCCTGCTGCTGGCGCTCGCCGCCGGCGCGGCCGGCGCAGCCCAGGTCGCGGTCAACGGCCGGGTCTCGTCTGCCACGCGTCAACCACTGGTGGCAACCCTGGTGAACTTCGTCGTGGGTCTGGTCACCCTGATGGTGATCCTGGCGGGACAGATGGTGTTCACGCCAGAGCGGGTGGGGTCGCTCGCTCCGATGGCAGACAAGCCATGGCTGCTCGTGAGCGGCGCCATGGGTGTTCTCTTCGTGGCCGGGTCCGCCTGGTCGGTCCGCGCCCTCGGTGTCCTCCTCCTCTCGTTGGTGGTTCTGGCCGGCACGTTGGTCGGTGCAGTCGCTGTCGACCTCGTGCTTCCGACGGACGGGGCGGCGGTCAACGGCTATCTGCTGGCGGGGATCGCGCTGACCTTCGCTTCGGTCGGGTTGGCGGTCGTGCGGCGACGGGGCCACCGGGCGTGACAGGATGACGCCTGTGGCAGCGACAATTCTGGATGGCAAGGCAACGGCGGCGACGATCAAAGCGGAGTTGGCGACTCGCGTCGCGGCTCTGAAGGAGCGGGGGATCCAACCGGGGCTGGGCACCATCCTGGTCGGAGACGATCCCGGTAGCCACTCCTACGTCGGGGGCAAGCACCGAGACTGCTCCGAGGTGGGGATCGCCAGCATCCGACGCGACCTGCCCGACGATGCGTCCCAGGCCGACGTCGAGGCGGCCGTCGTCGAGCTGAACGCCGACCCCGCCTGTACCGGGTACATCGTTCAGCTCCCCCTCCCGAAGGGCCTCGACCCGCACCGGGTGCTGGCGCTGATGGACCCCGACAAGGACGCCGACGGGCTGCACCCGATGAACCTCGGACGTCTGGTCCTGGGTGAGGCGGCACCGCTGCCCTGTACGCCACGGGGCATCGTCGAGCTGTTGCGCCGGTACGACGTTCCCATTGCGGGTGCCGAGGTCGTCGTCGTCGGCCGGGGAGTGACCGTGGGGCGTCCCCTGGGGCTCCTGTTGACCAGGCGCAGCGAGAACGCCACCGTCACCTTGTGCCATACCGGTACGCGTGATCTCCGTGACCACCTGGCCCGGGCCGACATCATCGTGGCGGCCGCCGGGGTGCCAGGTCTGGTGACCGCTGACGTCGTCCGCCCTGGAGCTGCTGTGCTCGATGTCGGCATCACGCGGACCGAGCTCGGGCTGGTGGGAGATGTCGCACCGGAGGTGTCCGAGGTGGCAGGGCACCTGGCGCCGATGCCGGGGGGCACCGGGCCAATGACCAGGGCCATGCTGCTCGCCAACGTCGTCGAGCGGGCAGAGGTGCAGGCCGGGGTTGTGACGGGCTGACGGTGGCGGCTGACCAGCCTCCGGAGGCTCGCCTCGACGGTGAGGGCAACCCGATCGATGACCAGCCGTTGATCGAACGGACGATCGACCAGTGGCCGCTGGCGCTGGTGCTGCTGGGGCTGGTGACCGGTCTGGTGGTTCTCTCCTTCTACGACTTCCGGGCCGGGTCGATCATCCTCGGCGTCGCGATCATCTTCGGTGCAGCGCTGCGCATGGTGCTGCCACGTGACCGGGCCGGCCTGCTGGCGATCCGCAGCCGACCGGTCGACCTCGTCACGATGTTCGGTCTCGGCATCACACTGACCACCGTTGCCGTGCTCATTCCACCGGCCCGGTAGCCTCTGAAGACGTCCAGAACCCCAAGCAAGGACCGGTGAGCACTTTCATGACCTCAGCCAGCCGTCACCGCAAGGTCACCGTGGTCGGGGCCGGTTTCTACGGCTCGACGACCGCACAACGCCTCGCGGAGTACGACATCTTCGACACCGTCTTCCTGACTGACATCGTCGAGGGCAAGCCAGAGGGCCTGGCGCTCGACATGAACCAGTCGCGTCCGGTCGAGGGGTTCGAGACCAAGGTGGTGGGCGTCACGACCGATCCAGCCACCGGTGCCGGCTATGAGAAGACGGCCGACAGCGACATCGTGGTGATCACCGCCGGCCTGCCACGCAAGCCCGGCATGAGTCGTATGGACCTGATTGAGACCAACGCAAAGATCGTGCGTGGCGTTG
Source organism: Actinomycetes bacterium (assembly GCA_024644435.1). GTDB lineage: Bacteria > Actinomycetota > Actinomycetes > JAHEKZ01 > JAHEKZ01 > JAHEKZ01. Next base: position 46,865 of record JAHEKZ010000004.1, on the reverse strand, counting down.
CTGAGAACGTGGCGAAGTACTCACCGAACGCGGTCATCATCGTGGTCTCGAACCCGCTGGACGAGATGACGGCGTTGGCGCAGATGGCGAGCGGCTTCCCGAAGGAGCGGGTCATTGGGCAGGCCGGGATGCTCGACACGGCGCGTTTCACGCACTTCGTGGCCGAGAAGCTCGCAGTACCGGTTGCCTCGGTTCGTACCCTGACGCTGGGGTCGCACGGCGACACGATGGTGCCCGTTCCGAGTAGGTGCACCGTCGATGGAAAGCCGCTCACCGACCTGCTCCCGGCCGACACCATCGAAGAGCTCGTCGTCCGCACCCGCAACGGAGGTGCCGAAGTGGTCGCGCTGTTGAAGACGGGTTCGGCCTACTACGCGCCGTCCGCCGCTGCGGCCCGGATGGCCAGGGCTGTGGCGGAGGACTCCGGCGCGGTCATGCCGGTCTGTGCCTGGGTCGACGGCGAGTACGGGATCGCTGGGGTCTATCTCGGTGTGGAGGCTGAGATCGGTGCAGGTGGCATCCGTCGGGTGGTCGAGGACGACCTCACCGAGACCGAGCTGACTGGGCTGAAAGCGGCAGCTGAGGCGGTCCGCGCCAAGCAGGCGGACGTCGCCACCCTCTAGAGCCGCTCCGCTCTCCCATCCCGCACTGATCCCGAAGGGCGTCCAACCGATGGCCAAGATCAAGGTCGACAACCCGGTCGTCGAGCTCGACGGCGACGAGATGACGCGGATCATCTGGTCCTTCATCAAGGAGCAGCTGATCCTGCCCTATCTCGATGTGGACCTGAAGTACTACGACCTCGGGATCGAGAGCCGCGACGCCACCGACGACCAGATCACGGTGGATGCCGCTGAGGCGATCAAGCAGTACGGCGTCGGCGTCAAGTGCGCCACCATCACCCCCGACGAGGCCCGCGTCGAGGAGTTCGGTCTGCGGCGCATGTACCGCTCGCCCAATGGGACGATCCGCAACATCCTCGGCGGCGTGATCTTTCGTGAGCCGATCATCATCAGCAACATCCCCCGTCTGGTGCCGGGGTGGACCAAGCCGATCGTGATCGGCCGCCACGCCCATGGCGATCAGTACAAGGCGACCGACTTCGTCGTTCCCGGCCCCGGCAAGGTCACGATCACTTATCAGCCGCATGACGACAGCGACCCGATGGAGTTCGAGATCGCTGACTTCCCCGGTGGCGGAGTCGCGATGGGCATGTACAACTACGACGACTCGATCCGCGACTTCGCGCGCGCGTCGATGCGCTACGGCCTGTCACGTAAGTTCCCCGTCTACCTCTCGACGAAGAACACGATCCTGAAGGCCTACGACGGGCGCTTCAAGGACCTCTTCGCCGAGGTCTACGAGTCGGAGTTCAAGGCTGAGTTCGAGTCGGCCGGCATCACCTACGAGCACCGCCTGATCGACGACATGGTGGCGGCCGCCATGAAGTGGGAGGGCGGCTACGTCTGGGCCTGCAAGAACTACGACGGCGATGTGCAGTCCGACACGGTGGCTCAGGGATTTGGGTCGCTCGGCCTGATGACCTCGGTGCTCATGACGCCAGACGGCCAGACCGTCGAGGCCGAGGCCGCCCACGGCACCGTTACGCGTCACTTCCGGCAGCACCAGCAGGGCAACCCCACGTCGACCAACCCGATCGCCTCGATCTTCGCGTGGACGCGGGGCCTGCACCATCGCGGTGTCGTCGATGCAAATGACGAGCTGCGGCAGTTTGCCACCGACCTCGAGCAGGTGTGTGTCGAGACGGTCGAGAGCGGCAAGATGACCAAAGACCTGGCGCTGTTGGTCGGACCCGACCAGCAGTGGCTGACCACTCAGGAGTTCCTGGCCGCACTCGATGACAACCTCAAGGCCAAGCGCGGGGTCTAGTGCCTCGATGTGAGCGCGTCGAGGTCGTCGAGGAACCTGGGGTAGCTCGTCGCCACGGCGTCCCACCCCGAGATCTCGATCTCGCCGTCTGACGCCAGACCGCACGTCGCTACGGCAGCCGCCATGGCAATGCGGTGGTCGTGGTGTGACTCGACAGCCCCGGCGCGCAAGGCTCCGGCCGAGACAGCGAGAGAGTCAGGGCCGGTGCTGACACGCCCTCCAAGGGCATGAATCATGGCGGCCACCGTCTCGATGCGGTCACTCTCCTTTGCTCGCAGTTCTTCCGCGCCCTGGAACTCCAACGTCCCTGAGGTTGCGAGAGCCCCGGCGATGCTCAGGGCGGGGACCTCGTCGATCAGGTCGGGAAGCTCGCCTGCCTCGACGACGACGCCAGCGAGCTCAGCTCCGACCACTCGAACCACACCAGCAGCTGCGTCCACTGTGAGGTCGGCACCCATCCGCTCCAGTACCAGGAGGAAGCCGGTGCGCTCGGGTGAGAGGTAGAGATTGTCGACCGTGACGTCGGACCCTGGGACCGCCGCGGCTGCACAGATCCAGAATGCCGCCTGCGACGGGTCTCCTGGCACGGCAAAGCTGCCAGCAGACACCGGGCCAGGGGCGAGAGTCACGATGGATCCACCGTGACCGTCAGCCACCGTCGTGACATCCACCCCGTGCTCGACGAGCATCTCCTCGGTGTGGCGACGGGTGGTGACGGCCTCGCGAACGATGGTTGGCCCGTGGGCGGAGAGGCCAGCGAGCAGTACGGCCGACTTCACCTGGGCACTGGCGACGGGAGGCGTGTAGTCGATGCCGCGCAGGTCTCCGCCGGTGATGGTCAGCGGGGTGAAGCGCCCGCCGTCGCGGCCGTCGATCTCAGCGCCCATGGCCCGCAGCGGCTGCACGACGCGGTCCATGGGTCGGGTGGCGATCGACTGGTCTCCGGTGATCACGCTGCGGAAGGGTTGGCCCGCGCAGACGCCCGCCAGCAGCCGAGCGCCAGTTCCGGAGTTGCCGACGTCGAGCACCCGTCGCGGCTCGTGCAGGTGCCCCCCCGTCACGGTGAGCAGGCCGACTGGGTCGCCGGGCCGCCCCGCGTCGCCCTCGTCGATCTGCACCCCGAGCTCGGTCATGATCTGCCAGGTATGGCGGACGTCGAGCCCGGCCGACAGGCCGGTGATCGTGGAGGTTCCGGCCGCGAGCCCGGCCAGAATGAGCGCACGGTGGGAGACCGACTTGTCGCCGGGGACTCGTAGCCGACCACGAAGAGGGCCGCGACGGGCGACGTGCACGGTCGCGGGTGGCTGGTCGGTCATCGCCCTCACCTTATCGACGGTCCTGTGCTGCCCCGTACCGGCGTTTGGTCGATGTCGCTGCATCCCCGTCCGCCTCCTGCGAGAGTGAGCCAATGAATCGCGCGCGTGCTCAGAGCCAGGTAGCTGTGGTGACCGGGGGAGGTACCGGGATCGGACGTGCCACGGCGCTTCGGCTGGCATCGAGCGGGTACCACGTGGCGATCTGCGGCCGCCGGCCAGAACCGATCGAAGCCGTGCGTGAGCAGATTGCCATCGCCGGAGGGGTCTGTCTGGCTGAGCCCTGCGACGTACGCGACCCCGACCAGGTGTCGCACTTCCTCGACCGGGTGCTGGAGGAGGGTGGCCGGATCGACGCGCTGGTGAACAACGCCGGAGGTCAGTTCACGGCCGACGCGGAGGACATCTCCGTAGGTGGGTTCCGGGCGGTGCACCGCCTCGCTGTCGAGGCGGCGTGGTCTGTCACGCGCGAGGTGGCCAACCGGGCGTTCATTCCGCAGCTGTCCGGCGCCGTGGTCTTCATCGGGTTCAGCCCGAGACGAGGGATGCCCCAGGCGTCGCACGCGGCGTCGGCAAGGGCAGCGGTCGAGAACCTGGCCACCGGGCTGGCACTGGAGTGGTCGCGCTACGGGATCCGCTCGAACTGTGTCAGCGCCGGGACCGTGGCAACGGAAGGACTCGAGCAGTACGGCGATGTCGTCAACGAGTGGGTCGAGACCATCCCGATGAAGCGGCTGGGGCACCCGGATGAGGTGGCCAGTGTCATCGAGTTCCTGCTCTCGGACGCAGCGAGCTACGTCACCGGGACCGTCGTGACCGTCGACGGTGGCGCTGACGCGTGGGGGGTCGGCGGGATGCCCCCGCCGCTGGTGCAAGGTGAGTGAGCACGATGTGATCGCCGCGAGTGAGCGCCGTGGGAGTCGCCCGCTGGGACCAGGTTTTTCCAGCATCTGTCGCAGCGGGGTGGGACACAATGTGATTACCTCGAACCGATCAGGAAGTGGGAAACATGATGGTTGATGCGGTGAGGACGGATGCGACTCTCGCCGTTCCGGCTGTCGAGCGACGCCGCTCGCGGGTATGGGGCCAGAACCTCAACTGGCGGCTGGTGCTGGTCCGCCTGGTGACGAGCGGGCTGGCGGTGACGCTCACGGTCGTGTTCACTCCGGGGCTCTCCTTCAGCGGCTGGCAACTCGGCCAGTTCTGGTTGGTGGCCGGCGTCTTTGCCGTGATCAGTGCCGTCGTGAAACCGGCGCTGCAGTTCTTCTCGCTGAGGTTCCTCGTTGCGTCCTACGGACTGATCAACATCGTGGTCAACGCCGTGCTGCTGTGGCTACTCACCGCGGTGCTGAGCGACCTGATCACGTACGACCGTCTCTGGCAGCTCGTGTTCGGGGGTTTCGTGGTCGGTGTGCTCGGCATGGTCTTCGATGCGATGGCCGGTACGAACCCTCCTGTGCAGGACAGCAGAGATACCGCCAGCTTTCGTGAGGGGGCGTCATGAGTGGTGGTCTCGAGACGCTCCACGAGAACCGGCGGATGCAGGAGATCTACAGCACCCTGCTCCAGTTCGGCACCGAGTCGTTGCTTGACCAGACGTGGTGGGGAGGTCCACGGCGTCGGATCCAGGGTTGGATCTTCCGGACGGATGGCCCGCCGGCCGAGCTCTCGATGGCTCAGCGGACCCGGTTGCTGATGGAAGACCTCGGCCCGACCTACGTCAAGCTCGGTCAGATCGTGTCGAGTCAGGCCAGCACGCTCCCGGACGACTGGAAGTACGAGCTCGAGCTGCTGCAGAGCGACGTGCCTCCGGCCCCATACGAGCTGGCCCGCCAGGTGATCATCGATGAGCTCGGTGCCCCGCCGGAAGAGCTCTACGCAACGTTCGACACCACGCCGCTGGCCGCGGCCTCGTTGGGGCAGGTGTACCGGGCCACGACCTTCGACGGGGACGAAGTGGTGGTCAAGGTCCAACGTCCGGCGCTCGAGCCCCAGGTAAAGGCTGACCTGGGCGTCGCACGGACGTTTGGTCGCTATGCCGAGGCTCGAAGCACGTACGCCCGCGAGATCGGCCTGAGCTCGATGTTGGACGAGTTCGGCTCCTCGCTGATGGACGAGCTCGACTACTACGCCGAGGCCTACAACATGGAACGCCTGGCGGAGAACCTCAGCGGCATCGACGGGGTGCACATCCCCAAGGTCTACCGGTCCCTGTCGGCCAAACGTGTACTCACCCAGGAGTTCATCAGCGGCGTCAAGATCTCCAACGTCGACGCGATGCGTGCGGCGGGCCTCGACCCAGCGGTTTCGGCCAATGCTGCCCTACGTGCGGCGATCAAGATGTTGATGATCGATGGGTACTTCCACGCCGATCCGCACCCGGGGAACCTCTTCGTCGACCTCGATACCGGCGTCGTGACGTTCTTGGACGCCGGCATGGTGGGTCAGATCACGGTCGCTCAACGCGCGAATCTGGTGCTCCTGCTGTGGATGTTCGTCAAGGGCGATACCAGCGGGATGGGCCGTCAGCTTCGTGCCCTGAGCGTTCCCTTCCGTGACGATGCGGACCCCGAACGTTTCGACAAAGAGTTCGAACGCCGCATGGCGCGCTATGGGCGCGGAACCGGTATCGATGTCAAGGACGTGATGTCGACTGCTGTGGCCATCCTGCGCGACAACGGATACCGACTCGACCCTCAGCTCACCCTCGCGCTGAAGTCGCTCACCCAGGCATCGGCCTTCTTCACGCCGCTGGCCGATCCCGAGCACCCGTTCACGACGGAGGCGCTGAAAGCGTCGATCGAGCTCGGCCAGCAGGCGATCGCAGATGGGGTGATTGAGGACGCGGCTCGCCGTGAAGGGTCGAAGCTGCTCAGCGAGGCCTTCCAGGCTGCCCCCGACTACCTCAAGGGGCTGCTCTCGTGGCGCGACCAGCTCAAGAGCGGCCGGCTCACCGTCTACGTCGACACCAGCGCACTGGACCGGCAGATGGAGGCGGCACGGTCCATCACCTCGATGATCGTCATCGCGGTGCTGGTGGCGGGGTCGCTGGTGGGGTCGGCCGTTGCCTCCAGTGTCTTCACCTCCGAGGGCAACCAGCGACTGGCGGATGCCAGCAACGTCGCCTACATCGCATCTCTCGCCGTGGCGGGGGTTCTCGTCGTCAGCTACCTGTGGCGGTTGGTGCGGAGTCGGACCCGGCGGTAGCCCTCCGGGGGCGACGGCTGCTGCCGCTGGGGCTGGTCCACCGATACGCTGGGTGGATGGAACCCCCTAGTACGTGGGGGGCTCGGCCCGAGGAAGTGCGGCAATGAGCCCCCTGCTGGTCAACATCGGCATCGTCCTGCTCTTCGTGCTGATCGGTGGTTTCTTCGCGGCAGCCGAGATGGCGCTGGTCTCCCTTCGCGAGAGCCAGGTGACCCAGCTCGGCCAACGGGGCGGCCGTGGGCGAGCAGTTCGGCGGCTGCACAACCAACCCAACAGGTTCCTGTCTGCCGTGCAGATCGGCGTCACGTTGTCCGGGTTCTTGTCAGCCGCGTTCGGCGCCAGCACCATCGCAAGTGACGTCTCACCTGTTCTCATCGACTGGGGTCTCCCCGTTCGTCTGGCCGATGGTGTGGCACTGGTGGGCATCACGCTCGTCATCGTGTATCTCTCGTTGGTTCTCAGCGAGCTGGCGCCCAAGCGCCTCGCGCTCCAGCGGGCCGAACGGGTGGCGCTGGTGTCGGCGCCGGCCATCGAGCTCATGGCGAAGGTGTCGACACCACTGATCTGGCTGCTCTCGCGCTCCACTGACCTAGTGGTGCGTCTTGCCGGGGGCGACCCCAAGGCCTCCAGAGAGCAGATCAGCGAACTCGAGCTGCGCGAGCTCGTGGCCGGGCACAGCGAGCTCGACGACGAGGAGCGTGAGCTGCTCGAGCAGGTGTTCACGGCCAACGACCAGCAGCTGCGTGAGGTGATGGTCCATCGGACAGAGGTTGACTTCCTCGATGCCTCGACGCCGTTGTTCAAGGCGGTCAAGGATGCTGCCAAGATGCCGCACTCCCGCTATCCGGTGGTCAGGGGCTCAGCCGATGACGTGACCGGGTTCGTCCACGTGCGCGATCTCCTCGACCCTGAGCTGTCCGGGCGTTCGGTGCGCGTCGGCGAGCTGGCGCGTCCGGTGCTGATGCTGCCCGGCACCAACCGGGTGCTGTCGTCGTTGCAGCACATGAGACGCGAAGGTCAACACCTCGTCATCGTGGTGGACGAGTACGGCGGAACGGCGGGCATCGTGACCCTGGAGGACCTGGTCGAGGAGATCGTCGGCGACATCCGCGACGAGTACGACGTCGTGGAGCCCGAGACGACCAGGGAGGGGGAGTCTGTCGAGGTGGATGGCCTGCTCAACATCGAGGACTTCCAGGATGAGACCGGTGTCGAGCTGCCGGAGGGGCCGTACGAGACGGCCACGGGCTACGTCGTCAACGCCCTCGGACGGTTCCCGATGGTCGGCGATCGCGTGCAGGTCAACGGGCACCGGCTGGACGTCGTAGACGTCGAGGGACGCCGGGTCTCGCGCATCCGGGTCACTCCCGAGGCCGGTCCCGCGGTCTGAGAGACTGCTCGGCATGTCGCAGTCACGTCCTCGGGTCTTCTCGGGCATGCAACCGACCGCCGACTCTCTGCACCTGGGCAACTACCTCGGTGCGCTCACCCAATGGGTGGCCCTCCAGAGTGATCATGAGTGCGTGTACTGCGTGGTCGACCAGCACGCCATCACGATGCCGCACGACCCAGAAGAGCTTCGACGCCGGACGCGGGTCACCGCCGCCCAGTTCCTGGCGGCGGGAGTTGACCCCGAGCAGAGTGTGTTGTTCGTCCAGAGCCACGTGGCAGCGCACTCCCAGTTGGCCTGGGTTCTGGGGTGTCTGACCGGCTACGGCGAGGCCAGCCGGATGACCCAGTTCAAGGACAAGTCGTCGCGTCAGCAGCTGGACCGGGTCACGGTCGGGCTCTTCACCTACCCGGTTCTGCAGGCGGCCGACATCCTCTTGTACGGCGCAGATCAGGTTCCCGTCGGCGAGGACCAGCGTCAGCACATCGAGCTGACCCGCGACCTGGCACAGCGCTTCAACTCCACGTTTGGCGAGACCCTGGTGGTGCCCGAGCCGCACATCATCAAGGCGCGGGCCAAGATCCTCGATCTGCAGCAGCCGGACAAGCAGATGAGTAAGAGTCTCGGGGGAGCCGGGTGCCTGTCCCTGCTCGATGACGTCAAGGTCAACGTCAAGAAGATCCGCTCAGCCGTCACCGACAGTGGGCGAGAGATCGTCTACGACCCGGTGGAGAAGGCGGGGGTCTCGAACCTGCTCACGATCCTGGGCGCGCTTACCGACCAGTCCCCTCAGGCGCTTGCTGATGCGTACGCAGGAAGTGGCTACGGGGATCTGAAGAAGGATGTGGGTGAGGCGTTCGCGGAGTTCGTCGAGCCCTTCCAGCGTCGTGTCCGTGAGCTGCTCGACAACGCCGACCTGCTCGACAAGATCTTGGCCGACGGCGCGGAGCGGGCACGGTCAATGGCCTTGCCCACGCTGACCACGGTCTACGAGCGGGTCGGTTTCCTGGCCCCGCGGCTCTGACCGTGCTGAGTCCGGAGCGGGCGACGGTGGGCGTCGCCATCACGATCCCCGATCCATGGGGAGAGCAGCTGCAGGAGCTCCGGGCGTCGTTCGGTGATCCACTGGCGTGGACCATCCCGTCGCATGTCACGCTGCTGCCGCCCACCCAGGTGCCGCGGCATCGCATGTCCGAGGTCGACGAGCACCTCCAGCGGGTTGCTGCCGAGCGGTCGGCGTTCGGGCTGGCGCTGAATGGCACGTCTACCTTCCGTCCGGTGACACAGACGTCGTTCGTCGTCGTGGGTGACGGCGCTGACGCCTGTCGGCAGCTGGCCGACAGCGTGCGCGGCGGCCCGCTCCGACGGTCTCTTCCCTTTCCGTACCACCCGCACGTGACCATCGCGGTCGACCTGTCCGACGACGCCCACGATCACGCGGAGAACGAGCTGACCTCCTTTGCCCTGCGGTTCGAGGTTGCCCAGATCGAACGCTATGAGCTGGCTGAGCACGGGGTGTGGGAGTCCGAGGCCGGCTTCCCGCTCGTCGGGCCCCATGGCTGAGCGGTTGGTGCGGCTGCGCACGTGGGCTGAGCAGTTCGGTTTCGTCTCTCGCCATCTGCGCGCGCTGGACCGGGCAAATGGTCTGCGGTTCACGCGCTGGGCAGCTGGCATCGCCCTCTTCGGCTACCTGGCGCTCTTTCCGCTGGTTGTGCTGGCCTTCATCGCGTTCGGCGTCGTGCTGTCGAACCTTCCCGACGTCCGGGCTGAGGTGGAGGACTTCCTGAAGGATGCGCTGCCGCTGCTTTTCGACCCGCAGGGGTCGGACCAGCCGGTGGACATCGAAAAGGTCGCCACGGTGACGACCAATGCCGGGGTCATCAGTGTGATCGGACTGTTGGTCGCCGGGCTGGGCTGGGTCGACTCGACGATGGAGGGCGTCCGTCGGATGCAAGGTGCGATGCGCCGGCCACGGAACTGGGTGCTCCTACGGCTTCAGGACACCGGAGCCCTGCTGGTCATGGGGACGATTCTGCTGGTGGCACTGGTCGGCGCCGTCATCCTCGAGACGTTCGGCACGTCTGCCCTCGACTGGCTGGGTCTCAACGAAGAGGCCACCTGGCTCGTCCAGCTCAGCGCTGTCGCCATCCTCGGCCTGCTGGTGTGGATCGTTGTTGTGGCCCTGTACGGGGCGGCATGGTGGAACCGTCCACACCGGCGCTGGCGCTCGGTCATGGTGGGGGCGTTGTACACGACAGTCGCCCTCGTGGTGCTGACCCAGGCATCGTTCCTGGTGGTGGGCAAGACGCTGTCGAACCCGGTCTACGGGGCGCTGGCTGTCGCTGCCGCACTCTTGGTCTTCCTGTACACGGCCTCGGCCGTGCTGCTCTACTTCGCCAGCTGGGTCGCCGTCTGTGAGGGAGCTCCTCGCACTGACGAGGAGGTGGCGTACCTCGAGCGTCTGAAAGGCGGCGACGTCGAGCTTCCGTCGGTCGCTACGGCCTCCGCGACGTCCGCGACGCCTGGGGCAGCGTCAGGTTCGTCGACGTTGCAGCCACCACCCACCACCGACCAGCCCGACGGCTAGGGCCACCCAGAGGGAGCGGCCGAGGGCCGATGAGTCGTCGTTGAGCGGCGCACTGACCCCAGCTGCCTGTGGCGCCGGCGCTGAGCTCACGACGTTCGTCGCCACGGGGGATGAGTCGTCGGCGTCGAGGGAGCCAACAGGGTTTACGTCGTCGGCGTGGGCGAATCCCCAGGTGAACAGACGCTCGGCCGATGTGTCGGTGGGATCGACCAGGCCCATGAGCGTCACGATGAGGGTACGACCGCCACGTCTGACGGCGCCCACGTAGGTGCGGCCCGCCAGCGTCGTGTAGCCGGTCTTGACCCCGAGAGCCCCTCGGTACCCCTCGAGCAGCAACGGGTTCTGGTTGTAGATCATGTAGGTGTCACGGCGCTTGTCCCGCTTGGGTTCTTGCGCCGGGAAGGACGTGGAGACCGTCGACACGTACCGCCGGAAGTCTCGGTCGGTGAGCCCGGCCCTGGCGAAAATGGCCAGATCGAACGCGGAGGAGAACTGCTGCTTGGCATCGAGCCCTGTGGGGTTCACCGCGGTCGTATCGACGGCACCGAGCGCGATGGCCTGCTGGTTCATGGCTCGAACGGTCTTCCGCTTGCCTCCCGCGGCAGATGCCAGCGCCTGTGCGGCGTCGTTGCCACTCGGCAGCAGCATGCCGTAGAAGAGCTCGTCGATCGTGTAGCGGGAGCCAGGCACGATGCCGACGGCGCTACCGACCGTGTGGGCGTCCTCCCACTGGACGCGGTACCGGTCGTCGAGGTTGAGCCGCGGGAGCAGGGTGACAGCCGTCAGCGTCTTGAGCGTGCTGGCCGGCCTGAGTCGTTCGTGAGCGCCCTTGGCAGCCAGGACCTCGCCGGTGTCGGCATCAGCCACCACCCACGACTGAGCGCGCACCTTCGGCGGTTCCCGTCCGTCAACCACGACCCCAGAGGCATCCAGAGGGTCTGCGGGTGACGCGGCGGCCGCCCCAGGGGCGGTTACCGCACCGGCCAGCACGACGGCGGCGACAACGCGGGCGAAGGAGTTCATATCGCACACGAGGCTACCCGTACGTGGCGCGGATCAGATTCTGCGGGAGATCAGGGCTCGCTTGACCTCTTGAATGGCCTGGGTGATCTGGATGCCGCGGGGGCACGCCTCCGTGCAGTTGAACGTGGTGCGGCACCGCCACACACCCTCGCGGTCGTTGAGGATGTCGAGGCGCTGGGATGCGCCTTCGTCACGACTGTCGAAAATGAACCGGTGGGCGCCGACGATCGCAGCCGGCCCGAAGTACTGGCCATCGGTCCAGAAGACCGGACACGACGTGGTGCAGGCTGCGCAGAGGATGCACTTGGTGGTGTCATCGAACCGCTCGCGATCATGCTGGCTCTGCAGCCGTTCACGCGTCGGTTCGTGGCCCTCGGTGATCAAGAAGGGCTTGATGTCGCGGTAGGCCTGGAAGAACGGCTCCATGTCGACGATGAGGTCTTTCTCGAGCGGGAGTCCTTTGATCGCCTCGACCATGATGGCGGCGTCCATGTTGAGGTCTTTGATCAGCGTCTTGCAGGCCAGCCGGTTGCGGCCGTTGATCCGCATGGCGTCGGAACCACAGACGCCGTGAGCACAGGAGCGCCGGTAGGTGAGGGTGCCGTCCTGCTCCGACTTGATCTTGTTGAGGGCATCGAGAACCCGGTCCGTAGGCAGCACCTCGACCGGGTAGTCGTGCCAGGCGGGCTCGGTGTCGCCGGCTTCAGGGTTGAAGCGGCGTATTCGCAGCGTCACGGTGCGTCGCTGGAGGGCTGAACCGCTCTCGGGTGCGTGGTCGAGGGGTTGGTCGATCGTGGCAGTCATCAGTACTTGCGCTCCATCGGCTGGTAGCGGGTGACGGTCACGGGCTTGTAGTCGAGGCGGATCTCTTCGGTGCCTTCGGCGTCGATCTCGCGGTACGCCATCGTGTGCCGCATGAAGTTGACGTCGTCTCGGTTGGGGTAGTCCTCTCGGAAGTGGCCTCCGCGCGACTCGTTGCGGGCCCTGGCCGAGACCACCACAACCTCGGCAAGATCGAGCAAGAACCCGAGCTCGACGGCCTCCAACATGTCGGTGTTGTAGCGCAGCCCCTTGTCCTGAACGGTGACCTCGAGGTAGCGCCGTTTGAGCTCGGCGACGTCGACCTCGGCCTGCTTAAGGGTGGTGTCGGTGCGGTAGACCGATGCGTGGTCGTCCATCGTCTGCTGGAGCTCGGTGCGGATCGCTCCGGTGCGCTCGCCCCCCGTGCCGTTCAGGAGCCGGTCAATGAGCTGACGGACGTCTGACTCCGGCTCTTCGGGAAGGTCGACGAAGTGTGCAGTAGCGGCGTACTCGGCGGCAGCAAGACCGGCGCGACGGCCGAAGACATTGATGTCGAGCAGTGAGTTCGTGCCGAGCCGGTTCGCGCCGTGGACGGATACGCACGCGGCCTCTCCGGCGGCGTACAGCCCCGGCACGACGTGCTGGTTGTCGCGTAGAGCTCGGGCGTCGATGTCGGTGGGGATCCCACCCATCGCATAGTGGGCCGTCGGGTAGATCGGCACCGGTTCGGTTACCGGATCGATGCCGAGGTAGGTACGGCTGAACTCCGTGATGTCGGGCAGCTTGGCTTCCAGCTGCTCCGCCGGGATGTGGGTGAGGTCGAGGAGGACGTACTCCTTGTTCGGGCCGCACCCGCGGCCCTGGCGTACCTCGGTGTAGATCGCCCGGCTCACCATGTCGCGGGGGGCGAGGTCCTTGATCGTCGGTGCGTAGCGCTCCATGAACCGTTCGCCGGAGTCGTTGCGCAGAATGCCGCCTTCACCCCGCGCTCCCTCGGTGAGGAGGATGCCCAGACCGGCCAGACCGGTGGGGTGGAACTGGTAGAACTCCATGTCTTCAAGCGGCAGTCCGCGCCGCCACACGACACCCATGCCGTCACCGGTGAGTGAGAGTGCGTTGGACGTGGTCTTGAACACCCGACCGAACCCCCCGGTGGCAAAGACCACCGACTTGGCCTGGAAGACGTGCAGCTCGCCGGTCGACAGCTCGTAGGCGACGACGCCAGCGACCTCTCCGTCGGTCATGAGCAGGTCGAGTACGTAGAACTCGTTGTAGAACTCGACGTTGTGCTTGGTGCACTGTTGGTACAGCGTCTGCAGGATCATGTGTCCTGTGCGGTCTGCGGCGTAGCAGGCCCGCCGCACGGCAGCTTCACCGTGGTTACGCGTGTGTCCGCCGAAGCGTCGTTGGTCGATGCGTCCTTCCGGCGTTCTCGAGAAGGGCAGCCCCATCTTCTCGAGGTCGAGGACGGCGTCGATCGCTTCCTTGGCCATGATCTCGGCGGCATCCTGGTCGACGAGGTAGTCGCCGCCCTTGATCGTGTCGAAGGTGTGCCACTCCCAGTTGTCCTCCTCGACGTTCGCCAGGGCGGCACACATACCGCCCTGAGCGGCGCCCGTGTGCGAGCGAGTCGGGTAGAGCTTGGTGAGGACGGCGGTGCGGACGCGCTTGCCCGACTCGAGGGCGGCGCGCATCCCGGCCCCGCCGGCGCCGACGATGACCACGTCGTACTTGTGTACCTGGGGCATGAGGTTGCGCTCCTCAGCTGATGTTCGGGTCGAAGGTGAAGATCACCAGGGTTCCGGTGACGAGGATGAGGACCATCGACGCGTAGAGCGCTGCCTTCAGCCACATCCTGCTGGAGTTGCGCTCGGCGTAGTCATTGATGATCACGCGTAGTCCGTTGCCGCCGTGGAGCTGAGCGAGCCAGAGCATCAGCAGGTCCCACACCTGCCAGAACGGGGATGACCAGCGGCCGGCAACGAACGCGAAGTTGATCCGCTGAACACCGCCGTCGAGCACGTTCATGATGAAGAGGTGGCCAAGGACCAGGAAGATGAGCACGAGGCCCGAGATGCGCATGAACAGCCACGAGTAGAGCTCGAAGTTCGACCGGCCACTTGACCCGAAGGTGCGTTGGGTACGCGGTGCTCGGATGTCGGGGGCCTCGGCGGATGACATGTCAGGACCCCCCGAAGACGGCGCTGACAGTGTGTTCGAGCATGAAGTAGACGCCCGGGATCATCAGGAGCATCCACACAGCCACGATCGACCACAGCATCGCCTGCTGGTACTTGGGCCCCTTGCTCCAGAAGTCGATGAGGATCACGCGGACGCCGTTCAGGGCGTGATAGAGGACGGCACCCACCAGGCCGACTTCGAGCAGGTTGACGACCGGGTTCTTGTAGGTCGCGATCACCGTGTCGTAGGCCTCGGGGGAGACCCGCACCAGCGCGGTGTCGAGCACGTGGGCGAAAAGGAAGAAGAAGGTGAGGGCACCGGTAATCCGGTGGGCTACCCACGACCACATGCCTTCACGGCCGCGGTAGAGCGTGCCAGCGGGTGCGGTTGGCACCTGACGCCTCCGGTGTCGAGTTGCTCGGGCCGCTGCCTGGTAACGGCGAAGCGGCTGGTCACGACCGGTGACAGCCTCTCGGCTGCACCGACTCGATGCTACCGGCGGCACGCCCATGATCGCCTCTCGGCCCTCGCGGGATCCGTTAGACCTGAGAGAGTGGAGGCGTGACATCCAGTGCTGCGCCAGAGCCTCGCCGCGCACCCTCACCAGACATCGATGCGGTGGTCGTCGGTTCGGGGCCCAACGGGCTTGTGGCGGCAGTCACATTGGCCGAGGCCGGGTGGCAGGTACTGGTCCTCGAAGCAGCCGAGCAGTACGGCGGCGGGACGCGCACCGAGCAGCTCACCCTCCCCGGATTTCTTCACGATGTCTGTTCGACCGCACACCCGCTCGCGCTGGCTTCGCCGGCCTTCCGCGAGCTAGAGCTTGAGCGCGAGGGACTGCGACTCGTCCACCCGGAGGTTCCGCTCGGACACCCGCTGGCTCTGGGCCGCTCCCTGCTGCTGCATCGCGACGTTGACGCCACCGCTGCCCAGCTCGGCCGCGACGGGGCCGCGTGGGCGCGCACGGTCGGGAGCGCGGGGCGGCATTGGGCGTCGATGGCCGATGGCGTTCTCGAGCCGCTGGCGGTGCCACCTCGGGCTCCTGTGACCACTGGCGTGATCGGAGCGGCTGGCCTCTGGCCGAGCAGCTGGTTCGCCAGGACGGTCTTCCGTGATGAACCAGCGCGCGCGCTCTTCGGTGGGCTGGCAGCCCATGCCACGCTCGATCTGGCGGCGCCCCTCACCTCGGCGGTGGGCCTGCTGCTGGGCGGGCTGGCGCACGGCGTTGGGTGGCCGGTGGCCGTCGGAGGGTCGCAGTCGATCGCGGACGCCCTGGTCCGCCGCCTGGAGTCGCTGGGCGGCGAGGTGCGTACTGGGCACCCGGTCACCTCTATGGCAGATGTGCCCGCTGCACGCGCTGTGCTCTTCGACCTCACCCCACGCCAGATACTCCGGATCGCCGGCGAGCGTTTCCCGCCGGCCTACCGCAGACGACTCGCTGAGTGGCGCTACGGCGCGGGAGTGTTCAAGGTGGACTGGGCGCTCGACGCCCCGGTGCCCTGGGGCGACGAGCAGCTGGCAGGAGCCGGCACCGTGCACCTCGGAGCGACCTTTGCCGAGATGGCGGCGTCCGAGCGCGATGTGGCTCAGGGGAGAGTGCCCGAGCGGCCCTACGTCCTGGTTGCCCAGGCCTCAGGCGCCGACCCGTCGCGCGCGCCGGACGGCCAGCACACCCTCTGGGCGTACTGCCATGTGCCGAACGGGTGCGATGTCGACATGACTGATGCCATCGAGCGTCAGATCGAGCGATTCGCTCCCGGGTTCCGCGACCGGGTGCTGGCGAGACACGTCATGGGCCCCGCCGCGTTGGAGGCCCATAACGCGAACGAGGTTGGCGGGGACATCGCCGGCGGCGTCTCGGACTGGCGCCAGATGGCGGCGCGTCCGCGTCTGTCGTTGGCGCCCTGGGCCACACCGGATCCGAGCCTGTTCCTGTGTTCGTCGTCGACCCCACCGGGGGGCGGCGTGCACGGCATGTGTGGGCGCAGCGCAGCGCAGCTCGTGATGAAACGGTTGGGCTAGCGACGTCGCGCGCGCTATCCGGTGTCGGCGTACACCCAGGGCTCGGTTCGGAATGTCTTGCCACTGGGCGACGTCCACTCCATCACGCCATCAGGGTGCAACTGGGCCGTCCAGCCCGGAGAGTGTTTGAGGAGATGGTGGTGCCGGCAGAGAACGGCGAGGTTCGACGCCGTGGTCTGGCCGCGTGGCCATGGAGTGGTGTGGTCGAGGTCGGTTCCCTGACGTCTGGTCGCCGGTCGGGAGCAGCCGGGGAAACGGCAGACCCGATCGCGGGCGCGGACGGCTCGGTCCAGTGCAGCAGAGGGGCGGTACTGCCGTTCGGCAATGTCGACCAGGTAGCCGGTGTCGGGGTCGGCGAGCATGCGACGAAACGTGATGTCGCGGTCAGTGCCATCGGCCAGACCGAGGGCCTCAGCACTGGTGACCGGACCCACGCCGGCGACGTCTGCCGGCTCGGCGCTCTCGCCGATCAGGGTGTCGGCCGGCACCACCACCTGGATCGTGACCTGTGGTGGTTCGGCCCTGCCGACCACGAGGTCGATCAGCGCATCGGCGCGTCGCTGGTCCATCGTTCGAATGTCGTCATGACCGGCGGCCTGGGCGAGAGTGTTTACGCTGTCGTAGACCTGTCGGGCCAGCACGCTCGGGAGCAGTGCGTAGAGCTCTGAGACACCATCGGGGAGCGGTGTGACGGTCACCCTGCGGTCGGCTACCGCCCTCGCGCGCCGGATCTCGGCCATGCCGGGGTCGGCCGCAATGACTCGTCGCGCGAGCCACCGCCGAAGCTCTGGGGCGGTGTGCGTCTCGGCGTAGCTGGATGCCTGCTCGGCCAGCGCCGCAGCCGCTGGGTTCGACACGTCAATGAGGCCGTCGCAGATCACCTGCACTTTTCGGGCACTGAGGGCTCCGCCACGCCACCGCACGAGTACGGCGGGATGGTCGGACGCGGACAGTGCGAGACCGTAACGACGGGCCGCATCGACCTTTGTGGTGGCGAGCATGACCGCGATCTCGTCCGCGACGTACTCAGACCGTGACTCATGCGGCATGAGTGGCCGACCCCGACGCTCCTCCTCGCGTCGATCTGCTCGCCCCGCGCGACGCGCAACCTCGGACATCACGTCGGCCTGGATCGCTTGTGCTGCGTTGTTGACTCGCTCAAGCTGTCCCACCAGCTCGGCGAGGTCTGAGTCGCTCCACTGCGCCATGGGGGATACGTCTGAGAGCAGGTCGGCAACCTGATCGCCGATGGTCGTGGCTGGTGAGGTCATGTACTGACCGTGCCACCCACCACTGACAAGGTCTCGTGCCTCTACCTCTGCCTGTGACTAGCGACGCACGACGGCGTCCACGGCGACCGCCGACGTCTCCGTCACGATCACCGGGTTGAGCTCGACCAGACTCAGGCCGTCGTCGACCAGGGCCCTGCCGACGGCCGCGGCCAGCTCGCACAGCGCGTCGACGGCAAGTGGAGTCCGTCCGCGTCCGCCGGCGAGCACCGGGTAGCTGGTCAGGGTCTGCAGCGCCTCGCCAACGCGTGCAGCATCTGCCGGCAGGGGGATCACGACGACGTCCTGCATGAGCTCGGTCCAGATGCCGCCGGTGCCGATGACCAGCGCCGGCACGACACCGTCACGGGTCGCCGAGATGAGCATCTCCGTTCCGGGCGACGCCATCTGCTCGACCAGCACGGCACCGTCCGGTCGCAGTGCCAGGAGCTGCTCGGCGGCAACGTGGATGTGTTCAGGGTCGGTAAGGCCGAGGAGCACTCCGCCGATGTCGGTCTTGTGCTGGATCTCTGGGTGGCTGATCTTCATGGCGACCGGCCCCCCGAGCTCGGCAGCGGCGGTGACAGCCCCGTCGGCTGAGGCGACAGCCCGCCCAACCGGGACCGCGACGCCGTACGACGCGAGCAGCGACTTTCCCTCATGCTCGGAGCACCACTCGCCCGGCTCACCCGGAACTGCCGCCGCGGCGATCGCCCGCAGGTGCTCAGCTGAGGCGGACTTGAGCGTGTGGGCACGCAGCGCAGCAAGGGCGGTCGGTATCCCCGCCAGCGCGGTCACCTCGTGCTCATCCCAGGACTGGCCGGCTGGGGAGGGCAGCATCTCGGGGAGCCCGGATGCCAGCGCTTTAGTGACGCCCGGGATGTCAGCGGTGACCAGGCCGTCGCGGGTGGCCTTCCACTCGGCGGCGTCGCTCTCGTCAAGATCAGGTGGGGTGTCCTGCACGTAGAGCACCTGGTTGACGCCGGGGTCGGCAGCCAACGTCTCGACGAGCGCCCGGACGCGCGGAATGTCGGCCCACAGCATGTTGGTGTGGTCGAGGGGGTTGGTGGGCTGCACACCGTCAGGCAACAGATCAGCGAGGGCCGCCTGCGTTGTCGGCGAGAATGTGGCGAGCGGGACGTCGAGCCGGTCTGCCTCATCCGCAGTGATCACCGAGTCTCCGCCAGAACACGTGACGACCGCGAGGCCACCGGACGTGGCGGGGCGGGGCGTCGCCAGCAGCTTGGCGGTCTCCAGCAGCTCATGCGGGTCATGGCACCACGCGCCTCCGACCTCGGCCACCAGGGACGCGAAGATCCGGTGGTCACCTGCGACTGCGGCAGTGTGTGCGCCGCCAGCAACGGCGCCGGCGGCGCTTCGGCCCGCCTTCAGGACGGCGATTCGAACGTCGTTCTCAGCGCATCGCGCGAACGCCTCGGCCCAGCGAGCCCCGTCGCCGTCGCCTTCGAGATAGAGGGCGACCGACCGGACGCCATCCGCGCCGGCGAGGTAGGACAGACACTCGGCGGCGTCGACGACGGCGCTGTTGCCGACGCTAATGACGGTGTGCCAGTTGATCCCCCGGTCGCTGGCAAGGCCGATGACGCCGACGTTGCCGCTCTGGGTGATGAGACCGACGGCGCCGGCTGTCTTGGGGACCACTTTGTCGCCCCACATGGGAGCGCGGCTGCTCAGCGCGACGATCCCGTTCCCGTTCGGGCCGATCACCGGCAGATCGTGTCGCGCTGCCGCGGCAACCAGTGCGTCTTGTCGGTCTGTGCGACCGGTCTCGGCAAAATCGGCGGCAAAGACCACGGTGCCGCCGCATCCCATGCGTCCGGCGGTGTCCACCAGATCGGGAACGGTGTCAGCGGGTGTGGCGATGACGACGGCGTCAACGGGGTCTCCCAGCGCCTCCAGCGACGGCACGCAGGAAACGCCGTGGACCTCGCGCCGGGTGGGATGGACGCCGACGAGTCGGCCAGCGAACCCGGCTGCGACGAGGTTGCTCATGGCGGCGTTGCCGTACGAGCCGGGGCGGTCCGTGGCGCCGACCACAGCGATGGACGTCGGCCGGAAGAGGCGGTCGAGTTGCATGGCGTGTGCTCAGCTGAGCATCGCGTCGACGCCGCGCCGCTCGAGACTGCGAGCGACGATGAGTCGCTGGATCTCGCTGGTGCCCTCCCATATGCGGTCTACGCGCAGCTCGCGCCAGAACCGCTCTGCGACGTTGGTGCGCATGTAGCCACGTCCGCCGAAGATCTGGACCGACCGGTCGGCGCAGCGGTTCGCCGCCTCTGAGCAGAACAGCTTGGCCATGGAAGCCTTGCCATGGATCAGCTTGGGGTCGGCACCCGACTCTTTGAGGGCTGCGATGTCGAACACCATCAGTCGTCCGGCGGCGGCGTCAGCCGCCGAGTCTGCCAGTGGGAACGACACGCCCTGGTGGTCGATCAGGCGAGCACCGCCCTGCTCGCGGTTGATCGCCCAGTCAGTGGTCTCGGTGATCAGTCGCTGCATGGCTCCGACACAGCGGGCGGCGATGCCGATGCGCTCCTCGGTGAACCACATGCGCTGCAGGTTGTCGCCCTGGCCCACGCCCCCGATGACGTCCTCGGCCCGTACTGCGACGTCCGAGAAGAGCATCGTGGGGTGTCCGTGCGGGTACGCATGGGTGAAGGGGGGATCGTCGACGATCGAGACTCCTGGGGCGTCGGCCGGTACCGCGAAGAGCGTGGGAAGGCGCCGGTCTCCGTCGACGACGTTGGCCATCACGATGATGACCGCCGCCACAGAGCCGTAGGTGACGAACCACTTCTCTCCGTTGAGCACGTAGCCGCCGTCGTCTGTTCGGTGCGCGACCGTGGCGATGCCGGAGGGGTCTGACCCGGCCTCGGCCTCCGTGACGGCGTACGCGTCGTGTAGCTCGCCCTTCAGCGCGGGGCGCAGCCAACGGTCGATCAGCTCGGGGCTGGCCGACTTCCAGACGTTGTACGCGGTGGGCATGTACCAGCTGATCCCGTTGGTGTTGCGCCCGAACTGCTCCTCGACCAGGAGCCACTCGGTCGTGGACCACCCCTGGCCGCCATGCTCGGGGCTGTGCAGGCCGCCGGCCAGCCCCGCCTCGAGGGCCGTCTCACGGATGCGCCGGACGTCCTCGTCAGGAAGCGGCCCCCCGGCGCGCTCGGCCTTCTCCTCGAGGGGGATCAAGACGTCGTTGACGTAGTTCCTGGCCCGTTCCTGCAGCTCGCGGAGGGCGGGGGACAGGTCGGCCCTGGCCGACGCGGCGTGGGTCACGGGATTCCTCAATCTGGCGTGGTGGGATGCCGAGAACATCAGCGGGGGTATCCTGACTGAACAGTCAGGCAATGGTCAAACAGATCGCCGGTCGGTGGTCGGGAAAGTGGGAGTCATGTCAGGTCCAGGTCAGCCCGTTGACGCGGCGGTGGTTCAGCGGCAGGTACGCGACCACCTGTTCCTCAACTTCACGGACATGGGCAACTACAAGGACGCCGACATCCCGATCTTCGTCAAGGGCGAAGGATGCGAGCTGATCGACGTGAACGGCCGTCGGTTCATTGACGGACTGTCGGGCCTCTACTGCGCCAACATCGGCCACGACTTCGGCAGCGAGGTCGGTGACGCGGCGAAGGCTCAGATGGAAGAGCTCGCCTACACCTCCACCTGGTACGTGGCGCACCCCCGCGCCGCCGAGCTGGCCGAGCGGATCGGTGATCTTGCCCCTGAGGGGCTCAACCGCGTCTACTTCACCACCGGTGGTGGTGAAGCGAACGAGTCGATGTGGAAGATGGTGCGCAACTGGCACCAGGCAAACGGCCAGCCGCAGCGGACCAAGGCCATCGCCCGCGACACCGCCTACCACGGCACAAGTCTGGGCGCGCTCTCCTTCACCGGTATCGAGGAGTGTCGTACGCCCTTCGAGCCCCTGCCGATCGACGTCACCCATGTGAGCGCGACGAACGCCTACCGCCACCCCAAGGGTGACGACCCGGTGGCGTTTACCCAGGCGCTGCTCGAGGAGATGGAGCAGGCGATCATCGATGCGGGCCCCGACGAGGTGGCCTTGATCATCGCCGAGCCTGTGCAGAACTCAGGCGGGTGCTTCACGCCGCCCGAGGGCTACTGGGCCGGGCTGCGAGCGCTCGCCGACAAGTACGGGGCGCTGCTGACCGCCGACGAGGTCATCACCGGCTTCGGACGTACGGGTGAGTGGTTCGGCTCGATCCGCTACGACATCGCGCCCGACTTCATCGTCTTCGCCAAGGGCGCGACCGCCGGTATGGCCCCGCTCGGCGGAGTGATCGTTCACGAGCGCGTGGCAGAGCCCTTCGTCACGGGCAAAGCGTTCTACAACCACGGCACCACGTACAGCGGTCACCCGGTGTCGGCAGCCATCGGCCTGAAGGTGCTCGACATCTACGACCGCGAGGGTGTGGTCGACAACGTGCGGTCGAACGAGGCCTATCTCGCGAAGCGGCTGAACGAGCTCCGCAGCATCCCACTCGTGGGTGACGTGCGAGGAGTCGGTTACTTCTGGGCGCTCGAGATGGTCAAGGACCGCGACACCAAGCAGACCTTTGAGGGCGAGGAAGCCGACTGGCTGCTGCGCCGGGTGCTGTCGCAACGTCTGTACGACGATGGCCTGCTCTGCCGGTTGGACGACCGAGGCGACCCCGTCGTCCAGCTCTCGCCGCCGTTGATCGCTGATGAGCAGATGCTGGGCCGGATCGTCGACATCGTCGGTGAGGCCGTTCAGTACGCCTCGGACGAGGTGCAGAAGGGCATGCCGGCCTCCTGAGACATCATTCGGCGTCGTCGAGGTGTGCGACGTCGTTGTAGCGGGTGAGCTGCCAGATCGGGTCGGGGTGGCCCGCCTCCGGGTGTGCCGGTGAGCGTCGCCATTCGGTGATCGAGGTGTGCCGGCTGCGAATGCCGACCAACGAGCTGCGTGGCGGAAGGCCGAGGAAAGTCACGAACGAGCGGCCGATGACGCCGCCGTGGGTGAAGACGAGCACCGTCTTGTCGGAATGGTCGTTGGCCAGCTGCACCAGGGCCCGGTCGGCCCTGGTGAGGAACTCGTTGTGTGACTCTGAGCCCGGGGTGATGCGGAGGTCGTGGTCGTGCCCGGCGAGGATCCGGCTCCAGGACCCGAGGGCGTCGTCGACCGGGATCACCTCGGCGTCATCGCCCGGGCGCCACTCTTGAACCTCGTGGTTGACCAGGGGCTCGGTGCCGAGCCCCGCGCACACGATCATCGCCGTCTGAAGTGCCCGTCGGAAGCTACTGCTGACGACCGCGTCGGGCCGCACTCCTTCGCGAACCAGACGGTCTCGCAGCCTGGTGGCCTGCTCGACCCCACGGTCGGTGAGGCCGTGGCGGTCGATCAGTGAGTACGTGCCGTCGTCGTTCGGCTGGTTGACGTGCGCCTCGCCGTGGCGGATCAGCCAGAGGGTGGTCATGACGCGAGCCTAGATCGAGCGTCGGACAATCAGCGTCGGACAATCAGCGTCGGACAAGCCAAGTCCGGAACGGCGCCCAGGAGGGGGAGGGGCGACCGTTCCGGACAAGGAACTGTGGGTCAGCTGGCCTGTTCGGCCGCCAGCGTGACGTCGAGGCTCTTGGTGTCGCCGCCGCGCACCAAGGTCACGGTCACCGTCGTGCCGGGCTCTGCCGAACGAACGGCAGCCACCAGTGCATCGGCTGAGTCGATGCCCTGGGTGTGGAACCCGGTGATGACGTCGTCGACCTGGAGGCCGATGTCATCTGCGCTGCTGCCGGGCTCAACGGTCTTGACCAGTGCTCCGCGAACATCGCCGGCCGCACTCTCGACCGAGACTCCGAGGCGAGCATGCTGCACCGAACCGTTCTCGATCAGCTGAGCAGAGATCCACTTCGCCTGGTCGATCGGAATGGCGAAGCCCAGACCGATGCTGCCTGCCTGGCTGCCCGGGGACGCCCCGAGGGTGGCGATGGCGGAGTTGACGCCCACCAGCTCACCCTTGAGGTTGACGAGAGCGCCGCCGGAGTTTCCCGGGTTGATGGCGGCGTCGGTCTGGATGGCGTTGAGCACTGACTGGTCTCCGGCGGCATCGCCGGGGAGCACCGGTCGGTTCTTCGCGCTGACGATGCCGGTGGTCACCGTCCCGTTCAGGCCGAGGGGCGAACCGATCGCGACGACGGTCTCGCCGACGCGCAGGGCGTCAGACGACCCAAGGGCGACGGCCTTGAGGCCATCGACACCGTCGACCCGAATCACGGCGAGGTCTGAGCTGGGGTCGCGTCCGACGATCTCGGCGTTGGTGGACGTGCCGTCCTGGAAGGCGACGGTGAGTGACCCACCGTCGGCCGCACCCTCGACGACGTGGTTGTTGGTCAAGATCAAGCCCGACTCGTCGATGACGATCCCCGAGCCCGAGCCGCCGCCCTGCGAGCCGCTGAACTGAATCGACACCACGCTGGGCAGCACCTGGTCGGCGACCCGGGCGACACTGCCGTCCGGCAGAGCCGCCGTCGACACGTCCCCGATGTCACTCGCGGTTGTGGTGCTCGAGGTCGACAGGCCGTCGTCCGTCGCGATCACGGCGGCGGCGCCGACTCCGGCGCCGAGCGTGCCGGCGAGCAGGCTGGTGGCCAGCACGATTCCGAGGCCCGGGCGCCGCTTGCTCGACGTCTGTGCCGTCGCAGGCGGGGCAGGTGGGGCCCACGGGTTCTGTGGTGGCAGCGGCACCTGCTCGGTGACGGTGATGTTGTCGCCACCGTCGGGGCGTTCGGGCAGGGGGATGGTGGGGTATGAGTCGGTCATGACCCCATCGTGGGGTCACCACCTGAGAGCCACCTGAGAGGAGGCCGTGGGCCGACTAAGACTTGGTAATCGTCGGTTGCCCTGGGATCGCGACGTCGAACCGCGCTCCTCCCGTGGGGGAGTCGCTGACGCTGATAGCCCCGCCATGCTGGGCAACGGCCTGGGCGACGATGGCGAGTCCGAGACCTGAGCCCGGTTGTGAGCGAGCTCCGTCGGCTCGGTAGAACCTCTCGAAGATGTGCGGCCGGTCCTCGTCGTCGATCCCCGGCCCGCTGTCAGCGACACTGAGCACGCCCTCATGAAGCTGCACGATGACAACCGAGTGCGGCGGGCTCCACTTCACGGCGTTGTCCAGCAGGTTGGTGACAGCACGACCGAGCGCGAGGGCGTCACCTTCTACCCACCACGGCGACAGTGCCACTTCGAAGGTCAGGTCGCGGGCGCGTCTCCGGACGCGGTCGAGGGAGGTCTCCGCAAGCTCGACGAGGTCGATCGTCTCCCATTCGCTTGCCGGCTCAACGCCGCGTGAGAGCTGCACGAGGTCGTCCACGAGGTCGCCGAGCTCACCGATCTGGTCCCGCACGTCAGCGAGCAGGCCCGCCCGGTCGTCGGGGTCGAGTGATCGGCCGGTCGAACCCTCCTGCGCCAGGAGGTCGAGGTTGGTGCGCAGCGAGGTCAGAGGCGTCCTGAGCTCGTGACCGGCATCGGCGACGAGCTGTCGTTCGCGTTCGCGCGACGCGGCCAGTGAGGCGAGCATGACGTTGAAGCTGGCGGCCAGTCGACCGATCTCGTCGCCGCCCACCGACTCGATCGGAGTGAGGTCCATCGTGTCGGTGACGCGCTCGGTCGCCGCCGTCAACGAACGCAGCGGCGCCAGGCCGGCCCTGGCGACCCCGTACCCGGCAGTTGCCGCACCGACCACGCCCAAGAACCCGACGATGAGTGAGACGAACCCGACGTAGGCCAGCGTCGAGTCCACACTGTCGGTGGACGCCGCGAAGACCAGTGCGCTGCCTGGGCCCGCGGGCACAGCAGCGACGCGGAAGGTCTCCCCGTTCTCTGTCACTCCGCGGATGGACTGGGGGATCTCGCCAGCGGCGACGGCGAACTCTGGGTCGGCGAGCGGGGGAAGGGCGCCACCTCGCGCAGCGACCGCCCTCCGGTCGGCCGACACGAGCCCGATCCGGGCGTCACCGAGCGCGTCGGCCGGGAGCACGGCCACCACATCGGGGTCGGCGAGTGCCCGGCTTGCCGCCTGGGCCCTGGCCACGAGGTCGTTGTCGAGCTGGTTGTAGAGCTGGGCGCGTACGGTCAGGTAGATCCCGAGTGTGGTCAGGGCGACAGCGATGGCGACAGCGACACCGGCCAGCACCGCGACTCTCGCGCGCAGCGAGGCGTGTCGATGTGCGGCCCCGCTCACTCGGTGTCCCGTAGGACGTAGCCGACGCCGCGCACCGTGTGGATCAGCCGCGGCTCGCCCTCGGCCTCGGTCTTGCGACGTAGGTACCCGATGTAGACCTCCAGCGAGTTTGCCGTCGTGGGGAAGTCGTACCCCCACACCTCGTCGAGGATCAGCTCGCGCGACAGGACGCGCTTGGGGCGCTGGATCAGTACCCACAGCAGCTCGAACTCGGTCCGGGTGAGAGTGATGCTGCGTTCGCCCCGCCGCACTGTCCGGGTCGCCGGGTCGACGGTGAGGTCGGCGAACGTGCGCGACTCCTCGGACATGTCACTGGAGCCGTCGGAACCGGTGGACGACCTTCGTCCGCGCCGCAACAAGGCTCGGACGCGTGCCAGCAGCTCTTCGAGGGCGAAGGGCTTGGGCAGGTAGTCGTCGGCACCCGCGTCGAGCCCCAGCACCCGGTCACCGATCTCGACGCGAGCGGTGAGCATGAGAACGGGCACCTCGTTGCCGGAGGCGCGGATCCTGCGGCACACCTCGAGTCCGTCGATACCGGGCATGTTCACATCGAGCAGGACGAGGTCTGGTGAGGTGGCCATGACGTCGATGGCTTCGACGCCGTTGGAAGCCAGCGTCACGTCGTAGCCGTTGAAGGTGAGAGATCGGCGGAGCGACTCACGGACGGCTTGGTCGTCGTCAGCCACGAGGATGCGCACGCCAACAGTCTGCCCTGTCGGTCTGCCCCTGTCGGTCTGCCGTGTCGACTCCGTGGGCGTACCGTGATGTCATGGCCGACCGCGACAACCCTGAGGATGCGTCTGCCGCCGAGCGAAAGCGACGATTCGGCCGGCTACCCGAACCGGTGAGCGTGGACGACATGGTCGAGTCGGTGCCCGAGCCGCCCCCGGCCGAAGCTGGGTTCGACCCGGCCGCCGATGCCGTACGGAGGTTCGGCATCCCCCTGTGAGCCCTGAGCCCTGCCGTCCACGGTCGATCGGATCGGTACCCTGACGTCGGGCGCACCCGGATCGGGGCGGCACATGTCAGGAGATTGCAGTGAGCGATGCACGTCAGTCCGAGTCGGGGTTTGCGATCGAGCCGACGTACGGCCCTGAGGCTCTTGACGGCTGGGACGCCGGCACCCAGCTCGGGCTGCCAGGCGAGTACCCCTTTACCCGCGGTGTCTACCCCAGCATGTACACCGGTCGTCCGTGGACGATGCGGCAGTACGCGGGGTTCGGAACGGCGAAAGAGTCGAACGAGCGCTACCACCAGCTGCTAGCCGCAGGCACGACCGGACTGTCGGTCGCGTTCGACCTACCGACTCAGATGGGGTACGACTCCGACCACCCGGTGGCGTCCGGCGAGGTCGGCAAGGTCGGTGTTGCCATCGACTCGATCGACGACATGCGGGTGCTCTTCGACCAGATCCCGCTCGACCAGGTGACGACCTCCATGACGATCAACGCTCCGGCGGCGGTCCTCCTGCTGCTCTACCAACTGGTCGCTGAGGAACAGGGCGTAGACCCGGCCAAGCTCGGCGGGACGATCCAGAACGACGTGCTCAAGGAGTACATCGCCCGCGGAACGTACATCTATCCGCCGGCCGCATCGCTCCGGCTGATCACGGACATCTTTCAGTACTGCCAGGCCGAGATCCCGCGGTGGAACACCATCTCGATCTCCGGCTACCACATGGCAGAGGCCGGCGCGACGCCCGCGCAGGAAGTGGCCTTCACCCTGGCCAACGGTGTCGAGTACGTGCGAGCGGCCATCGCGAGTGGACAGCACGTCGACGACTTCGCGCCGCGGCTGGCGTTCTTCTTCGTGTCACGGACGACGATCCTCGAAGAGGTCGCCAAGTTCCGCGCGGCCCGTCGGCTGTGGGCCCGGATCATGCGGGACGAGTTCGGAGCCAAGAACCCCAAGTCGCTGATGCTGCGATTCCACACGCAGACGGCCGGCGTGCAGCTCACGGCTCAGCAGCCCGAGGTCAACCTCGTCCGGGTGGCGGTTCAGGGGCTCGCGGCGGTGTTCGGTGGCACGCAGTCGCTGCACACCAACAGCTACGACGAAGCGATTGCCCTGCCCACGCAGAAGGCCGCCAGGCTGGCCCTTCGCACGCAGCAGGTGCTCGCCTTTGAGACCGACGTGACGGCGACCGTCGACCCGTTTGCCGGTTCGTACGTCGTCGAGTCGATGACCGACGCCGTCGAGGCCGCGGCCGTCGACCTGATGGACCAGGTGCAGCGCCACGGAGGTGCTGTCGCAGCGATCGAGAAGGGGTTCCAGAAATCTGAGATCGAGCGGAGCGCGTACGACGTGGCGCTCCAGATCGATGCGGGCGACCGCGTGGTGGTGGGTGTCAACCGCTTCGTGGCCGAGACGGAGGACCCGTACGAACCGCTGAGGGTCGACCCCGCGATCGAGGCCGAACAGCGGGCCCGCCTGCAGAAGCTGAGATCCGAACGGGATCAGGCTGAGGTGGACCGGTGGCTGGCCGAGGTCTCTGGGGCGGCTGCCGGCGACGCGAACGTCCTCTACCCGATGCGAGAGGCGTTGCGTGCCAAGGCGACGGTCGGCGAGGTCAGCGATGCCTTGCGGGCCGTGTGGGGCGTCTACCAGCCAGTTGATGCCTTCTGAAGGCGACGATCTGATCCATGACCGGCGTCCGACCGTCTAGCCTCGGCTCTGTGGCAGACCAGCGACTCGACCTCAGTCAGTTGGGTGACGAGCTCGCCGAGCTGGTCGCCAAGATCTCTGACGAGCTGACTGACATCCGCCGCGACCTGCATGCGCACCCCGAACTCGGACGACAAGAGACCCGCACCACCGCTGTCATCCACGAGCGGCTTGCGGCGGCGGGCTTGACGCCGACCGTGCTGCCCGGCGGCTCGGGAGTGGTCTGCGACATCGGCCACGGCGACCGAACCGTGGCCCTGCGCGCCGACATCGACGCACTGCCGATCGATGACGAGAAGGAGGCGGTCGAGTATCGATCGACCGTGCCGGGTGTCTGTCACGCCTGCGGCCATGACGTCCACACGGCCATCCTGATCGGGGTGGGGGTGGTGCTCGCCCAGCTGGTGCAGCGTCAAGAGTTCGACGGCCGGGTGCGGTTGATATTCCAACCGGCCGAGGAGTCGATGCCTGGTGGCGCCATCGATGTCATCGAGGCCGGGGTGCTCGACGGCGTCGACCGAATCCTGGCTCTGCACTGCGACCCGCGGCAGGACGTGGGAGGCATCGGAGTGCGGATCGGCCCGATCACCGGTAGCAGCGACCACGTGCGCGTCGTCCTCAACAGCGATGGGGGCCACACGGCACGGCCGCACCTCACCGGAGACCTCGTCTACGCGCTCGCCAAGATCGTCACCGATGTGCCATCGATCCTGTCCCGCCGGGTCGACCCGCGGGCCGGGCTGTCGGTGGTGTGGGGCACGGTGCGCGCGGGTGGCGCGGCCAACGCCATACCGCAGAACGGCGAGATTGCGGGCACGGTTCGTTCACTTGATGCCCGGGTGTGGGAAAACGCCGAGGCGGTGGTCTCACGTGCCGTCAACGACGTTGCGGTCGCCTACGGCGTCGACGTCACGGTTGACTACACCCGTGGGGTGCCGCCGGTGATCAATGACGCCGCCTCAGTGCGACTGATCGAGTCGGTGGCCAGGACCTTGCTCGGGGACGGGCGGGTCGAGACCGTCGAGCAGAGTCTGGGCGGCGAAGACTTCGCCTGGTACCTGGCCCACGTCCCGGGTGCGCTCTTCCGGCTGGGGGTGCAGGTGCCGGGAACTCACGATGGGGGAGACCTGCACCAAGGGACGTTCGACGTCGATGAGCGGGCGATCGACGTGGGGGTCCGGCTCCTGACGGCTGTGGCGTTGCTCGACCTTGATCAGGCCCGGCGCTAGCTGGCCGAAATCTCGTTCGAGGTGGCCAAGGTCGGAGGTGCTCCGACCATGCCGGCTGACTTGAAGGGGTCGCGCCGCGGCGGGTCGCCGAGCTCGGCCCGCGGGCAGGTGTCCAAGGTCAGGCCGGCCCAGGTCAAGGCGTCGTCGACGAGCGACTCGACGCTCCAGGCGCTCTCGAGGCCGTACGGCGTCACGGTGACCTTGTAGATGGTGATCTGGTGGCGGTTCGGGGCGTCGTACATGACAGCGATGGAGCCGAGCAGCCGCGCGTTGCCGCGGGTGCCGCCCATGCCGTCCCACGGCGTGTCGTAGCGCTGCCACAGCGACGAGGTGGCATTCCAGACGCCACCTGAGCTGATGTCGAGCCGCTTCAGCTCGTCGAGGACGCGGTTGGCTGCGCGCTCGTCAAGGATCGCTGCTGGCCTGATGATGCGGACGTCGTCACGCGGTGCTACACCCATGGAGTGCCTATCGGGCGAAACCGGACGAAGGTTGAGCCCGTTTTCGAGCCGATCACGGGCCGATGTTCCGGCAGGCGCGGGTGCGCAGGTCGCGTACGTAGTCGTCGGGGGCTCCGGCCAGCTCGGCGGCGTCCGCCATGATGCCGAGGTAGCGGGCTGATGGCAGACCCCCCTCATAGGCGATCAGGACGTAGAGCCACGCCAGCTTGTCGCCGTCGAGCGTGTGGATCCGTACCCGGATCTTGTCGTAGACCCCGAGGGCGCCCTCCCAGGCGTCCAGCGCGTGCTCGTCGAGGTCGGTGAGGTCGTACAGCACGACAAACACCTGAGATCCGGCCTCTTCGACGACCGTGGCGAGAGCGCCCTCCCACCCCAGGTCCTCGCCACCGAAGGTGAGCCGCCAGCCGTCGAGCCAGCCCGTGCCAGCCGAGGGCGAGTGCGGGGCCCGGTCGGCCATCTGCCCCGGATCCATGTTGCTGCCGTAGGCGGCGTAGAGGGCCATGGCGACGAGCGTAGGGGCCGCGCCGGAAGGTTCTGGTGATCTGTGCGCCAGAATGTCGGACGTGGCGCGCATGGTGATCGTCGGAGGCGGACCTGGCGGGTACGAGGCTGCCCTGGTGGCGGCCCAGGTCGGGGCCGAGGTGACCCTGGTCGACCGTGATGGCCTCGGCGGGTCGGCCGTGCTCACCGATGTCGTGCCCAGCAAGGGCCTGATCACCGTGGCTGACGTCATGGACGAGGTCACTGACTCCCGCCAGCTCGGTGTCCGGTTCGGCGGCGACGTGGGAGTCGACCTGCGGGTCGTCAACCAGCGGTTGAAGGCCCTGGCCGCCGCTCAGTCGGCCGATGTCGCGGCGCACCTTGAGCGAGACGGCGTCCGAGTGGTGCGCGGCATCGGACGGCTGGATGGCCCCGATCGGGTCGTCGCCCAGCTTGCAGAGGGCGGCACCGAAGAGCTCGAGGCCGACGCCGTCCTGGTCGCGACGGGCGCCCACCCGCGCGAGCTGCCGTCGGCCAAGCCCGACGGCGAGCGCATCTTGTCGTGGACCCAGCTGTACGACCTGGCCGAGCTCCCGCCCGAGCTGATCGTGGTCGGATCCGGCGTCACCGGCGCCGAGTTCGCCGGTGCCTACCAGGCGTTGGGATCGCAGGTCACCCTCGTCTCCTCCCGCGACCGGGTGCTGCCGGGCGAGGACGCCGATGCGGCCGCAGTGCTCGAGGAGGTCTTCGAGCGACGTGGCATGACTGTTCTCTCACGCTCGCGGGCGATGTCCGCTTCGCGCACCTCCGACGGGGTCGTGGTCGAGCTGGAGGACGGTCGCACCGTCACGGGCTCGCACGTCCTGCTGGCCGTGGGCTCGGTTCCCAACACCGAAGGCGTCGGTCTCGAAGAGGCCGGCGTCACGCTGGACGGCGGCGGTTTCGTGCAGGTCGACGGCGTCTCGCGTACGAGTGCGCGTGGGGTCTACGCCGCAGGCGACTGCACCGGTGTCCTCATGCTGGCGTCCGTGGCCGCGATGCAGGGCAGGATCGCGATGAAACACGCGCTGGGCGAGGCGGTCAGCCCGCTTGCGCTCTCGGTCGTGTCGAGCAATGTGTTCACCGATCCCGAAATCGCGACGGTCGGCGTCACGCAGCGACAGATCGATGCCGGTGAGGTCTCCGCGGCCCAGGTGAAGCTGCCGCTGGCCACCAACGCCCGCGCCAAGATGCAGGAGTTCCACGACGGCTTCGTCAAGCTCTACTGCCGCAGGGGTACCGGCATCGTGCTGGGCGGAGTAGTCGTTGCGCCGCGAGCCAGCGAGCTGATCTACCCGGTCTCGTTGGCAGTTCGGCTGGGGCTCAACGTCGACCAGGTGGCGGACGCTTTCACGGTCTATCCCTCGTTGTCGGGGTCGGTGTCAGAGGCTGCCCGGCAGCTGCATCTGCGCAGCTAGCCACCCGTGCTGGTCGGCGGGACAAGAGCACCGTCGGCAAGCAGCCCGAGCCTCGTCTCCAGGGCCCCGGCCACCCGGAGCAGGAGCGCCTCACTGCGTGCCGGTCCGGTGACCGCAAGCCCGACCGGAAGTCCGTGGACAAAGCCCATCGGAACGCTGAGGATCGGGTACCCGGCGATGGCCGGCGCGGACGTGCAGGCGCCCCCACTGCCGTAGTCGCCGAGCACGAGGTCGGTCATGGACGCGGGAGGAAATGCGGGGGCCACCAGCACGTCGACCTCGTGACCGCCAAAGACGGCGTCGAGCCCGTCGTCACGCGCCTGACGCTGGATGCTCGCCAGGGCTGTCCGGTAGGCGTCGCTGTCGAGCCCAGGGAGCACCATGGCCTGCTCGAGGTACTCCTGGCCGAACCAGGCGAGCTCAACGTCTGCGTGGTCCCGGTTGAACGCCACGATGTCGCCGACAGCTCGAGGCCCACCCGCGGGCCGGCCAGCCAGATAGCGGGTGAGGCCGTGCTCGAACTCGTGAAGCAGGACGCGCAGCCCTTCGTCCTCGTCATCGTGTGCGGGTGCGGGCAGCGACACCCCGGGCACCGGGTCGACGATGGTCGCGCCGGTCGCCGCAAGGAGCGCAACGGCCGCCTCGGCGACCGCATCGGTCGGGGCGTGGTCGCCGAAGTGGTCGCGCACCACCCCGATGCGCACGCCGGACAGACTCGCGTCAGCGCAGGCCGCCAGGTACTGGTCAGAGCCAGTCATGGCGTCGAGCAGAGCTGCGACCAAACGCACCGAGCGGCTCATCGGGCCCGGTGCGTCCTGGCTGTGCGAGATCGGGATGATTCCGTCGGTCGGCAACAGCCCCACCGTGGGTTTGAGCCCCACGATGCCGTTGAAGCTGGCGGGGCAGATGATCGAGCCGTCGGTCTCGGTGCCGACGGCGAGCGGCACGATGCCGACCGAGGCAGCCGCGCCTGAACCTGACGAAGAGCCCCCGGCGTTACGTGCCGGGTTCCAGGGGTTACGGGTGAGCCCGCCCCGCGCACTCCAGCCGCTCGTCGAGTGCGGCGAGCGCATGTTCGCCCACTCGCTCATGTTCGACTTGCCGAGGACCACGAGCCCGGCGTCGCGCAGGCGTGCGACGAGCGGGGCGTCCTGCAGCGGTCGCGTGCTGGTCAGCGCCAGCGAACCGGCTGTGGTCAGCAGGTCGTCGGCGGTGTCGATGTTGTCCTTGATGGCGATGGCCAGTCCGTGCAGCGGTCCGCGTGCCTGCCCGTCGCGAGCCTCGGCGTCTCGCTCCATCGCAATGGACATCGCGTCCGGGTTGACCTCGATCAAGGTGCGGAGCTCGGGTCCGGAGTGGTCGACCGCGCCGCGTCGGGCGAGGAGGTGGTCAACCTGCTCCGCGGCCGAGAGCTGGCGTTGGGCGAGCTCGGCGTGGGTGAAGAGCTGGGCCGATGGGAGTGGCACCGTCATGGCCTCACTGTGGCAGACAACAATGGTGCGGGGCGGGATCGAAGAGGGCGGAGCGGTCATGAAGGTCGTGGTGGTTGGGGCTGGATTCGCGGGGCTCATGGCCGCCTGGCGCCTGGAGGAGGCCGGGCACGAGGTGGTTGTGCTGGAGGCACGTGACCGCGTCGGCGGTCGGGTGTGGTCGTACGAGATCGAGCCGGGCAACCCACAGACGCGCATCGAGCGGGGAGCGGAGTTCGTCCTGAGCGGGTACGACCTCATGGAGTCCGTGATGAAGAGGTTCGGACTCGTGTTGGCCCCGATGGGCATGTCGTACTACGTCCGTGAACCACGGGGAGTCGACACCACGCACGAGGCCGTGGCCGCGGCCGCCGGTGTCGTGTCGATGGCAGCTGCGACGGCGCCGCACGACTCGTCGCTCGCCGAGCTGCTCGACGAGCTCGACCGATCCGGTGCTGCCGACAGCGACGCGTTGGCAGCGTTCCGATCGCGTCTCGAGGTCACCAATGCGTGCTCCGCCGAACGGCTCTCGGCGGCTGCTGCCGCAGATGTCGCCCTTGCCTTCGAGTCGAAGCCCTCCTACCGGGTGGCTGGGGGCAATCAACGAGTCGCGACCGAGCTCAGCAGCAGGCTTGACGGTGGTGTCCGGCTCGGCGAGGTGGTGCGTGGCATCAGCTGGGATGAGCAGCGGTGCCGCGTCGTGACCGACTCGGGAGAGGTCGAGGCGGATGTTGTCGTTCTGGCGACCCCGATGGCCGTGACGCGGGAGCTGGAGTTCGACCCGCCACTGCCGCCGTGGAAGCTCGATGCCTGGGGCAGGGCCGGGGTCGGTCACGCCGCCAAGCTGCACATCCCGTTCGTCCAGAACGCGCCGCCGGCCGACTGGTCAGCAGTGCAGAACGTCCCGGAACGATTCTGGACGTGGACCGCGACAGATGAGAGTGGTGGCGTGCAGCCGATGGTGCACTGCTTCTCGGGATCGGGGCCGGCCTTGGAACGGCTTCAGGTCGAGGCCGGAGCACGCACCTGGGCCGGGCGGGTGGCGTCGATGCGTGACGACCTGCCGCTCGACCTAGAGCGTGCCGTGGTGACCACCTGGGCAGATGAACCGTTCTCGCGTGAGGCCTACACGGCGGTGACAGTCGAGACGGGCAAGGAC
Source organism: Actinomycetes bacterium (assembly GCA_024644435.1). Classification (GTDB taxonomy): domain Bacteria; phylum Actinomycetota; class Actinomycetes; order JAHEKZ01; family JAHEKZ01; genus JAHEKZ01. Next base: position 12,021 of record JAHEKZ010000004.1, on the reverse strand, counting down.
GACGACGAGCTGTTGCGGCGCCCCGTCGGCCCTCTGCACTTCGCCGGTGAGCACACGGCAGGCGACTGGGCCGGCTTGATGGAAGGCGCTCTGCGCTCCGGAGCGCGCGCTGCTGACGAGGTGCTGGTGCGACCGTAAAGGGGCAGTGCCCATGTCCTCTCCAGGGTGAGGTCTCCCGGAGTGACGCGTGGGGCGTCGATGGTCGCGTGGAGAGGTCGCGGTGTCCCGCCGGTCCGGTGAACGGCCGCTCAGGCTGGGTACTCGGCCCTCGTTGTCTCGTGATGCACGCCCAGCGTGGCCGGGGCTGGGTGACGGGTGTGTGGAAGTCAGCCTCCGTAGGGGCGGGTGATGATCTCGAGCAGATGCCCGTCGGGGTCCTCCCAGTAGACGCCTCGTCCGCCGTCCCTGGTGTTGATCTCGCCGTGCTGTTCTTGGCCGGGGTCTGCCCAGTACGACAGCTCGCGTTCGCGGATCCGGTCGAAGATCTCGTCGAACTCGGTCTCGCTGACGATGAATGCATAGTGCTGTGGGTGCACGACGTCATCGGCGTCGAGGAAGTCCAAGGAGACGGCGTTGTCGACCTGAACGACAACGAACGACCCGTACCGGGTTGGCGCGGCGACGCCCAGCACGTCAGCCAGGAAGGACGCCGACGCCTGCTTGTCACGGGCCCAGACGATCGTGTGATTGAGCTGGACCGCCATGAGGACTCCTTGGGGTCGAAGAGTGCGACCGGGTCCACCCTCTCGGCTGACGAGCCTCCGAATCAAGGGTCTGGATGGCCTGCTCCACGAATGCCGTGGCTGCGGGCGTGATCGGGCGCGGTTCCGACCGTGCCTGTTGCTCGTCGAGCGCGGCAGCAATCACCCCTGATGGGCCGAGGCCCTCGTCGACGGCGAGCCGGCCACCGGCGACCTTCGACACCAGGTCACCGCGACTTGCCAGGATGAGAGCCCGGCATGCGTTGAGCACCGCGTAGGCCGCCGGCGCGTGCGTGAGACCCCAGCGAAGTTCGTCGACCAGGTACGCGAGCACGACCGATCGCGGAACAGCGCCGAACACCTCTCGTGGATCCGGGCCGATCAGGGGAACTGCTGCCGAGTGGCAGACGAAGTAGTGCATGAGGAGGTCGCGGTCACCGTCCAGCTCGTCCCCGCGAACGTGGACCGGCTCGTCTCCGTGTGAGGCCTGAAGGTGCAGGAGGAACGGCCAAGGAGGACCTGGGCTGGTGGCCTGCCACAGGGACACGACGCTGCACTCGAGTCCGGTGCCCGGGCTGTCCGGGCCGTGTGCGGCAAGCACCTGCTCGACTGCTGTGAGAGCTGTCTTCGGTGCGCCATCGCGAAGCACGATCACCATGTCGACGTCGCTGCGCGTCGCCACCCAGCCGCCCAGCGTCGCTGAGCCATGCAGGTAGGCGCCGACGAGCTGTCCGTCGCTGCTGCTGGCCATGAGATCGGCGAGCCGGTGTCCGTAGTCCGCCACGACACCGGGAACCTGCGCATACGCCGTCATGGTTGCCACTCCTTTCCCAGGGGACGCCTGGAGCTGGACCTGGTGATCGGGCTTATCGATCGGGACGTCGCGCGAACAGTCCCATCATGAGCACACGCACAGTCCCACGACTCCCCCCCCGCCGTTCGTGGGTTCTGCCGGCAGTACCCACGGGCGTTGTCTCCTTTGCCTGTGCGGCCGGAGCCGTCCTGTCCGTGGCGCTCATGGTGCTCGGGTTCCTGTAGCTGGCGATGGTGAGTGCGGCTCTCGCGTCGCTCTTCGTCGAGCAGGAGGAGATGCCCCGTGACGAGCGCAGCGAACGGCTCGCCCAAGTGCCGGCATCCGCGGCATCGTCGGATGGAGGCCGAGACTCGCCGCGCTGGGCGGGCGTGTTCTTCAGTCGACGATGGTGCAGATGCTGGCGCCCGCGGTCAGGGTCTGACCGATCTCCGCTGTGAGGCCCGTGACCGTGCCACTCTTGTGCGCGTTCAGGGGCTGCTCCATTTTCATCGCCTCGAGGACGACGACGAGCTCGCCGGCCTCGACCACCTGACCCTCGTCCACGGCGATCTTCACGATGGTTCCTTGCATCGGGCTGGTCAAAGCGTCGCCGCCCGCAGCGGCAGCAGAACCGCGCTTGGCCGATCGGCGAGGTGCCGCCCTGCCGGCCCCAGCCGCTGACGAGGAGCCCCCGCCGAACCCGGCCGGAAGAGTGACCTCGAGCCGCTTCCCACCCACTTCGACCGTGACCGACTCGCGTTCTTCGGCATCGTCGGCCGCCTCGCCGCCGACGTGCGGCGCGATCGTGTTGTCGAACTCCGTCTCGATCCACCGCGTGTGCACCGCGAAGGGCTGCTGAGGGTCGGTAGGGGTGAACGCCGGGTCACGCATCACGGCGCGGTCGAACGGCAGCGCCGTTGCCATCCCCTCGACCACGAACTCGTCGAGGGCGCGGCGTGCCCGCTCCACTGCCTGTTGGCGGCTGGATCCGGTCACGATCAGCTTGGCGAGCAGCGAGTCGAAGCTCTGCCCGATCACAGACCCCTGCTCGACGCCGGCATCGAGCCGGACGCCTGGGCCGGATGGGGGACGCCAGGCGGTCACCGAGCCCGGAGCAGGGAGAAAGCCGCGTCCAGGGTCCTCGCCGTTGATCCGGAACTCGAACGAGTGGCCGCGGATCGCTGGGTCGTCGTAGCCGAGCTCTTCACCATCGGCGATTCGGAACATCTCGCGGACCAGGTCGATGCCGGTGACCTCTTCGGTGACCGGGTGCTCGACCTGCAGGCGGGTGTTGACCTCGAGGAACGAGATGGTGCCGTCCTGGCCGACAAGGAACTCGCATGTACCTGCACCGACGTACCCTGCCTCGCGCAGGATGGCCTTGGAGGCGCGGTAGAGCTCGGCGTTCTGTTCGTCTGACAGGAACGGAGCCGGCGCCTCTTCGACCAGCTTCTGGTGGCGGCGCTGCAGCGAGCAGTCGCGGGTCGAGACGACGACCACGTTGCCGTGCTGGTCGGCCAGACATTGGGTCTCGACGTGCCGGGGGCGGTCGAGATAGCGCTCGACGAAACACTCGCCACGCCCGAAGGCAGTGACCGCTTCGCGGACGGCCGAGTCGTAGAGCTCGGGGATCTCTTCGATCGTCGTGGCGACCTTCAGGCCTCGGCCGCCGCCGCCGAAGGCGGCCTTGATGGCGACGGGAAGCCCGTGCTCCTGCGCAAAGGCCACCACCTCATCGGACCCGGAGACCGGGTCGGCCGTGCCTGCAACCTGAGGCGCATTGACCGCTTGGGCGATGTGGCGCGCCTGCACCTTGTCGCCGAGCGACCGGATGGCCGCCGGTGGCGGGCCGATCCAGATCAGGCCGGCGTCGATGACGGCCTGCGCGAAGTCGGCGTTCTCGGACAGGAAACCGTATCCGGGGTGGATGGCGTCTGCGCCCGAACGGGCGGCGACGTCGAGCACCTTGCCCATGTCGAGATAGGTCTCTGCCGGTGTGTCACCGCCGAGGGCGTATGCCTCGTCGGCTGCGCGTGCGTGGGGGGCGTCTCGGTCGGAGTCGGCGTAGACGGCCACGGAGCCGATTCCCGCGTCTCGGCACGCTCGCGCCACACGGACAGCGATCTCACCACGGTTGGCGATCAGAACCTTGCGCACATCGACTCCACGTGAGGATTCAGTCGAGGGTCCTGGCGGTGACCGGACCCGGTTTCGGCGCAGTCTATTGACGCTGAGGGGCTACTGGGTCCAGAGGGAGGGAACGCTGATGCCGAGGTCGGCGAGGAGCCGCCGCAGAAGGGGTAGCGACAGACCCAGAACAGTGCCGGGATCTCCGTCGATCCCGTCGACGAACCACCCCCCCAGCCGGTCCAGTGTGAAGCCGCCGGCGACGTGGAGAGGTTCGCCCGTGGCGACGTAGGAGTCGATCTCGGTGTCGCTGGGGGTGCCGAAGCGCACCGTGGCAGAGGCGAGCGCGCTGACGCTGCGGTGGCCGGCGGGTTGGTGGTTCAGGGCGATGAGGCAGTGGCCGGTGTGCAGTACGCCCTCTTGCCCTCGCATGTCGCACCACCTGGCGACCGCTTCTTCGGCGCTTGCCGGCTTGCCGAAGGCCACCCCATCGCGTTCGAGGACGGAGTCGCACCCGAGCACCACGGTGGGTTCGAGAAGGGCTGTCGCGGAGTTGAGGGCGAGCCGCTCAGCCACGGCCTGTGCCTTGTGCTCGGCCAGGATGAGCGCGAGCTCGCCGGGTGGTCCCGACTCCTGGTCTTCGTCGACTCCGCTGACGATGACCTCGGGATCGACTCCGGCCGCCTGCAGGAGGGCTCGGCGAGCTGGGGAGGCAGAGGCCAGAACGAACCTCATACCGCGAGCCAGACCTTCACCGTGGCAGGGTCGACGCGCGCCACGAACCGGGACCGGCGCCCAGCGAGGGTCGGACCTGGCGCGAGCGCGAGGCCCACAGCGATCGCTTCGGTGTAGCGGTCGGGACGCCGCTGGTGCGGCCCCTGGCCAGCACGGCCACGACGGCGGCGAGCTCGACAGGGTCGGGATCGCCCGAGACCACGGTGATGGCCGGCTCTTGCCCGCTCACAGTGGGATGTTCCCATGCTTCTTGGGTGGCCGGTTCGCGCGCTTCGTACGCAGCATACGAAGGGCCCGAGTGACCTGCACCCGGGTGGCCGACGGCTCGATGACCGCGTCGATGTATCCGCGCTCGGCGGCGAGGTAGGGGTTGAGCAGGGCGTCTTCGTAGCTCTCGATCAGGCGCTCTCTCGTGGCCTCGAGGTCGCCGCGCTCGGTGGCGGCCGCGATCTCTTTGCGGTGCAGGATGTTGACCGCCCCTTGGGCTCCCATCACGGCGATCTGGGCGGTGGGCCAGGCGAGGTTGATGTCGGCGCCCAGGTGCTTGGACCCCATGACGTCGTAGGCACCGCCGTAGGCCTTGCGCGTGATGATCGTGACCAGGGGAACGGTGGCCTCGGCGTAGGCGTAGATCAGCTTGGCGCCCCGCCGGATGATCCCGCCCCACTCCTGGTCGGTACCCGGAAGAAAGCCGGGAACGTCGACCAGAGTGAGCACAGGAACGTTGAACGCGTCGCAGGTGCGCACGAATCGGGCTGCCTTCTCGGAGGCGTCGATGTCGAGGGTGCCGGCGAACTGCATGGGCTGGTTGGCGACGACTCCGACCGACCTGCCCTCGACACGTCCGAATCCGGTGAGCAGGTTCGGGGCAAAGAGCGCCTGGACCTCGAGGAAGTCGCCGTCGTCGACGATCGACTCGATCACTTGGTGCATGTCGTAGGGCTGGTTCGCCGAGTCAGGGATGAGGGTGTCGAGAGCGAGGTCGTCGGGGGTGACCTCGTCGGTGGCGGAGGACTCAAACGAGGGTGGCTCGTCGAGGTTGTTGCTGGGCAGGAACGACAGCAGCTGCTGCGTGAGCTCGAGGGCCTCTTGCTCGCTGGCGGCCATGAAGTGGGCGACGCCGCTCTTGGCCTGGTGCGAGCGGGCACCGCCGAGCTCTTCGAACTCGACGTCTTCACCGGTGACCGTCTTGATCACCTCGGGGCCGGTGATGAACATGTGGGAGGTCTTGTCGACCATGATGATGAAGTCGGTGATGGCCGGTGAGTAGACGGCGCCGCCCGCGCACGGGCCCATGATGAGCGAGATCTGGGGGATGACCCCTGACGCCTGCACGTTGCGGTAGAAGATCTCGCCGTACTGGGCAAGAGACGTCACGCCCTCCTGGATCCTGGCCCCGCCCGAGTCGTTGATGCCGATGACCGGGGCGCCGGTCTTCAGCGCCATGTCCATGACCTTGACGATCTTCTCGCCGAACACCTCGCCCAGCGACCCGCCGAAGACGGTGAAGTCCTGGGCGAAGACGAAGACCTGACGGCCATCGACCGTTCCGTAGCCCGTTACGACCCCGTCGCCGTACGGGCGTTTGTCCTGCAGCCCGAAGTTGTTGGAGCGGTGCCGTGCGAGCTCGTCGAACTCGACGAAGGAGTCGGGGTCCAGAAGGGCCTCGACACGCTCACGTGCGGTGAGCTTGCCCCGCTTGTGCTGAGCCTCGACCGCTCGTGCGGAGCCGGCGTGCACTGCCTCGTCGAACTTGTGGCGGAGCTGGGCGAGCTTGCCCGCTGTGGTGTGCAGGTCGACGCCCGTCGACGGGGTGGTCGGCTCGGGCACCGAGTCACTGGTTTCTGCGGCCATGCTCAACTCCGGCTCATCCGTCACGTCTGGTCAGGTGGCGGTCAGCGTATCGACGCGCAGGACCAGGGTGGGACGGGGTGCTGGCCCATTTCAGTGGGCAGGCGGCGATGCCGAGGATCTAAGAGGGACAAGGGGGTCGGTGGGTCACGTGGGAGAGGACACCTCTCAGGCGGTGACGCGTAGCGCGCGTGACCGCAGTGAAGCGCGCCTTCGTGCGCTCAGTGACGTCGGCCGCGCTGGTGTCGGACTGCCCAAGCCGCAGGCCACCAAGCAGATCATGCTGGCCGCCATGCGGGCGGCGGAGGCCGATTCTGGCTCCCTCGGCGTGTGGCTACCCGATCGGCAGGTTCTTCGGGCTGTTCTCAACGTTGGCGACCTCGCCGAGTGGGAGGAGGAAGAGCCCGAGGACGAGGTGTACGAGGCCGACCAGAGCACGTGGCTCGCCGGAATGGCTAACGGGCTTCTGGGCTCGGTGCTGAGCCTGGACGACGCCACAATCGTCCCAGACGACCGCGACTACCTGGTGCTGCTCGACAAGTTCAGCTCGATCAGTGTGCCCCTGCTCTACGCCGGTGAGTGGTGGGGCGAGCTCTTCGTGGCCCGGGGTGCTGACCGCGAGCCCTTCCGCGAGTCCGATCTGGACTGGGTGTCGGCGGTGGCGGCCCAGGTGAGCGCCGCACTTGAGAGTGCTGACCACCTGGCGAGCGTCGAGCGCCTGGCGCAGACCGACTCGATGACCGGCCTGGCCAATCGTCGTGCCCTCGACCAGTGGCTCGATCGCGCGATGGTGCGGTGGCGTGACTACCAGGAGCCCATCGGCCTGGCCGTGCTCGATCTCAACGGCCTCAAGCTCATCAACGACGACCAGGGTCACGACGCAGGTGACCGCGTGCTGCGGCAGCTGGCTCATATCCTCTTCGACTCCGCCCGCGACTTCGACCGTTCACTTGTGGCGCGACTGGGCGGTGATGAGTTCTGTGTGGCGGTCTGTGGTCCTGATGCAGCTCGGGTGGTTGATGCTGCCCAGACGGTGTGTCGCACTGGGTGGGAGCGACTGCCCCACGGCGTCGCGTGCGGCGTGGTGATCACAACCGATGCGGTCGGCCCGATCGAGAACCCTGCTCGGCTGCTCCGGCTGGCCGACGCTGCGCAGTACCGGGCCAAACGGATCCGGTCGCGCGTCCCGGTGGTGGCTGGTCGCCCGTTGCCGCCCGAGCTTGCCCTGTCGCTCAGCGACAAGGACGAGCTGCTGGCACCGGACCGCCGCGTCTTCCGCGGCCGTGACAGCTCGAGTCTTGGTCAGCTCTCCGACGCTACCTTGCGTGCGCTGGACCAGGCGGCTGACGAGGCTCCTCGGACGCGGCTCGGACTCGTCGCCGATCTGCTCACGCACCACGTCGACGGCGTCGGCTGGTGGCTGTCGCTGAACTCCAAGGGGTCGGGAGCCCTCCACACCGTTGACCTCTCGCTCTACCGGCGTCCGCCGGGCCTCGGGCAGGACGAACCGCTCGCGGAGCTCGGGGAGGGCTTTGCCCTCGACAAGTACCCGCAGACTCGCTACGCGCTAGGTGGCGGCGGGTATGTCGTGATGGCTGGTGACCCGACGGCTGACCCCGCCGAGCTGGCGATCCTGGACGGGTTGGGCGCCAGCGCGGTGATCGCTGCTGGAGGAACCGACCTCCAGGGCGACAGCTGGCTGGTCGAGATCTTTCTCGACGACTTAAGCACCATGGGGCAGGAGCTGGCCGGGGTGCTCCGCCTCCTGGTGCTTGGGGCCCTCCACCCGCTGACGGGCACGTGACCGACTCAAGGTCTACCCTCCCGCGCCGATCTCAGGTGAGGAGGGCATGGTGATCGACACCGCGAGCTGGCCAGGTCCCGACACGCCCTCGGCGCAGTCGGTGGTGTCTGCGCGATTTCAGGGTCTCGCCGACGTCGCACGGGTTGCGACGACGACCGAGGCCCCCGACCTGCTTCGTCGGGTGTCACTGGCCGCTATGCGGGCACTGGGTGGTGCCTCGGTCTCCCTCAGCATCTGGGAACCTGAGCTGGCGCGCGTGCGCTGCGTCCTCAACGACGGAGCTCTGGGCATCGGGGAGGTCCTCGAGCCCAAGAACGAGTACTACCCAATGTCTGATTACGCCCCTCTCGTCACGGTGATGGAACACCAGCGCGCCTTTACGGCGACCTCCGATGGCAGCGGCTCCTACAGCGTCTTGGTCCAGCGGCTGGGCAAGGGAAGCTGCGTGGTAGCCCCCATCCCGCTCGACGGTCGGGTGTGGGGCGAGCTGTTCGTCACCCGATCGGTGAGCGAGGCGCAGTACGGTCCGGACGACGTCGACTTCGCGGTTGCTGTGGCGGCGCAGGTCGGCGCCGCGATCGCGACCGCGGAGCACCTCGGTCGGGCCACGGCGCAGGCGCATACCGACTCACTCACCGGACTCGCCAACCGCCTGGCGGTCGACGAGTGGTTTGAACTCGCCATGGAGCGGCACCGCGCGGAGGGCATTCTGGTGGGGCTCGTTGTCTGCGACATCAACGGTTTGAAGAGTGTGAACGATCACCATGGACACGATGCGGGCGATCGGGTCCTGCGCTCGATGGCACGGATTCTCGGCGAAGAGGGTGCCAGGTTGTTGCCGGATGCGATGGTCGCCCGACTCGGCGGCGATGAGTTCGCCGCCGCCGTGGCCGGGTGTGCGCCTGACGACTTGATCGCCTTCGCCGAGGAGGTCTGTGCCCGGGCCTGGCGGCAGCTCCCGCAGGGAGTCGCCGTCGGGCTGGCCAGCACCGGGGACGCGATCGGTTCCATCGACAACGACAAACGGCTGTTCCGGCTGGCCGACGCAGCTCAGTACCGCGCCAAGCGCACCGGGTCCCATCGCCCGGTCGTGGCGGGTCGCGCCCTGCCGGTCGAGGCCTCCACGACCTTGGCCGTCGCACCGTCCGCGGCAACCTCCGACCGGCGTCTGCGACGAGGCGCCCAACACCCTGAGCCGTTGCAGCTGCTCGATGCGGCGCTGCGGGCGCTGGACGATGCCACCGGCGAGACGGCGCGAACGAGGCTCGGCCTGGTGGCGGACCTCGTCTGCCACCACCTAGATGCCGTCGGCTGGTGGCTCTCCCACATGAAGCGTGGAGACGATGCCGTCACGACGGTCGAGTACGCGGTCTATCGGGCGCTTCCCGGTCTGAACTCGGAGGAGCTGTCCACCGAGGTGGGCGAGCGCTTCCCGGTGGCCGAGTACCCCTCGACGGAGCAGGCGCTCCGCGGCGGGGCCTTCACCGTGCGGGCTGATGATCCGGGATCGGACGCAGCCGAGCTGGCAATCCTCGATGACCTCTCCGCGGTGGCCGTGGTGGGTGCCGGCGGTCAGGATGCGAGTGGAGACCGCTGGCTGGTCGAGGTGTACACCGACTCGCTCAGCGGCTCTGAGCGTGACCTCGTCACACTGCTGCGCGTGCTGGTCGCCTCGGCGCTGAGCGGCGTCTGAGGCACCCGGCCGAAGCCTGACCTGCCCGTTTGGCCACTATCCCGACCCCGTCGATCGCTCAAGGGATGGAGCGTTGGGCGCCGATAGAACCGGGGAGGAGGAGTAATGACCGTCGGCCATGAGCCACGCCTTGATCCGGCGCGTCGCGAGCACGTCGCGACGCGTCTTGGAGCGTTGGCCGAAATCGCCCGCGCTGCGTGGGCCGGCAGTCAGATGGAGCTCCTGCGCAGTTCGGCGATCTCGGCCGGGGAGGCGCTGGGAGCGGCCTCGGTGTCGATCTCGCGCTGGGAGGCCGACATCGGCCAGTTGCAGGTGCTCTTGAACCATGGCGAGCTCGGGCCGAACGAGGTGCCGGAACCGGTCGACGAGATCTATACCGAAGACATCTCCCAGCACCTGCAGGTCATGGCCGACCAGCTGACCGGGTGGTCGGCCAATGTCGATGACGACGGTCAGGACGAGTTCGACGTAGCTCTTCTTCATACGCTCGACAAGCACTGCTGCGTCGGGGCTCCCATCCCGTTGGACGGCCGAATCTGGGGCGAGCTCTTCTTCGCACGAAGCGCCGACCAACCCTGCTTCGAGGAGTCCGACGTCGACCTCGCGTTGGTGGTCGGAGCACAGATCGGTGCGGCGTTGGCGACGGCAGACCACCTGGACAACGTCGACCGGATGGCCCATACCGACCCGCTCACCGGCATCGCCAACCGGCGCGCCGTCGACGAGGGGCTTGACATCGCTCTGAGCCGGCACCGCTCCGACGGTGCGGCGGTCAGCCTGATCGTCTGTGACCTGAATGGGCTGAAGCGGATCAACGACGAGCAGGGACATGAGGCGGGGGACCGAGCGCTGGTCCGCTTCTCCTCCATGCTGAGCGCCACGGCCGCGACGCTCGCCGGCTCGATGGCGGCCCGCCTTGGAGGGGACGAGTTCTGCATCGTCGCGCCGGACGTGCCAGCTGACTCCGTCGTCGAAGCAGCGGCCGAGCTCTGCCGGCTGGTTCTTCGTTCTCCGCTACAAGGTGTCTCGTGCGGGGTGGCCTCCACCGAGGATGACGTGGGTGAGGTCGACACCGCCGGGCGGCTCTTTCGTCTCGCTGACGCCGCCCAGTACCGGGCCAAGCGGAGCCGGGCCACTGTTCCGGTCGTGGCCGGACGCGGTCTTCCGCCCGGAGTCGCCGGGCACCAGGCGGCCCAGACATCGATTGCCGCAATCGATCGCCGGATGTTCCGCGGACGTGATCTGTCAGACACCGCTCGGCTGCTGCGGGCCGGCATCACCGCTCTCGACGATGTCCGTGACCGTGGCGTCGAGGACCGGCTGGTCCTGGTAGCCGAACAGGTGGCTGAACAGTGCGACCCGCTCGGGTGGTGGATCTCGCGCGCCGACCCGGAGAGGGCGGTGGTGCGAACACTTCGCCACGCCATCCACCGCGACCCCTCCCGGCCAGGCGAGGAGATCGATGCGGACATCGGCAACGAGTACCCGCTCGCGAACTATCCGCAGACCGTTCATGCCCTCAAAGGAAACGTGGTGTCGCTCGTGGCGGGTGACGCCGACATCGACCCGGCTGAGCTCGCCGTTCTCGACGGCATCGGGGCGTCCACGCTGCTCATGGCCGGAGTGGCTGACCGACGGGGTCAGTCGTGGCTGCTCGAAATCATCGGCGACGCGATGAGTGCCCCGATGGGCGACTACGAGCTGTCGCTCCGGGCGCTCATGGCGATTGCGGCTCTGGAAGCTTCCCCCGACCGCTGACGTCGTCGTCGCGTCCGACGGTTCGGTGTCGACGGCCCGTCGGTGGCGGTCCTCAGTAGGTTGTCGGGGTGACGGACTCCCGGTCGAACGACGCCAGCAGACGCACCTCGCTGGACGACGCGTTGCTGCGAGGGGCGGTCCTGAGCCCGCGCAGCATGTGGAGCTCCTTCGAGGTCGTCGAGTCGCTCGAGTCGACGAACCTCACGATGGCTCAGTGGGCCAGGGACGGCGCGGCCCACGGTTCAGTGCTGGTAGCCGAGGAGCAGACGGCTGGCCGCGGGCGCCGAGAGCGTGGATGGACTGCACCTCGCCACTCATCGGTGATGCTGAGTGTGCTGGTGCGCCCTGACGTGTCGGCGGCCAGGTGGGGCTGGATCCCGCTGCTGACCGGGCTCGCGGTTGTCGACGCGGTGGAGACACTCGGGGTGTCGGCCACCCTGAAGTGGCCCAATGATGTGCTGGTCGGTGACCGCAAGCTGTCAGGCGTGCTCTGTGAGGTCGTGCCGACCTCCCAGGGCAACGCTGTCGTCGCGGGCTGGGGGATCAACGTCGATCAGCG
>JAHEKZ010000077.1 GCA_024644435.1 Actinomycetes bacterium | reverse complement strand
CCTGACCTGGTCGTTCATCACAGCGCAAGTGCACGTCTGAAGTCGATCTCGCCGAATCCGGAAGTAGCCCCGTGGCCGAATCCGCCGCTCAGCGCGCCTGCCGAGCCATTGGGTCCGAACCCCGAGCCCGGCGAATGCTGACTGAGCCCGTGCTCGGGACGATGATCCGCCAAGCCACCACGGCATCAGCGAGTGAGTTGGCTGCCTATCGTGATCGCGTTCTTCGCGATACTCAATCCCACGGCGACACCCACCGCGATCGACAAGGAGATGATGCCGGCATCAGCCAGTGCTGCGATGGCGTCGTTCGTTTGGCCTTGAGCTAGTGCGAGCATGCTGGTGTAGACATTGAATCCGGGAACGAGCGGCAGGATGGCGACGCCGACATACATGCTGGGCGGAGAACCCTGCATGGCCGCCGTTCCTACGCCGAGGATTGCGACGACCGCGGATGCGATACAAAACGCCACCCAGTTCGGCTTTGCCGGATTCGACCCGCCGAGCACGATGGGCAGCCAACCGACGATCGCAATTGCGACTACGGGGACGAGTGATCGGTGTGGAGTTCCCCAGGCATAACCAATGCCGAGGACGCCGATCGCTGCCCCCAGGATCGAGATCAGTGCAGGGACATCAAGCTGGGCAGGGTCATAGTCGATCCCCAGGCCAGCTCCCACGCGGCTGCCGAGCAACATGCCGAGTGCAAGGAAACCAGCGGTTAGGACAGCTTCGGTCCCACGAGCAATGGATGACAGCGGTTGACTGGCAAGGCCATCGATGACCGATGAGACGAAAGCTCGACCAGGAAGGTAGTTGTAGAGCGCCGCGACGACGGCGGGACCGACGAGAACCCCGACACCGAACGCCTTCACGAGGTTGGGGACGGCCGCAACGATCACCGCCACCAGGAAGACGGTTGCCAGTCGAGGCAAGCCGAAACGGGCCACGAGCCAATCAACTGGGAAGGACAGAGCCGCGGCCAAGACAGCCACCAGAATCGTTAGTACTCCAGTGCCGCCGAGAAAGAGCACCCAACCGACAACCGCCACGAGCAGAGCGACTCTTGTCGCCACCCGGGAGCGCCCGCTCCTGGCAACCAGGGCATGTAACTCATCGAGCCCTTCTCGGACATCAATCTGGCCCTGTTCAACGCGGTCCAGAAGGGCATCAGTTCCAGCGAGGACTTCGAGGCGAGGAGACGCTACGGAGATTTCACGCATGACAGTGAGCGGCGTGGGCCGATCCGGCTGCCAGTAGCTGAGAATGAGAAAGCTCATCGTGGCGTCCAACTCGCACCCTTGCAGTCCCACCTTCGGCAGAAAGCCACGGAGGCGTTCGAGGACTTCACTCACCGATGTGCTCGACTCCAGCATGTGCTTGCCAGCCTCGGCTGCGAACGTGATCGCTGACACGTGACGATCGTCATCGGTCGGGGAGACCACTCCGTTCTCCTTAGCTTGGTCAGGCACAGTCGTCCTGGGGTCACCGCACCCGCGAAGGACCCACTGAAACCGTCACGTCGGCTGAGACAACACCTGGCGCGCTGCGCTTCACGACCACAACCAGCCATAGGGCTCCGCTGGAGCCATCTGCCCGACCACGTCTCCCGCCAGGCCTTCCGGCCCGTTGATCAGCACCTGCGTCGGCGCTGCACCCTCCGACAGGTCTAGGGAATCGAGATCGATCCAAATCACGGACGGCTGCAGCGTTGATTCAAAGTAGTAGCGGCGGGTCGCGTGGTCGGCGATGGTGCGCCACAGCGTCGCCGAGATGTTCGGATGATCGGGATCCGCCATACCCAGGGGTACCCCGATCGCCCGCATGATCGAGAAGACCGAGGCGACCGCCATGTGCGGGTCTTCGTACTTCGGACTGCTCTTCAACAAGTAGCTCACCCGCACGTATCGGTCAGCAGCATTGATTGTCCCCGGGAGCATGCGGTCTCCACCGACGAGTTCCCAGTAGGCGTTGATGGCTAGTTGCTGATCGAACGTAGGTGAGTTCGTCATCGCGGTGAAATCAGCGCCGTGATGAATCACCAACTGGCCATCGAGATACTCGAGGATCGCCGAGTCTCCACTCGGATCGGACAACGACATGTGAACGGCGGCGGCTCGCCCGTTGGGGAGCACCGGCGCCACAACTGTGAAGGGGGGGTTCTGCATCGCTTGCACTGCCTCATCTACGGACTGGAAGAGATCGAGGAAGTACTGGGCCCAGGCACCGATCGACAGAAGTGGCTTGTCGCCGGCGGCGGAATCTCCAAAATCAGCCTCGGCCAGGTACAGCACGTTGGCCACGAGGCCCTTCTCGTTCATTCCATCCGCTGTCGCGCCGTCGTAGAAGCTCGCAACCACCGAGCCATACTTCGCTGTCCATTTGATGGCGCTGTCGACAGGCCCACCGGTGCGTTCCAGACCGCGTGGGAAACTAAACAGGCGGGTGGCAGCAGAGGGGTCGTTCCAGTCCATACCGCGGCCGGTGACGTAGCCGCCGGTTCCGGTCTCGTAGAGAATCCTGGTGCACATGATGCCCTTTCGTACGTCTTTGAGGCCAACCGCAGCGGCCACTACATTCGCAGGGAACCACTGAAGCCGCAACCGCTCGCAGTCTGGACGTCAGCTTGCCCGCGCGCTTACGGCATGCGGGCCGATACCGCGTCCCTCAACGCCCAGTTCGAGCGCGCCTTCCACAACCGGTGACTCCCCGCCTGGGGGCTGTATAACCAGACCGTCATCGTCCTGATGGCCTCGCTCGCCCAGAACGCTTGGGCCGTCACACCTGGCAGCGAGCGATCGACCGACAACAGCCGCCACCCCCAAGTAGCTGCCTGACTCCACCGCGACCCCAACCAGCACCGCACCTGGCTCAGCCGTGACCCCCAGCCCATCCAGAGCCACGAATCCCTCCTCGACGACGTGATCACGGCTCAACCAGCGCGAAAGCCGTCCCTCTAGACTGGATCCGCCCCGATCCGAACGGTTCGCGGCAGGGTCCAGCGGTTTCCCACAAGGAATCCCGCACGTCCCGCCCCCGTAGGACGTGCGTGAAACCCCCGAATCGCATGTGACCAGCGACTTCTCACGGGTGCGGGTACACGGTGGAAGTGAATAGGACGGAATGTGGAAGTAGCGTTCGGAGCTATTCCGACCAGAGTCAGCATGCAGCGACGGGCATTCTTGCTTAGATTCTGCCGAGCGTCTCCTCGGCCATCTCCATCTGCACGGCGCTCTTGCCCTGTGTCGCGTGCGGACGATAGGCCCAGGAGTGTCGATGTCGAGCATCCATCGCTCGAGGCGCCCCACTTCCGCGATCTCACCTACCTGAGCGTCCTACACCGCTCTACGGCAGCGCTCTTGCGGAGCAAGGCGGTGAGGAGCGACGGAGTCGAGAGCGCTTCATCGATCAAGATGGTCGCCCGGACCCGATCGTGGTCTTGAACGGCTGCGACTGCGTCGATGATGGTCAGCACGGTGTCGACCTCGCTGGTCACCAGACCCGCACCCTGTTGCCAGGCACGACCGGCCTCGGCGTGGCGTCGTGCATCGTCGAGTTCCTTGTTGGCCGCGGCGGCGAGCGCGATCCCGAGCTCGGCCCAGAGCACGGATTCCCCGAAGAAGCCAACAGCGACATCTTCGTCCTGCATATCGCGTCCTTCTTGGGCTGCATCCCCGTCGCCACGTGCGCCGCGAGCGAGGGCCATCACACCGTGCTGCAGATTGGCGAGGTGTTGGTTCTCGCGAACGATCTGCATCAGCAGGGCGTTCTGCTGGCGGCTCGCCAGCAGGTCGATGTCCTCACCATCGAACACAGCAAGAATTAGCTCGACGAGTAGCGCCGTGGCATCGATCTTCGGGTTGGGCAGGAGAGTGAGCAGGTGCTCAGCAGTCGCCAACACGTCGGTGACCTCTTCGTGTCGGTTCAGTCGGATGAGTCCGAGCGCGATGAAGAGTGTCTCCACCTGTGCTGCGCTGTGGTCGCCGTCCGCGATGGCATCGTCCATGGCGGCTCGGTGGGCGGTGACCGCAGCCTCGGGCTTCCCCATCGCCGCGTACATGAACCCCAGGAGCATCTGGGCGCGGTGACGCCAGTACGGAGGTGTGCTTGCATCCGGTGACGCCAGGCGGAGAACGCGTGCAAACGCTTCCTCGGGCTGGCCGAGGACCGCGACCTCGAGGAAGGCGGTCATCACCTCAGCTGGCGCCTCCCAGGCGCTGTCCTCGGCCTGGACGGCTTCGAGTGCCTCGTGCACCCGACAGTCGGACGGGTCGAGGGATCCGGACTGGAACCGGATGTACTCGCGGTGCAAGACGAGCCGCGGCCACAGTGTCTCGGCGAGCGGCGCGTCGAGCGCGAACGACAGCAGTGCGTCGCACTCCAATAGGTCGGATGCGTGATCGAGCCACATGACCAGTGGGTCGAGCATCGCAAGCGCGTGCGCAGCGTCCCCCTTGGCAGCGGCATCCAGCCAGGCGGCGCGAATGTTGTCGTGCTCGCGCTCGAACGCCGCGACGGCATCGCGTTGTGGAGGGGGTATCTGCTGGCCGGCCATCGCGTCGGCCCACCGTGACACGTAGGTCGCGTAGTGATCTCGGTGGGCGGCCCAGGTCGGGGTGGCCTGGTGCTGCTCCTCCAGCAGCGCCAGTGCCCGTTCGCGGACGAGGGGGTGCAGATCGTAGCGTCCTGCCGCAGGATCATGCCGGACGAGGGACGATCGGACCAGCGAGGCCAGCTGCTGCACGGTGGCACCGGCCACCACTCTCGCCGCAAGGCGGTCAAACCCACCGTCGAACACCGATAGGCGCGCCAGCACCCGCTGTTCGGGCAGCGGCCGCCGCTCTATCGACTGGTCGACCAGCGCGTCCAGCGAGCGATGCCGTTCCAGTACGGCGGACTCGGACACGAGGAGCCGTGTGCTCTTGCCGAGTTCTGCGGCGATGTCCTCCAACGACAACACGTCGACCCAGCCGGCCGCGAGTATCAGTGCGAGCGGCAGTCCGCCCACGCGGCGGCAGATCTCGCTGACTGCCTGCAGGTCGTTCGGGAGGAGCGTGCGCTGTGCGTCGAGCCGCGCAACCTCGTGGGTGAAGAGTTCCACCGCCCCGTAAGGCTCAGGCGGTGTGGAGTCATGGTCCGGGAAAGCCAACCCGTCGATCCGGAGCACGGCCTCTTCGGCGACTCCTAGCGGCTGCCGACTCGTGATTAGCAGCCGGAGTGCCGGTAGGGCTTGCAGAAGCCCGACGAGTCGTTCCGCATGGGTGACGAGATGCTCGAGGTTGTCCAGGACCAGCAGACAGGGACCGTGCCCGGCCAGACGGGCAACCTCGTCCCACACGTCATCCGTCGTGCGCTGCAGGTGCACTCCCATCGCTTCAGCGATGGAAATGGCCAGCCCGACTCCGTCATCGATGTTCTCCAGCGAGACGAAAGCTGCTCGGTGTCCGGTGGCGGCGACGTGAGCCCTGGCGGTCTCAAGGGCTAGCAAGGTCTTGCCCGCCCCTCCAATGCCGACGATGCTGACAAGTCGTCGTTCGGCCACAAGCCGCACAAGCTTGGCGAGTTCTTGTTCGCGACCGATGATCGCGCGAATCGGCGCGGCGATGGCATAGCGGGGGTCGACCGGTTCGCCCACCGTATGACCCGGCGTTCCCACGAGCCCTGCCTCGATCGCCACCACGGCCGCCTCAGCCCGGTTGTGGACGTCGAGGACGGCGTAGATGTGCTTGGTATATGACCGGACGGTGTCGATGGTGAGGCCGAGTTCGCGTGCGACCTGCTTGCTGCTCCTCCCCATCCCAAGAGCCCGTAGGACGTCTCGTTCGCGCGGGGTCAACACCTCAATCCCTTTCGCACCCATTGGCGCCCCCTCCGCGATTCCGGTCAGCGGTCTTCGTTCCACGCGCTGTCACCTCTGACACCCCCCGAACTGGGGGATGTACCTCGGCGAGCCTCATCGCGAAGATACATGTGACGCCCGAAGATTCCCCGATGTAGGAGACCCGATGACAGTCAAGGTGATCACCGAGTTCCCAGCGAAGTCCGGACGACGAGATGAGCTGATCGGGTGGATCGAAAGGATGATGGCGGACGCTCCGCCCATCCCCGGCGCACTCAACAACTCGTTCTACAAGGCGGCAGAGGACCCGGACCTGGTCGTCGAGATAGGTGAGTGGGAGTCAGCGCAGGCCCGGGAGGCAGCGTTTGGGCAGATCGAAGCCTCGGGCGGATTCGCACCGATGTATGAGTTCCTGGCAGCGCCACTGCGCGTAACGGTTCTGGACCCGTCGCAGTGAGGGCGTTTCACTCGTTCAATCGCAGCGGGCACTTCATCGTCCTACTACTGACCGATCCCGACTGACCCCGTAACCCCCCCAGCACCGCATCTGGCCCAGCCGCGCCCACCAGCCCACTCGGAGGCGCAGAATCCTGTCCCACAACAAGGTGGCGGCGGCGAAGCCGGAAGGTTCGTCGAGCTGATGGTCGACATCGCCGATCGCGCCCCTGGCATCTCGGCGTTCGTCGCCGACGGTGCGCTCCGCGGGACCCACATCGCCCGAGTTCAGAGCGAGACCGGATGCCCCGTCATCTCCCCGCTCGGCGCAAGAGCAAGGAACGCGGCGGGATCGTGATCGGCAAGTACGGCCACGCCGCCGCCCCACCCCCACCAAGCCGAACACGCACA
>JAHEKZ010000076.1 GCA_024644435.1 Actinomycetes bacterium | reverse complement strand
TGACTCAGGTGCTCTGGCCGGTGGCCATCGATGCCTGGGACCTGCTCACCGAGCCCGAACTTGCTCAGGTGCGCCAGTGCCCCATCGATGCCGGCGGCTGTGGCTGGCTCTTCCTCGACGCCAGCCGTGCTGGCAACCGCCGCTGGTGCGACATGCGCACCTGCGGCAACCGGGCCAAGGTGCGGGCCCACTACTCCCGCTCCATCAGGGCCTGAGCCGCGCTACAGACCAGCCTGACTGGACCGATATAGGAGTGTGACTGCTTCGCTCACCGAGTCGGAGCCCACATCGGCGTGGCCGGTGCTGGGTGCTATCCGCTCCTGGGCGCAGCCCATCGTCGCGCTGACCACCGGTCTGACCGTGGGGTTCGAGGCGCTGGCCCGCTTCGACGAGTACCGCGGACCGGTCGCCGAGGCATTCGAGCGAGCCTGGGCCACTGGCGCGGGCCCAGAGCTCGAAGCCGAGGCACTGCGGGCCGCCCTTCGGCTGGAGGGCCGCCCGAACGGCACCTACCTGGCGGTAAATGTCAGCCCTCGAGCGCTCCATCTGGATGTCGTTCGCGAGATCTTCGACCGTGACCTGGCGGGGATGGTGGTGGAGCTCACCGAGTCTCACTACGTCCCTACCAGCGAGCTGCGTCGAACCGCTGACTGGCTGCGCGACCGAGGTGCCCGGTTGGCTATTGACGACCTCGGCACCGGATACGCCGGCCTGGAGAGGCTGGTCAGCGTCCGCCCTCATCTGATCAAGCTCGACCGATCCCTGGTCACTCAGCTGGAGACCGACGAGGTCTCACGAATCATGGTTGAGAGTCTGGTCCGCTTCGCCTCTCGAGTGGGAGCCGGTGTGATCGCCGAAGGGATCGAGGAGCAGTCGACCCTGGAGGTCGTCGCCGAGCTCGACATCGCGTACGGCCAAGGGTTTCTCTTTGCGCCGGCCCGCCCCACGTGGACCTTCCCCGGACGCGAGGCCGTGGAAGCCGCTCGCTCTGTTCATCAGCAGGCCCTGAGCGCCACGCCGCGTCAAGACATTCTGCTCAATGAGCTTGTCCAGCTGGACCGCGTTGCCGAGCGATTCGGCGAGGCGGAGGAGGTCGTCGACGTGCAGCACGCCGTTGTCGAGCTGACCCGGTTGCTGGGCGCGGTGGATGTCGGCATCGACCTGGTCGACGAGGATGAGGGCTGCCTGGTCGCCCTGAACCACCACAGCTGGGCAAACGTCGGGCCCGTCAGGACCTTGACGGAGAACCCGCTGCTGCAGTGGGTCGTCGAGTCCCGACGAGCAGCCCAGGTGCTGCGCGGCGAGCCCATGTCCGACCAGCAACAGCAGGACCGTCTGACGGAACTCGGCTACGGCGCGCTGCTGCTGGTTCCCGTGGTCACCCGCGGGGCCGCGATCGGACTGCTCTCGCTCTTTCGTGACGACCCGCGTCCCTGGAGCCTGGCCGAGATTCGGCTGGCCAGGATCGGGGCCGGACAACTCGCCGCCGCGCTGGAGCGCCTCAGCACCTAGGCTCGCTGTCGTACATCGGACGGCTCGAAGCTCGTCGGAGGCGACATGGAACTAGCGTTGGTTGGTCTCGGCCGTATGGGCGGCAACATGACACGACGACTGGCTCGTGGTGGTCACCTGGTCACCGCTGTCGACCCTGACCCGGCGGCGCGCGAGGCCCTTGCGGACGAATCAGGGGTCACTGCCGTCGCGTCGGTGGCCGACGCGGTACATGCGCTGAGTGCACCGCGGGTCGTCTGGCTGATGCTTCCTGCGGGTGCTGTGACGGACGCCGTGCTCGGAGAGGTCAGTGAGCTGCTCACCGAAGGTGACCTCGTGGTCGATGGCGGCAATGCCAACTACCACGACTCACTGCGCCGCGCCGACATGCTGAATGGGGCGGGGCTCACGTTTGTCGACGTGGGGGTGTCAGGAGGCGTTTGGGGCCTGACCGAGGGTTATGGACTGATGGTCGGCGGCACGGCGACCGACATCGAGCGGTTGGCGCCGGTCCTGCAAACGCTGGCGCCAACACCGGACTCAGGATGGGTGCACGCCGGTCCGGTGGGAGCCGGCCACTTCACCAAGATGGTCCACAACGGGATTGAGTACGGCGCCATGCAGGCCCTTGCCGAGGGGTTCGCCTTGCTGCAGGCGCGCGACGACCTGGTCACCGACATTCCGGGCGTCGCCGAGGCATGGCGGTATGGCACGGTGATCCGGTCATGGCTGCTCGACCTGACGGCGTCCGTGCTGCAGAGCGATGTCACGCTGGGCGATGTGGCTCCGGTCGTAGCCGACTCCGGCGAAGGTCGTTGGACAGCGCTGGAGGCGATCGACCTCGGGGTACCGGCGCCGGTGATCACGGCAGCGCTGATGCAGCGCTTCTCAAGCCAAGGCAACGGCGACTACGGCAACCAGCTCCTCGCGATGATGCGGAACTCGTTTGGCGGTCATCCCGTCACGTCGGTTGACGATTCTGATGAACGGTGACGGGCCGGCCCAGCCTCTGACGACAAGTTGTGGGCGGTGTTGACCAGCGCCACATGGGTAAAGGCCTGGGGGAAGTTACCCACCAGCTGACCGCTCGCCGTGTCGTACTCCTCGGACAGCAGACCGACGTCATTGCTCAGCCCCAACAGGCGCTCGAACAACTGACTGGCTTCGACCGTGCGCCCCTGGAGTGCGTAGTTGTCGGCGAGCCAGAACGAGCAGGGGAGGAAGCAACCCTCATCGCCGGGCAGGCCCTCGAGACGAGGGTTGGGGATGTACCGGAGAACCAGACCGTCGCGCATGAGAGTGCGCTCAATGGCCTCGACAGTTCCCAGCATGCGTGGGTCGTCGGCGGGGATGAACCCGACCAGGGGAAGCATCAGCAGTGCCGCGTCGACCGACGCGCTGCCATAGGCCTGGACGAAAGTGTTCTGTGCAGAGTCAAAACCCTGCTCGCACACCTCGGCATGGATTTCGTCACGGAGTCGTTGCCAGTGGTCAACAGGGCCGTCGCGGCCGTACCGCTCGACGGCCTTGACCGCTCGGTCGAACCCAACCCATGCCATGACCTTGCTGTGGGTGAAGTGCTGCAGGGGCCCGCGCACCTCCCACAACGATGAGTCTGGCTGATCCCAGATCGACTCGAGATGTTGAAGAATCGCGAGCTGCAGGCTCCACGCTTCATCGGACTCCGGGTTCGCCCCGTCGAAGCGCCGCGTGAGATGAAGGACGTCGAGCACCTCGCCAAACACGTCGAGCTGAAACTGACCCCGCGCGGCGTTGCCAACGCGAACCGGACGCGAGTCGCGGTAGCCGGGCAGCCAGTCGACGTTCTGCTCGGGGATTCGTCGTTCTCCAGCGACCCCGTAGAGAACCTGCAGGTCTTCTGGGCGTCCGGCCGCCGCCCGTAGAAGCCAGCGGCGCCACTGGGTCGCCTCGCCGTGGAACCCGTTCACGAGTAAGGCGTAAAGAGTGAAGGTGGCGTCGCGGAGCCAGCAGAAGCGGTAGTCCCAGTTGCGCTCGCCGCCGACCTCTTCGGGAAGAGATGTGGTGGGCGCCGCCACGATTCCCCCAGTGGGACCGTACGTCAGTGCCTTCAGTGTGATGGCTGAACGGCGCACGGCTGCTGCCCAGGGGCTGGTGACGGTGCAAGTCTGAATCCACGAGGTCCACCAGTCGACGGCCGACGTGATGGCCGCATCTGGGTCGATGCGTTCAGGCATGGGCTCGTGCGACGGATGGTGGACGAAGACGAACGAGACCGACTCGCCGGCGCTGACGTCGAAGGTGCCCTGCGTATGCATGTTGCGCCCCACCAGTGGCACGGATGCATCGACGACGACGGCCTCAGGCCCGGCGATGGCGTGCAGCCGACCATCGTTCTGAGTCACCCAGGGAACGATGCTTCCGTAGTCGAACCTCAACCCCAGCTCGGTGCTGACGCTTGCGTGGCCAGAGAGCCCCGTCACCTGTCTGATCAGCGTTGGATGGTCGGCTTCCGGGATCATGAGATCGGTGAGGCGGATGACGCCGGCCGCCGTGTACATCGTCGTGTCCAGGACGAGCGTGTCACCCCGGTAGGCGCGTTCGATGCTGAGCACCTCGTCGTCGGGGCGTATCAACCATCGGCCGTTCTCGGGGTCGCCGAGCAACGCTGCGAAGCATGCGCCCGAGTCAAAGCGGGGCACGCACATCCAGTCGATCGAGCCATCGCGTCCGACCAAGGCGGCTGTTCGTGTGTCGCCGATCATCGCGTAGTCGCCGATGGGCAGTGGCATCTCAGGTCACCGACATCGACGGTGCAGCGGCGACGTCGAGGTACACCGACGCCACCGGCCTGTTCAAGACTCGGGCTGCTGGCGTGGGGGTGCGACCGTCAATGAGATCAGCCACCACCTCGGACTTCTCCGCCCCGTAGACCAGCCACACCTGAGCCCGGGCCCGGGACAACGCAGGGATCGTGAGCGACAGCCGGCGGTGGCCGCGATAGGTCTCGACCCAGCCGACATCTGTGTAGTCCACGTCGAGGATGGGCTCGCCGGGTGCCAGTGACGCGGTATGCCCGTCGTCGCCAAGGCCCAGGTGCACGACATCAAACACCGGCGGCGTACCCATCGTGACGTCGAGCTCGTGTACGTACTCCGTGTCCGCATGGGCGCTCTCCACTGGCATGGGGTGCTGATTCGTGGCGGGCACGAGGTCGGTTAGCTCGCGGAGTTGGTCCCAGTTGCGTGCTGGGTCCGCAGCGGGAACAGCGCGCTCATCAACTTGGAAGATGTGCACCTGCTGCCAAGGCAGGCGGAGCGTGGCCAGGCGACCGAACATCAGCCGAGGTGTCGTTCCGCCACTGAACGCGATCGTTGCCTGGCCGCGGCGGGCGACTGCGTCCGCCACCTGTTCTGCGACTTTGTCGGCGGCGGCCCGAGCGGCCGCCTGCGCGGTCGGTCGCACGACGATGTCCATGGGCTACTCGGAGCCGGGCTCGTGCCAGCCGCCCACGCCGGCCGCGAGGGCGTCTCCGGCGGCAGGTCCCCACGTACCGGGCCGATAGAGCTCGGGAGCCTCGTCGGACCGTCCGTCGAGGAGGCTGTCGACGATCCTCCAGGAGGCGCCCACGGCATCGGCCCTGGCGAAGAGTGTGGGGTCGCCGTCCATGGCGTCGTCGATGAGGCGTTCGTAGGCAGTCATGGCCCCCACCTCGTCGTCGCACATGTAGAGCTCGACGTTTCTACCGACCTGCGCGTCACCGGGCTTCTTGCTGCGTACGCCGAGCGCGATTGACACGCGGTCCGGACCAAGGCGGAAGCGCAGGTGGTTGCTGTCGCGGGGAAGTGCATCTTCGAAGAGCAGCTGCGGAGGCCGGTGAAATGTGGCAAGAACTTCGGTGGCGGTGAAGGGAAGGTGCTTGCCTGCCCTGATCAGAAACGGGACGCCACTCCAGCGCCACGAGTCGATGTGCAGTCGAAGGGCCGCATACGTCTCAGTCGTCGAGTAGGCAGCGACGCCTGGCTCACCGGTGTAGCCGACGTACTGACCGCGGACCAGGTCTTCGCGGCCGGGCTGGCGAATCGCATCGAGAACCTTGACCCGCTCGTCACGCAGAGGTCCGGGCTGCATATTGACCGGCGGCTCCATGCTGAGCAGCGAGACCACCTGCAGCAGATGGTTCTGCACGACGTCACGGACAGCGCCCAGCTCTTCGTACAGACCGCCGCGGCCCTCGACCCCGAATGCCTCGGCCATCGTGATCTGCACGCTCGACACGTAGTCGCGGTTCCAGAGCGGCTCGAGGAACGAGTTCGCGAACCGGAAGTAGAGCAGGTTCTGCACCGACTCCTTGCCCAGGTAGTGGTCGATCCGGAAGACGTCGTCTTCACCGAAGGCACTGCGCAGCACATTATCGAGCTCGGTCATCGACGCGAGGTCGCGCCCGAAGGGCTTCTCGACCACGACCCGGCCGCGGTCGGCGAGTCCAGCCTCAGACAGGTGCTGAACCACCGTCTCGAACAAGCTGGGGGGGATAGCCAGGTAGAAGAGCGGCCTCACGGAGTTCTGCAGGACGTCAGCGAGGCGTGCGAAGGTGCTGGGATCGTTGTAGTCGCCAGCAACGAAGACCAGTCGCTTCTCAAGCTCATCGGTCGCCGCGTCATGTGGGTCTTCGGCGTGCTCGGCAATGCTGCTTCGGATGTGCTCTCGGAGCCACTCCTCGGTCCGATCGCCCCTGGCGACACCGATCACCGGAAGACCGAGACGACCGGCGCGGGCAATGTTGTGCAGTGCAGGAAAGATCTTCTTGTAGGCCAGGTCGCCGGTGATGCCGAAGACCACCACTGCATCACAGGCGTCCTGCGGACGTCCTGACGCCTCACCATTTGGCACAGGGGGACCTCCTTCATGCGGGTACAGGTGGTGGCCAATCGACTTGTCCACCCTAGTCGGCCCTGCTGTCACGCCATCCACAGAATGACGCCGGTGTCAGCGGTCCGGCCCGCGATTGCCGCACTGTTCTGGCTTCCGAACTCGAGGAGGAAGCAGTGAACGAGATCTTTGTGACGGTGAACGGAACCGTGGGCACCGACGTGCAGCTCACGGCAGGTGAAAGCAGCAATCGTGCTCGATTCCGACTGGCCACGGCTGAGCGATATCTCGACCGGTCATCCAACACCTGGGTAGAACGAGAGACGGTCTGGCTGGACGTGATCT
>JAHEKZ010000032.1 GCA_024644435.1 Actinomycetes bacterium | reverse complement strand
ATCCAGGCCTCCGAATCGGTACGCTCTGCACACTCGGATGAGACGGAGGCGCGTCGATGCTGGGCGAAGCGGTCCATGACCTTCGCGGTCGCACGCGAGGTGAGTTCCTTGAGCCCGCCGACGTCGGGTACGAGGAGGCTCGCGAGGCGTACAACGCGATGGCGACCGGGCGCCCGGCCATAATCTTCCGGCCGGCGAACCTGCCCGACATCGTCGCCGCGGTGAGATGGGCAGAGGAGTCGGGTCTCGCGATCGGCGTCCGCGGCGGTGGCCACAGCGTCGCAGGCCATTCCTCGCCGGACGGGGCGCTCCTCATCGACATGTCGCGGTGGCGCGGAGCAACCGTCGACCCGGCTACGAGAACGGCAGACGCACTCGCTGGGTGCCGGTTGATGGACCTTGACGCGGCAACCTACGCCCACGGCCTGGCCGCGCCGTCCGGGACGTTCATCGACACCGGGATCGGCGGCCTGACCCTGAGTGGCGGGATCAGCTGGCTTGTCTCGTCGGAGGGCTTTGCGTGCGACGCGCTGATCGGCGCCCAGCTTGTGACGGCGGACGGTGATGTCCTCGAGGTTGACGAGAGGCGCGAGCCTGAGCTGCTCTGGGGTCTTCGAGGCGGTGGCGGCAACTTCGGCATCGTGACTCACCTGCGGTACGCCCTGACGGAGGTCCCCGCGATGTTCGGAGGCCGTATGCGCTTCCGCGGTAGCGCCCTGCGTGACGCCATCCTCCGGACGTTCGAGGTCGAGGCAGCGGCGCCTGACGAGCTCGTCCTGGCGATTATCGCGTGGCGCGACGAGGACGGCTCACCGGCCATCTCGGTGAACGTCGGGTGGCGCGGCCACCCGGAGGGTGGCATGGCTGCAGTTCGCGCACTCGCGGAGCATCCAGCCTGCTACGAGACCGATCTCAAGCCGATGAACTGGCTCCAGCAGCAGACCCTGTACGAGCCGATCCCATTCGGGCTCCGGCAGTACTGGAAGGGCCATCTCATCGGGCGGCTGGACGAATCGCTAGCCGACACCTTGATCTCGTCCGCATCGGAGGCGACGAATGAGTCGTTCGCGCTCGTGGAGCTCATCCACGGCAAGGCTCATCGCATTCCCGAAGCGCACGCCGCGTTCGGAGGCCGCAGCGCTGTCGCGAATGCGACCGCCCTCGCCATCTGGGAGGAGCCGACCAGCGACGAGGCCGAGATAGCCTGGGCCCGGCGCTTCGCCGACCGGGTTTCACCGCTCTCCATCCGAGGCGGCGGATACCTCAACTACGCCGAGCTCGACCAGACGGCAGCCCGCGTAGCGGCCGCCTATCCACCGGACTCGTGGACTCGACTTCAGCAACTCAAGCGACGCCTCGATCCCATGAACCGTTTCCGGTTCAATCCCAACATCCCCCCCGAGGCCGGTCAGTAGGAGTTGGCGCCGCCGGGTACGCGTTCCTCGGATTCACCGTTCCGCTTGTCGGCCTGATCGTCGTGGCCGTGGTGCCGTCGCGCGCTGGCCAGCGCTGAAGTACTTCCCCAGAACTCATCCACTCCGGAGGATCGGCGTGCGTCGTCCTGCTCAGTTCACGGTTGGCCTTCGCCCGGTTGCGGAGCTTGGGTCTTGACTTGCTCGCGCATCTACCGCCTTCGCCCATCGCGCGGCGGCGAGTAGGACGACCAGACCCACGACCATCAGGGCGATATACATCAACGATTGGTGCGAGAGCGAGGCCCAGTTCGATGACATGTGCAGCCCCACCATCGCGAGGAACGCGCCGATCACTAAGCCAATCCGGCGACCGACAGGCTCGCCACGGGTGGAGATGAACCAGCCCACGGCAGCGCCGATCACCGCCGAGAAGACGACGTGGCTGAAGATCCCCACGACCCCCCGCACGTAGAGCATCTGCACCAGGACCGCTCCGTACTGGTCGGGTGCATCGAACATCCCTTGGAGGGTGTAGACGAAGTTCTCGACGACCTGGAAGCTGACCCCGACAAGTGCGCCGATCACCAGCCCCGCGCCAGCCCCGAAGCGCCTCGCTGCTGGGAGCAGGGCCAGCAGCACGATGCCGAGCGTCTTGATGGTCTCCTCAATTCCAGGGGCGATGGCCCAGGTGGTCCAGGCTCCGTCCCCGCTGTCAGAGGAGTTGATGGCCATGGTCTGGACGGCCCCGTTCGCGATCCCGGCAATGTGACTGACGGTGAAGCCGCCCCAGAGCAGAGCGAGTGCGATGCCTAACGGGAGAACGTGAGCCTTCCGGGCTGGTCGTCGAACCAACAGCAGCAAGCAAAGCCCGTACACCGCCCAGACCACGAGGGAGATGAGCACCCAGACGTTGCTAACGACTCCTAGGGGCAAGCTGAGATCGTCCCAGAGCTGACGCGCACCCCAGAGGCCAGCGATCGCCAGCGTCGCGACGATCGCGATGGCGCCCGACCCTCGAATCGCCGGCGCGGCAGTCGCGGTCGCGCTGCCGCTACTCATGACGACGACCCGTCAGTGAACTCGAGGCTGGAGAGCATGGTCTGGATCTCCTCGTGCAGGTCGGTATAAGCCGCGGGACTTGTTGACAGTTGAGCATCAGTCGTTAGCTTCCCGTCTGCGAAGGAGTACAGGCCGGTGACCGCGTCCTGTTCAGCAATCGTCACGAAGGCCGCGTCAAGCCCCGATTCGGTTTGGAAGGTCGCAATCTCGCCGATGGTGGCGTGCAGCGACTTGTCCTCGGTGTAAACCTTCTCGGCGGCGGCGACTGAGTCCTCCGCTGATTTCTTGCCCTCGGTAGGAGGGAAGACCAATAACTTTGACTCGCCCTTTGAGATGATGAGGAGGTCGTCGCCACCTTCTTCACTCAGCGCCCAGCCTTCTGCGGCCTCGACGGCGACCCCGCCCGCCTCGATCCGCTCTCCCGCGGTCAGTTCCACGTCCTGAGGTCCGATGGCGTCCGACATCCGGGGCAAGCCGATCGTCAGCAGCGCCAGAACAATCAGTGTGACCACAACGCTCGTCCACTGCGCTGCAGTCGGTGGCCGGTAACTGTCGGGCTCCCGCGAGCCTGGTTCACCGAGCCCGTCGTTTGGCGGCAGCCCTTCTGCGCTGCCGCTCTCACCTACCTCAGTCACCGGACCTCTTCCCGTCGGCACCTCATAACGACCTCGCAGCGTACCTGGTCAGGAGCCTGACGCTTCGCCGCACACGATTGCTGGGGTGCCCTTTGCTGTGAGCGCTGCGACCTTTCGAGTTCTGGTACAGCGCTCGTGAGACCGAGCACAACTCAGTAGCGTCGATTTGGTCCCGGAGGCTGGACTGACCTGCCCCAGATTGGTGCCTGCTGGGCAGTGAGCTCGGGGCCTGCTCTGGAAGGCTTCATTCGTGCGAAAACCGTGTCCGGCGGAGATCACGGTGGCGTTCGGTTCGGGTCCCGGGCACACCCGATACATTGTCCAGCCAACCACGCGGCGATGTGAGATGGAGTGCTCGTGCGAACAGTGAGTGAGTCGCCCCCTGACGGCGGTCCCGTCAGCGGCACCGAGTCGACCTCCAGTGCCCACCGAATCCGAGCCCGCCGGCTCAGCGTCACCGGTGGTGTCATAGGCACCGCCGCCGCCTGGTGGTCGGTGTTGCCTTCGCTGGTACCGCGGGCATGGTTGATGCAGGTGCTGCTCACCGCGCTTTGCCTCAGCGTCTTCTACGGCATTGGCGCCTTTGTGGGCTGGGCTTACCGGAAACTGCAGCTGCCGGACCTTCCTGCATCATGGCGGCGCGGAGCCTGGATGATGCTGGCTGTTGTCGCCCCCTTGGGTCTGTTGGTGGCAGGCTGGTTCGGTCGGCAATGGCAGCTTGACCAGCGGGCCTTGATCGCGATGGAGCCCTCTGTTCCCTGGCTCTGGGTCGTTGCTCCATTCCTTGGGGTCGTCATTGCCTTTGCGCTTCTGGCCGTCTGTCGCGGTATCCGTTGGTTGGGCCGAAATATTGCCGCCCTGCTTGCCCACCTCCTTCCGTCACGGTTTGCCACGGCCGTAGCTGCCTGCGTC
The DNA here is from genome assembly GCA_024644435.1 of Actinomycetes bacterium. Lineage (GTDB taxonomy): Bacteria > Actinomycetota > Actinomycetes > JAHEKZ01 > JAHEKZ01 > JAHEKZ01. Next base: position 22,351 of record JAHEKZ010000032.1, on the reverse strand, counting down.
ACCTTGCTGGCTATCTGGTACCTGGTGTCCGGTGTCTTCCTCGGCCATGCGATCACGGTTGCGGACTCCATCTTCGCGAATCGGAACGACGCGGCCGTGCCTGGCGTGGAGAACCCCGATTCCCCCTATCGCTCCGGGGGGCCCAGCTCGAACCTTTCCTGGGACGACCTCGGTCGCGAGGGACGGCAGTTCATCTGGCAAGGCCGTACGGCCGGTGAGATAGCCGAGGTCACTGGCGACAGCGCTTCCGTCGAGCCCGTCCGTGCGTTCGTCGACCTCGGTGCGGCACCCACTGCCACTGAGAGGGCGCAGATCGCGGTGGACGAGTTGCGCCGTCTTGGTGGGTTCGAACGTGCATCGCTGGCGATCGCCGGCGGCACGGGAAGTGGGTGGATTGACCCGAGGACCGCATCCGCGCTCGAGTTCGTGGCCCATGGGGACGTGGCCACCGTCACCATGCAGTACTCCTATCTACCGAGCTGGCTTTCGTTCCTCGTCGACAAGGAGCGCGCACAGACCAATGCTGAAGAGCTGATCACCGCAGTCCGCGTCGAGCTCGACCGGATGCCGGCGGACGAACGCCCTGACCTCTACGTGTACGGAGAGAGTCTCGGGACCTTCTCGACGGACAGCGCGTTCACCAGTGTTGAAGACCTTTCCACCACTACGGACGGTGCTCTCCTGGTGGGACCGCCGAGTTTCGACACGACCTGGCAGCGCGTCCAGGCCGGACGTGATCCAGACAGCCCCCTCTGGCAGCCGAACTACGACGATGGAGCCCTCGTTCGTGTTGCCAACGACGAAGCATCACTGTTTGACCCTGCGTTCGAATGGCAGACGGACAACCGCATTGTGTATCTCGTCAACTCATCCGATCCCATTGTCGGGTGGACGGCCAATCACACTGAGTGGCTCGATCCGCGCGGTTCAGATGTCATGCCTCAAGTGTCAGATCTTCCGCTCCTCAGCTACTTTGCGTTCACGGTCGACCAGTTCGGAGCGAACAGCCCCCCTGCCGGACACGGGCACGTCTACGGTGACCTTGTCGTTCCAGCGTGGTCGGAGATCCTCGGACCACCCAGCTTGCCCGACGCTGAGATCGAGGACGTCAAGGCGGCCGTCTCGCAGATAGAAGACCCGGACTGAATGTCACGTGCTCCGCTCATCACGGGGTTCGACACCGTGGTGTCAGCCCGGTGTTGCCGTGGTCGGGGCACCGGCTCCGGCCGGTGAGATGCTCTTGCGCCGGACCAGCAGCAAGATCGCCAGCCCTGCCATAAGCAGGAACTCGTAGAAGGCTGCGTCGGACGACTGCTGTTGGTCGTACCCGATCTGGTTGCTGAAGACCGCGAAGTCAATGGCGGCGTGCACCAGGACCGGCAGCCACAGTCCCCGTCCCACTCGCCGGCAGAGATAGAGGAAGTACCCCGCCCCGAACGACATCACGGCCTGGCCAGCTGCTCCACCTCCAACCGTGATGACGTTGACCAGGTGGAGAGCTCCGAAGAGAAGACACGACCAGAAGACAGCCCAGCCCTCCCGATACCGGTCGCGCATCGCCACCAACGCGACTCCGCGAAACAGCAGCTCCTCAGAGAGGCCGATGGCCAGCATGGCGAGGGCGAAGGCAAGCACCTGCGTTGTGCGCGCAGCTGACAAGTGCGCGTAGTCGGTTACCGCTAGGCAATACACGAGATAGGCGATCGGCACCGCCACCACCCAGCGCCGGGTGGGCATGTCCTCGCAAAGCACGCGACGCCACCACTTGAGCCGCTGGATCACCAGCGCGAGGATCAAGATCGCGCAGACATCGACGAAGACAACAGACACAATCGTCGTGCGAACGGTTCGATAGCCGCCGTCGAGGTCGTCGACGCCGAAGGCCACGACAGCCGCGAACAGGGGGAGAACCAGCCACGCAACGATCAAGGCACCCAGCGCGAACCAGCCCAACCGACGTTCGCCGCCGCCATGTGCAGAAGTCACGGCTGAGTTTGGCACGTGAGGTGCTGGCGCGACTCAATTTGGCACATGTCCAAGTCAGGGTCTGCTGCGACTGGCGCGCGTCGCACTGCGGTCCGGGAGGCTGCTTGGGTATCTCCCGCTCCGTCGAAGAGCTCCAGCACGTCACCGCACCGGTCTACCCGCGTCTGTCTCCGACAGGTGGCAGGAGACGAGAAGGGTGCGTTTGAGGAGTGCGGCCATCAGCGCGACGACGGTCTGGTGGTGCAAACCCCACGCGGGGAGCCGCCGGTTGCACTCGTGCTCCTCGTCCGCTTGGGTCGGCCTGAGCGGCTCCGACCGGTCATGCACGGTGTCGCTTGAGCGGCAGGTCAAGGAGTGACAGGCGTAGAAAGCCCAGCTGCCGTCTGTCTTTGGTTGTGGAGGACTTGATTCCCGCGCACTGGATGACGCCGCTGCAGGACGCGAACAGCCGCATTGGGTGCGATCGCGGGCGACAATGCAACAGTGCCCCGCCTAGCTCATTGCGAACCCCTAGCCTCCTGGGCGATCAGTGGTTTCTTGGGAGTCCCAGGTCGAGCGGCCCCCCATCCCGGGGCCGTGGGCAGTGCCGCTTGCACCGTTGTGGCAACAGAGCAAGACTCGGCGTAGTTCATACGTCACCGGCGAAGGAGCGACCGACTGATGGCTGAGTCGTGGAACGGAAAGCTAGCGCTCGACATCAGGGACTCCGAACCCGATTGGACGCCCTACGTCCAACCACGTGCGCCTGAGGATGCACCGAACGTCTTGTTCATCGTGTGGGACGACATTGGCTATGGCTGCATGGACGTGTTCGGTGGCCCGGTCGAGACTCCCGCGATGCGACGGATCGCCGAACGCGGCGTTCGCATGACGAACTTCCACACAACCGCACTGTGCTCGCCGACGCGCTCGAGTGTGCTCACCGGCCGCAACGCGACGTCAAATGGCATGGCGTGCATTGCCGAGGCCACCGTCGGGTTCCCCGGCGCTTCGGGCAGGATCCCGTTTGAGAACGGCCTGGTTTCAGAGGTGCTCGGCGAACGTGGCTGGAATACATACTGCGTGGGGAAGTGGCACCTCACGCCCGAGGAGGAAACCGACCTCTCATCGTGGCGAAAGCGTTGGCCGCTAGGCCGGGGATTCGAACGGTTCTACGGCTTCCTGGGCGGAGAGACCAGCCAGTGGTACCCCGAACTCGTCTACGACAACCATCCGATTGAGCCGCCGGCGAGCCCCGAGGAGGGATACCACCTCTCGAAGGACTTAGCTGACCGCGCCATAGAGTTCATTGCCGATGCCAAGGTGGTGGCCCCGCAGAAGCCGTTCTTCCTGTACCTCGCACCAGGCTGTGGACACGCTCCGCACCATGTCGATCTGGAGTGGGCAGATCGTTACCGGGGGCGGTTCGATGCCGGATACGAGGCGATCCGCAGTGAGATCCTTGATCGTCAGAAGGCGATGGGGATCCTCCCACCCGACACGAAACTTACGCCGATCAACCCTCATGGGCAGCCGAACGCAGTGGGGCCGCTGGGCCAGCCCTGGCCTGCGCTCGACTACGTCAAGCCGTGGGACTCGTTGACCGACGACGAACAACGCCTGTTCATCCGGATGGCCGAGGTCTTTGCCGGCTTCGTCTCCTATACGGACTCGCAGATCGAGCGCGTTCTTGACTATCTGGAGTCAACGGGCCAGCTGGACAACACCATCGTGGTCGCGATCTCTGACAATGGAGCCAGCGCGGAGGGTGGTCCCAATGGATCGTTCAACGAGAACAAGTTCTTCAACGGTATTGCGGACACGATTGAAGCCAATCTGCCGCGCATCGAAGAACTAGGCACGACCACCGCCTACAACCACTACAACAACGGCTGGGCCTGGGCATTCGACACGCCCTTCCCCTACTGGAAGCGGAATTCCGGATACGAGGGTGGGACAGCGGACATGTGCCTGGTGTCGTGGCCTCGCCAGATCGCCGCACGGGGTGAGAACCGCGACCAATACATCCATGCTGTGGACCTTGTGCCCACGATCTACGACCTCATGGATCTCACTCCACCCGATGTCATCAATGGGCACCCCCAGAGCCCGATCGAGGGGCAGAGTTTTGCCGACGCGCTCGTTGATCCTGGCGCGCCGGGACGCCAAACGCAGTTCTACTCAATGCTGGGGCAACGCGGGATGTATCACGACGGCTGGTTGGCCAACACCGTCCATCCCACCATCAGTGGGTGGGGCAACTTCGACACGGACGTGTGGGAACTGTTCCATCTTCCCAGCGATCGCTCACAGAGCCGCGACATGGCGAGCCTGGAGCCGGAACGGCTCGCAGCACTCATTGAGATGTGGCACTCAAACGCTGATCGCTACCAGGCCCTTCCGCTAGACGACCGGGGCGCTGCCGAGATCCTGGGCTCTCCCCGACCTCAGCCAGCCGCACCGTCGAATCGCTATCGCTACCTACCCGGTCTCGCCCCCGTCCCAGAGGCAGTTGCTGTAAATATCCGGCAGCGGTCCTTCACCGTGGCAGTGGGAGTCGACCTCACGTCGATCGATGCGTCAGGAGTTCTGTACTCGCAGGGCACGCTTCTAGGCGGGCACGTGCTCTTCCTGCGCGACGGGCAACTGCACTACACCAACAACTGGCTAGGCGAGGACCTGCAACGCGTCTCTGGGCCAGTGCGGTTGGATCCGGGACGGCATATATTTTCCGCGCAATTCACCGTGGCAGACCGCGATGACACCGGCAGCCCGATTGGTGAGTTGACACTGTTCGTCGACGACGCGAGTGTCGGCAGCGGACAGGTGCGGACCCAGCCTGGCAAGTTCGGCCTCGGGTCGGGTCTCACGGTCGGCCGCACGCTAGCGCCGCCGGTCGACCCGACACTCGCCGCGCCATCACACTTCTCGGGCGGTGTGATCGACGCGGCAGTCGTCGATGTATCCGGTGACTCCTTCGTAGACCACGAGCTTGAGGTTCGGGCGTACCTGGCCCGCGACTAGCGCAGGGGCAGGGGGGGGCACTGTGGATCATCGAACAGGTGGCCCCGAGTACGCGTCGAAGGACGTCGGGATGTTCTGACATCTGTCCCGTCAGCCCAGGGGGCGATCCGGTGACAATCTCGGAGCCGGCGGCCATTGTGTGGCCAGTTTTGCGATTCTGATCACCGGTTCAGCATTCTGGGCTTACCGTCGGGTCCTGACCCCATCGCCCTCGGAGCCCGTCATGCGTCGTTTCGCTCTTCCACTGCTGCTACTGGCCTTGGCCATGGTTACCGCGTCCTGCACGTCAACCGACCCTGCGGCATCACCCACGGCAGTAGGCGGGGCCTCGGGAGCCGGCGACTCCGGTGATCTCGAAGAGGCCGGACGAGGTGGTGCGAGCGAGGCTGCCGAGAAGCAGGAGGACACCGAGAAGCGACTCGAAGCGCTGGAAGCCGCCGAAGCCGCTGGAACCTTTGGTCAGAGTGCACCGAACGGCCTTCGCGCCGCCGCCGGCTGGTATCCCGAGGTACTGCTGAAGCGCACAACTGATGACTGGGAGCCAGCTGTTGCAGCTGATCCCCGCAAGCCGTTTGTCTACGTCCTCACCACGCGCTATGCAACCGAGCCGGGGTGTACGACCCACTGTCGGTTGCCGTACATCCCGCTGACCATCTCTCGCGATGGTGGACAGAGCTGGGAGAAATCGGTTCCGATCTGTTCCTGCCGAAAGTCGCACGGGCAGTACGACCCGACGATCGAGGTCGTCCCGAAGAACGGCGACGTGTACTCGGCCTACCTCACGGCCGACCGCAAGGGCGCCTTCTCGACCGTCTTCCAGAAGTCGACCAACCACGGCCGGTCCTGGTCAGACCCAGTGCGCGTCTACGGCCGCGTCGGGTGGACCGACAAGCCTGAGATCACCATGAGCGCGAACGGCAAGCATGTCTATGTGAGCTGGAACGGCCCGCAGGGAGGTGACCCGTGGGTAGGGGTGTCGCACGACTACGGGAGGACCTGGACCCAGACAAAGGTGGACTCCTCCAAGAGGTACTACTTCGCCTACGACGGAACTGTGCTTCCCGACGGCACGGTCGTCTTCTCACAGAGCAACTTGAACTACGGAGGGGCGGGCAGCGGGTACGACAGGAGCGTTCGCCACGTGGCCGTCATCTCGCGCGACAAGGGCAAGACCTGGGAACGTGTCGTCGTCGACGAGGTACAGCGCGGCCCGGAGTGCATAGCTGACGGTTGCGGTGACGACTACTACCTGGGGCAGGCGAGCGTTGCCAATGACCCGCAGGGCAATCTTGTGTTCGCCTACGAAGGCGCGCCGGCACCCGGAGAGCCGCAACGGATCTACACCCGCACGTCAACGGACGAAGGACGTACGTGGGGCAAGCGCACTGTCTTGTCGGTTCCGACCGAGAACGCCACTGGTCCTCGCGTCGACAGCGCGGGGAACGGAGATGCCCGGGTCTGGTACTTCCAGACCAGCAATGGCGGCGATCCCGACGCATGGAACGTCTGGTACCGCACATCACGTGATGGCGGAGCGACCTGGTCGAACGCCATCAAGCTCAACAGCGCCACGTCGGGGCCGGGCTACATCACGCCAGACGGCTTCATGGAGCCCTACGGCGACTACGGCGAGATCGCCGTGACGAACGAGGGGAACACCGTCGCGGTATGGGGAGCCGGCTTCAGCTACACCGGGCCTGGCAACACCTGGGTCGCCGTACAGCGGTAGGTCGCCTAGGCCTGGGGCTTCGCTCACCGAACTGGATTTACGCCCGGACTGATCTCAGTTATAGTTGCGTGGTGCATGCAACTAACACAGACCTGACCCCCCTGGCGGATGCACTGCGCGACGTCTTCATGTCGGCGCGGCGCAGGTTCACCGGCTCCGAGCAGGACAAGTCGGTGATTGCGCTGCTGGCGCAGTTGACGGCAGCCGGCCCACTGCGCGCCGCTGATCTGGCCGAACGTGCGTGTCTAGATCCTTCCACGGTCAGCCGACACCTCGGCAGCCTCGAAGGTGACGGCTACGTCGACCGGACGCCAGACCCGGACGACGGTCGGGCGACTCTTCTACAGGTGACCAGCGCCGGAGAGCGCTTTCTGGCCGAGGTCCGTGAGCAGCGCATCGCCGTGCTTTCCGATGCCGTCTCCGAGTGGTCCGACAAAGACATTGCCACACTCACCCGTCTCAACCGGCGACTCGCCAAAGACCTGGAGCAACTGTGACCACCCCGCCCGCCGCCAATGAGGCGGCCGAGACCAGTGCATCGACCTACGGTGAGTCGGGCACCCGCCACCTCTACTGGGCGCTCGGGGCGCTCATGCTCACGATGCTGCTCGCTGCCCTCGACCAGACCATCGTCTCGACTGCTCTACCCACCATCACCAGCGACCTGGGCGGGCTCAACGAGCTGTCGTGGGTGGTCACGGCATACCTGCTGACAGCCACCGCAAGCACCCCGATTTGGGGCAAGCTCTCTGACCTCTACGGCCGGAAGCTGATGTTGCAGTCGGCGGTCGTCATCTTCGTCGTCGCGTCGGCGCTCGCGGGGTTGTCGCAGAACATGGCTCAGCTCATCGGCACGCGTGCCCTTCAGGGGCTCGGTGGGGGTGGACTGATGGTGCTGGTGATGGCTGTCATCGCCGATCTCATCCCCCCGCGAGAGCGTGGTCGCTACGTCGGTCTCTTCGGTGGTGTGTTCGGCGTCGCCAGCGTCATCGGCCCACTGCTGGGCGGGTTCTTCACCGAGCAGCTGTCATGGCGGTGGATCTTCTACATCAACCTTCCCCTCGGCATCGCTGCCTTTCTCGTCATCGGGTCGGTCCTGCACCTTCCGCGACACCGCACCGAGCACCGCATCGACTGGCTGGGTGCCGTGCTGCTGATCGTCGGCGTGACGAGCCTGCTCATGGTGACGGTCTGGGGTGGCAACGAGTACGCGTGGGGTTCACCCCAGATCATCGGCATGTCGGTCCTTGGCGTCACTTCTATCGTCGCCTTTGTCTTCCAAGAGCTGCGCGTTCCCGAGCCGATGGTGTCGATGGACCTGTTCCGCAACCGGGTGTTCAGCATCACCTCGGGGATCGGGTTCGTGACGGGTTTTGCGATGTTCGGATCGATCGTCTACCTGTCGATCTACCTGCAGGTCGTGTATGGCTCGAGCCCCACGACGGCAGGTCTGCAGCTGCTGCCGCTGATGGTGGGAGTGCTCTTCACGTCGATCCTCAGCGGCCGCCTGATCACGCGGACCGGCAAGTACAAGCCCTACCCCATCATCGGAACGGTCCTGGCCACCGTAGGTCTGTACATGCTGTCCCAGCTCGGAGGGACAACCCCCTATTGGCAGATCGCCATCGCAATGGTGGTGCTGGGTGCTGGTCTCGGCAATCTCATGCAGGTCTTGGTGCTGGTCGTTCAGAACTCGGTTGAACCCAAGGACATCGGCACGGCGACAAGCGGAGCGACCTTCTTCCGGTCTATCGGGGGCTCGTTCGGAACGGCCGTCTTCGGGGCTGTCTGGGCGGCACGCCTCACGACTGAGATGGCGGAGATTATGCCCAAGGGCTCGTCGGGATCGGACCCGACGACATCGATGGCGAACATCCAGGCGTTACCCCCGGAGCTGCAGAGCGAAGTGCTCGGTGCATTTGCGCGCGCGATCGATACGACGTTCCTCGTGGCTGTTCCGATCATGGCAGTCGCGTTCGCCCTCACCCTCTTCGTCCCGCAGGTGCGCCTTCGAACGCGAGACGATCACGGTATGCCTGACCTCGAAGACTTCGACGCTGAAGCACTCGAGGCGGAGGCGAAGACGCTTCCCTGACGGGGCAGGTCAGCTAGGTGCTGGCATGCTCCGGTCGACGTGCCACCCAGACGGCGACAAACGCGGCAACAGCGGCGAGCACGGCGAACGCGGGTCCGTCGCCGGCCCACTCGGCGAAGGCCCCACCGACCGTGGGCCCGGCCATACCGGAAAGTGCCCAGATCACGTTGGCCAAAGCACTCATGATGGCGACGGTCACTGCACCTCGAGCAACGCTGAACAACCCGAATGGGAAGGTCAGCGCGACGATCACCCCGGTCGTGATGCTGGCACCGAAGAGGAACAACAGGGCGGCGGGAACTCCCGCCATCAGTGCCGGAATGAGCGCACTCGCCGCAAGTCCGGTGGTGGCGGCAGCGGCGATGGTCGGCCGGGCCCATCGGTCAGCTCGGCGCGCCGTGATGGCGCTGGCGGTGACGAAGACCACCGCCGCTATCGAGAAGACGACACCAATCGCTGACACGTCGTATCCATAGCGGGCGAGTCGGAGCGGAACCAAGAGGTCTGCCGTCATCCACACGACCGCGGCGGCCGTTGTCAGCATCAGCATCGTGACGAGGTCGCGATCAGCGCGGGCGGCCCGCAAGAGCTCTCGGGTCGGCGGGGCTGGATCCTTGTTCAGCCCCGTACCTGACCGATCGCTGAGAAGGGCTGCGAAGAGCAGGGTGGTGATGATTCCGACGCCGACGAATGGCGCGCTGAGACCGAAGTGCTTGGCTACCCACCCGGCGTAGCCCGGGCTCAGCGTGGCGCCGAGTCCGACGATGGACGTCGTCAGTGCCAATACGCGGGGGCTCTCATCGCCTGCGGCATCCGCCAGCCAGGCAGCGGTGGAGACCCACATCACTCCGAAGCCGAGACCGAACACCAGGCGGGCGGCGATGATGAACCAGTAGGCAGGTGCAACAGCCATGGCGAAGCCGGCGACCGCGATGATGGCCATCGACGCGAGCGTGAGGGTTCTGGGGCTGACCCGTTGGGTGATGGCGCTGGCTGGCAGTGATGCCAGCAGAATGCCGAAGCTGGCAATGGAGAGCACCAGCCCGCCCTCGAAGTCGGTGAGGTCGTACTGCTCGACGTACGAGGGGATGAGTGGCGTAACGCCAGACCACGACAGCTCTCCAACGAAGAGCGCGATGTAGACGAGGACTACCACGCGCATTCGCACGAGAGGCAGCCTTTCGGAGTCGGGGCTACTAGGCCTTGGCGGCGCGGTCCTTGAGGATCTGCTGACTGGCCAGTCTGGCGGGCGCTCCCATGACGCAGCCGCCGGGGTGGGTGCCCGAGCCGCACTGGTAGTAGCCCTCGATCGGGGTGCGGTACTGGCTCCACTCTGGTGCCGGGCGGAAGAAGTACATCTGCGGCAGCAGGAAGTCGCCGGCATAGATGTTGCCCTCGGAGAGCCCGACAACCCGCTCGATGTCGAGCGGCGTCACGACCTCGCGGTGCAGCACGAGATCGCTGAAGCCGGGGAAGAACTCTTCGATAGTGCGCTGCACCGTGTCACCGAGGTTGTTGCGTTCGGTGTCCCAGTCGCTGCCCTTGAGGTGGTAGGGCGCGTACTGGACGAAGCACGACATGACGTGCTTGCCAGGCGGTGCCATGTCGGGGTCGAGGAACGACTGCAGGCAGGTGTCGAGGTATGGACGTTCGCTGTACCAGCCGTACTTCGCGGCGTCGTATGCCCGCTCGAGGTACTCAACCGACGGCGCGATGCTCACAAAGCCGCGGTACTGGTCGGTGCGGTCACCTAGTGCCGGGTACTTCGGTGCGGCGTCGAGTGCGAAGTTCACCTTGGCGCTCGTTCCATTGAACTGGAACCGGTCGATCGCCTCGACCAGCTCGCCCGGCAGCTCGCGCTGGTCGACGAGCTTGGTGAACGTCTGGCGAGGGTCGAGAGCGCTGACGACGGTGTCGGCGTAGAACTCCGTGCCGTCCTGTAGCGCCACCCCGGTCGCCCGACCGTCCTTGGTGATGACGTGGTCGACGTGTGCCTCGAGCTTGATCTCGGCCCCGAACGCCTGCGCCGCGGTGGCGACGACCTGGGTGAAACCGCCGTTGCCGCCCTTGTGGAACGACCATGACCCCAGGTGTCCGTCGTGCTCGCCCATCGCCATCATCAAGGAGACGAAGCCAGACCCCGCCGACATCGGTCCGACCTTCGTGCCGGTGGTCGATGACGCAGCGAGGTAACCCTTGAGGATCTCGCTCTCGAAGTAGTCGTCGAGGAAGTCGGAGATGCTGCCCGTGATCAGCCGGACTGCGTCATGCACGACCTTGGGTTCGGCCGACCCCAGGTGCCCGAGCAGCCAGGCGACATCCTGGGCGTCCTCGGGGGTCTTGCCGAAGATGTTCGGCGGGACTCGGTCGAAGAGCGGGTACATCAGCTGCAGGACGCGACCGACATCGTGCTCGTAGCGGTCCATCGCATCGGCGTCGCGTGGCGAGTGACGCATGATCTCGCGGATGTTCTCGTCGCGGTCCGGCCCCAGGTAGAGGTAGTCGCCGTTCTCCATCGGGGCAAAAGACGTCGGCATGTAGATGGGGTTGAACCCGTACTTCGTGAGCTCGAGCTCACGGATGACCTCGGGACGAATCAAGCTCAGTGCATACGAGAACGTGGTGAAGCTGAACCCCGGATGCAGCTCTTCGGTGATCGCGGCCCCGCCGACGAGGTGGCGTTGTTCGAGAATGAGCGTCTTGAGCCCTGCCTTCGCGAGGTAGGCGCCGTTGACGAGGCCGTTGTGGCCTCCGCCGACGATGATCGCGTCGTATCGGTTGGTGTCGGTCATCACATCGACGTCTTTCGCTCGGGAGTGAAGAAGGGCATGCGGGTCACCGTGGCTGGAACCGTGGTGTACACGTGGTTGACGGTCTGCTCGACGTGGACCGTGGTGCCGATGGTTGCCAGTTCTGGGCGCACCCGCGCAATCCCCACCTGCGTCTGCAGCATCGGCGAGTACGTATAGCTCGTGGCGTAGCCGGCGCGTTCACCGTGTTCGTCGTAGAGCATCGTCTCCCAGTCCGCCGGAGGCTCATCCTTCGGTGGAATCAGCCCTGCTTCGTAGAAGAGCTGCTCGAAGGCGTGGCCATCGACGCTGAGACCAACCGTCTTCCAGCGAGACGCCCCGGTCGCTCGCTCGTCGAGGATTGCCCGGCGACCGGCGAAGGGGCGGGTGTCGTCGTCGATTCCTTTGAGCAGCCAGCCGAAACCGAGCTCGTCCGGAGTGAACCGGTCATGCTCGTTGAAGGCGTAGCGGCTCGAGCTGAACTCGACTCCGATCAGGGGAAGACCGGCCTCGATCCGCAAGATGTTGAGTGCCTGTTCGCCGAAGGGACGCATCTGGTGCGGTTCGCCGGCTTCCATGACGGCGTCCAGAACAGCCAATGCGTCGTCGGCCGGAATACGCAGCTCGTAGCCGAGGTCGCCCGTGAAGCCCGTGCGGCTGACGGTGACCTCGCTGCCGGCGATCTTCGACTGGACATGGCCGAAGTACCCCAGCTCGCCGACCTCGGGGGCGAGCTCGGCGATCACCGCCCGAGAGCGTGGCCCCTGCACGGCGAGCATCGCGTAGGACGCCGACACGTCTTCGACCGACACTTCCAGCGACCCGACCTGGTTCTGCAGGAACGAGAGGTTCGGCTCAGCGGCAGTGAGCAGGAAGTCATTGGCCGAGTGACGGAACACCACGCCGTCCTCGAGAACGTAGCCTGCGTCGTCGCACCAGATCGTGTACTGCGCCCGGCCAGGGCGGCACGTGCGGATGTCGCGCGCGAGAAGTCCGGCGAGGTACCGCTCGGCGTCGCGTCCGGTGATCTCGTACTTGTAGAGGGGGGAGGCGTCGAAGAAGCCGACCGCGTTGCGGACACCGAAGTACTCGTGCTTGCCGGCGATGTCGTACTGGGTGGCCGACAGGTAGCCGGCCCAGTGCGCCCACAGCTGGGTGGTGTTGAGCTCAGCGAGGCGGGGGTGGAACGGTGTGGTGCTGACCATGGGGGCTCCTCCACTGCGGCGGCTGGCATGGCCGTGAGACCACGCCGCTGGCGTTCCGGCTACCCTAAGCATTGTTGGACAACTGCGCAATAGGTCTCTACGGTTGCCGCATGGCCCGGATGACCCCCGACGAGCGTCGTGAGGCGATCGTCGACGCCACCTTGCGGGTCATGATCCGGCAGGGGATCGCCGCCACCACGGTGCGCGACGTTGCCGGCGAGATGGGCACGTCGAGCGGTCTCATCCACCACTACTTCGCCTCGATGGATGACCTGCTGGCGGAGGCGTTCGACCGTGTGGCGTCGGACGACCTCGCCCGTACCGCATCGGCCGTCGCGGCCTCCGACGACCCGGTCGAACGGCTCGCGACTTTCTTCGACGTCTACAACAGGTCCGGCGACGACTGGGGGATGCAGCTCTGGCTTGACGCATGGGCGGAAGCATCTCGACGTCCAGCTCTGCAACAGACGTCCCGCCGACTCAACGAGGCATGGCAGGCGCTCGTTGCGGGTCTCATTCGCGATGGCGTGGCGGCCGGATCGATGACGTGCGACGACTCCAACGCCGTGGCGTGGCGGATCATCTCGCTGCTCGACGGGCTCGCCCTGCAGGTGATTGCCCATGCCCACCTGGTCGTTCCCGACGATGCCACCGCGTGGGCCCGTGGGTATGCCGAGGACGAGCTCGCGCTTGAACGAGGTGCTCTACGGTCCAAGGCACACCACGAGATGTGAGGAGATCGGTCGTGCGCGATCTGAGCACCTGGTTCTGGTTCGATGGACAGGCCGAGGAAGCCGCGAGCTTCTACGCCGACCTCTTCGGGGGCCAGGTGACGGGAATCGAGCGGACCCCGGAGGGCACGCCGTTTCCGGCTGGCCAGGTGATGACTGCCAGCTTCCGCATCCTGGGCCACGACTTCCACGCGTTGAACGGCGGTCCGCAGTTCCAGCACACGTCAGCAACGTCCTTTATGGTGCCGTGCGACGGCCAGGACGAGATCGACCGCGTGTGGGCTGCGCTCGCTGACGGTGGAACCGAGCAGCAGTGTGGCTGGGTGGTCGACCGCTACGGCATCACCTGGCAGATCGTGCCGGCGAACCTGCAGGAGCTGTTGGCAGGCGGAGGCGACCCGGCAGCAGCTCAACGCGTCTGGCAGACGATGATGCCGATGGTCAAGCTCGACATAGCTGCCCTCGAAGCGGCCGCCCGCCCCTGACATGTCGAAGCGGGAGTGGCCCATGGGCCACTCCCGCTTCGCGGGTCGAGCGTTCTTACTTGCCGGCTGCGACGTTCTTCAGCGTCGCGCCCGCGCTCACCTTGGCGGTGTGCTTGGCTGCGACCTGGATCTCAGCGCCGGTCTGCGGGTTGCGGGCGGTACGGGCTGCACGGAAGGCGCGCTCGAAGGTCAGGAAGCCGGGGATGCTGACCTTCTCGTCCTTGGCGATCGTCTCACCCACGACCTCTGCCATCGCGGCGAGGACGCGGTCTGCGTCCGCCTTGGTTACTCCGGCGCGCTCTGACACGGCCTGGACGAGCTCGGTGCGGTTCATGGGACTCCTCGATCTGTCACAGATTTTCGGCAACGGTCAATCGTCAAACACGATCATGGTCACGGTACGACCCCCACAGCGGTTCGGCGTGCTCGCCACGCGTGAGCAATGTCACGGATATGCCAGGCTCCACCCATGGCGAATGAGCAGGATCTGCCCGTCCGAGGAGCCTGGTTCGAGCGACGCGAGGCGGCACGGGGGATCTCCTGGATCCTCGAACCCAGTGTCCATGGCTTCCTGCGGTCCAACATCTGGCACGTATCGGGCCGCGACCGGGATCTCGTCGTCGACACCGGCATGGGCATCACCTCGCTGCGGTCGTCCTTGCCCGACCTCTTCGAGCGCGATCCGATCGCCTTCGTCACCCACGGTCACTACGACCACACCGGCGGTGCCTACGAGTTCTCACGCCGGGCCGGCCATGTGGAGGAGTCGGGCATGCTCTCCGAGCCTGAAGAGGCGACCCTGATGACGGCCGAGCTTCCGGCTTCGTTCGCCGAGGCCATGGCGGCCGATGAGCCTGGCGGCGTCTGTCCCGACTTCCTTGTTGACGCTCTTCCCTACGCCGGTTACGACCTCGCGTCCTACGGCATCCGGCCGGCCCCCCTCACCGACCCCTTGGTCGATGGCGAGGTGATCGACCTCGGCGACCGGGTGCTCGAGGTCATCCATCTACCGGGGCATACCCCGGGGTCGGCCGCGCTGTTCGACCATGCGTCGGGGGCGCTCTTCACCGGTGACGTCCTGTACGACGGAGAGCTGCTCGACGAGCTCCCCGAGTCGTGCATCGACGACTACCTCAAATCCATGAAGAGACTTCTCGCGCTCGATGTCTCGCTCGCGTATCCGGGTCACGAGCAGCCGCTCAGCCGCGACGACGTTCAGCGACTGGGTTCGGCGTATATGGAGCAGCGGCTGAGTTGACGTCGGGCAAGGAGTCAAGGATCGACTCAGCCGCCCGCAGCAGACGGCGGCGCAGGAGTGACGCTCGTCCGGCGAAGTCACGCTGCCGCCGCACGTACTCGTCGCGCCCCCTTGAAGTCTCGACCGCGATGGGGTCGAGACCGAGTTCGCTCAGGTCGTAAGGCGATGCCCGCATGTCGACGGTGCGGATCTCGCGCGCAAGCTCGAAGCAGTCGGCCACCAGGTCGGACGACGTCAGTGGGCTCAGCTTGTACGCCCACTTGTAGAGGTCCATTCCGGCATGCAGGCATCCCGGCTGCTCACTGGCGAGCTGGTCGTCGCGGGTCAGCTGTACAGCGTTGAGCGGACGGGCCGGCTCGGTGAAAAAGCGAAACGCGTCGAAGTGAGAGCACCGAACACCGACGTCCTGTGTGATTGTGGCGATGTCGTCGAGAGGCATGCGCAGGGGCCACGACTGGTGTCGTACCTCGTGGGGAGTGGCGCGGTAGACCATCGCCCACTCGTGCATGCCGAAGCACCCGAGTGCGGCTGGCCTGTCGAGCGTGGCCTGCATGAGCTGGACCACCCACCGTGCTGCGCGCTCGCGTTTGGCGAACGCCGCGGGATCAAGCGCGATCCCTTGGGCGGTGCGACGGTAGCCGCGGTGCTCCAAGAAGGCATCAGCCGATGCACCCGCGCAGATCACACCGAGCCCTGGGTGCCAGGTCAGCAGGTGGCTGGGACGGTAGGAGTAGTAGGTGAAGAGGAAGTCGTCGACCGGGTCACGTCGGGCGTCGACTCGTCGAGAGAGCCACGGTTCAACCCAGGGGAGCACCCTGGAGCGGTGGTCAGACGCCAGCGCCTGCCACTCGTCCTCGCGCAGCACGGCTCCCATGGGGATCAGGATAGAAACCGTCCGCGGTTCCGGCCCGTCGTACTCTGGGGTGGTGAGCGACAACGACTGGCGGGACGAGCCCCTGTTCCCCGAGCAGACCGAGGACGACATCGACCGCGAGCCGAACGACAACGACGAGCGCTTGCGAGAGGACGTCCCCCCGCACCACGGCGACTAGCTGGTGCCGCCACCCTGTTGGCGAAGGAGGGTGTCCCGGATCTGGGTGAGCAGGTCGGTCTCAGAAGGGGCGGCTTCTTCAGCGGGCTTCGCCTTGCGCTCCCGGAGCTTGTTCATCGGCAGCACGATGAGGAAGTAGACGGCCGCGGCGATCAGCAAGAAGTTGACGAGAGCCGTGAGCACGACACCGATGCTGAACTGTGCATCGTTGATGGTGAACGTGCCCACCGAGCTGAGGTCGGGCTTGCCGAAGATGGCTGCGATCAGTGGATTGATGATGCCATCCACGATCGACCCGATCAGGTTCACGATCGCGACACCGATGACGAAGGCCACCGCAAGGTCGATAACGCTGCCGCGCATGATGAACTCTTTGAAACCCTTCATATGCCCTCCCAGGCCAGTCCCCGATGTGAGCACCGTAGCGAAGTCTCCTAGGAGTGGATGACGATCGTGACCGGCCCGCGTGCGGCAGCCCCAGCCAGGGCGAGCACGTCCTCCTCATCTGCAGCGACCATGACCAGGCCGTCGCCGGAGCTCCACGGACCGTCGGCGGCCGAACTCGGTACCCCCGTCACGGTCACTCCCTCTGCTACGAGGGTCGCCGACGTTCCGTGGAGTGACGCGATCACGTCGACGACGTCGCCGGGCGTCACCACGCCCACGACGGCGGGGTCGGCCAGTCGGATCGGTACTTCAACCTGCCCCTCAGCCACACGGGCGGACGCCCCTGGGGTGTCGCCACGCACGAGCGCGGGTGCCTCGGGGCCTCCGGTGACGGCGGCCAGACCTAGCAGGACGGCCAGGAAGGCGAAGCCGGCAGAAACTGAACGCCGGTGCCGCACCAGCCGTCGGTGAACCGCCTGTATCGGGGTGGGTGGTCGGTTCATCACCGGACCGTACGACGAACAGCGGCGTCAGCGGCCGTTGTCCACAACCGTTGTCGGAAGGCTAGGAGCTGGAGGAGCTCGACGATCCGGACGAGCTCGACGAACTGGATGACCCCGACGACCCGGAGGACCCGGAGGACCCGGAGGATCCGGAGGATCCCGAGGAGTCCGTTGAGCCCTTGGACTTGTCAGAGCCGCTGCTTGCTGAACCCCCCGCCGTGCTGCTGGGCTCTTTGGAATCCCCGCCCTTGCTACTGGACTCTTTCGACCCGCCACCCGTACTGCCCGATGACGCGTTGCGGCTGTCGGTGCGGTAGAAACCCGACCCCTTGAAGGTGACGCCGACCGGGTGGAACTTCTTGCGGAGGACTCCGCCGCAGTCGGGGCACGCGGTCAACGCATCATCGGTGATGGCCTGCACCACTTCAAAGCTGTGGTCGCAGGCGGTACACACGTAGGCGTAGGTGGGCACGCAGACTCCTTCGGACCCGCCGCGTAGGGAGCCGGAGCGCCGGGACGGCCTGGTTGGCGTCCGTAGCTGGCACTCACGTCGGGCGAGTGCTAAGTCTACGACATCGGGGGAGCGGCCCGGCATGCCCCGGTCGCGGGGTGCGGACCCCTAGCGTGGTGCCGTGATCCCGTCAGACCTGCGCGTGGCGACGGCAGTGGCCCTCGGCGGCGCTGCCGGAGCGCTCGCCCGATGGGGCATCTCGTTGGGCATCCCGTGGGATCCGCCAGCGGTCCCGTGGGCCACCCTCACCGCGAACCTGGTCGGGTGCGTCGCCATCGGGCTGCTGCTGACGCTGTGGACCGAGGGCGCGCCTCCCGCATGGTGGGTACGTCCGCTGTTCGCCGTGGGATTCGTGGGAGGCTTTACGACGTTCTCCGCATTCGCTGTCGAGGGCGTGCGGCTGGTCGAGGCGGGTGCCCCGAGCATGGCTCTGGTCTATGTCACGGGTTCGGTGGTCGCTGGTCTGGTTCTCGTCCGCGGCTCGGCGCAGGCCATGCGGTGGATGCTTCATCCCCGTCGTGGAGGTGCCCGATGACCCATCTCAGCGGTCATGCGTTGCGGCTGACGATCATCGTCGGTGAGGACGAGGTGTTCGCGCATCGCCCGGTCTACTCCGAGATCGTCATCCTGGCCCGCGAGTCCGGCCTGGCCGGAGCGACCGTGGTGCGCGGCATCGAGAGCTACGGACGTCGGTCGATCGTCCACACGTCGCGACTGGTGTCGCTCTCCAACGACCTCCCCGTCGTGATCACGATCATCGATGAAGACGCCAAGATTCGCGCGTTCCTACCGAAGGTCACCAAGGTGGTGAAGGGCGGAATCGTCACGGTGGAGGACGTCGCGGTGCTGCACTACGTCGGGTCGCACGACGAGCCTGCTGCCGGCGATGACCACTCCACGTCCCGCTGAAGAGTCGATGACCCTCACCGGCGTCGCCCTCGTTGCGCTCGGGGCAGCTGCCGGAGCGCCAACTCGCTGGTACGTCGATGTCGCGGTGCAGCGCCGCTGGCTTCCCTCGTTTCCCTGGGGGACGTTCGCCGTCAACGTCGCCGGGTCTGCGCTGCTGGGGTTCCTTGTCGCGGGCTGGAGCACCGGAAGCACGGCACTGAGCTTGGTCGGCATCGGGTTCTGTGGGGCGCTCACGACGTTCAGCTCGTTCGCGTGGGAGTCGAATCGGCTCGCCGAGGACGGTGCCACCCGAACAGCCGTCACCAACGTGATCGCGACGCCCCTCTTGTGCTGCGCGGCAGCCGCAGTCGGTTGGTGGATCGGCAGCTGATCCTGGGCGTCCGAGGTCAGGGTGTCGAGTAGCGTCACAGCTGTGTCGGAGCCCGAGATCCTGGACGCCAAGCAGTCGTCTCGGCCTCGCCGCACGTGGAGGTTCCGTCTGGTCAAAGGGCGTCGTTGGCCCACAGTTGTGGCGGTCGTTGTCGGGGGACTTGCCCTAGCGGTGATTGCCGGCACCGCGACAGCCGGCTGGTTGGTGCAGCGTGCGATTCCCCAGACGAAGGGCACCATCTCGTTGCCAGGGATCGCAGATGATGTCGAGGTGCTGCGGGACGCGCGGGGCGTTCCCACCGTGGTGGCCGACACCAGCCACGACCTCTTCTTCGCGCAAGGGTTCGTGCACGCCCAGGACCGCTTCTGGGAGATGGACGTGCGACGACACATCACGTCAGGTCGCCTGTCGGAGATGTTCGGCGACGCACAGGTCGAGACCGACACGTTCGTGCGAACCCTCGGGTGGCGGCAGGTGGCCGAGGCCGAGCTGGGGCTGCTCGACACCGACACGTTGGACGCGTTGAACGCCTACGCCGACGGCGTGAACGCATATCTGGCCGACCGCAGCCCGACAGAGGTGAGCCTGGAGTACACGCTGCTGGCGGTGACTGCTCGTAGCTACGAGATCGAGCCCTGGACGCCGGCCGACTCGGTGGCGTGGCTCAAGGCGATGGCGTGGGACCTGCGGTCCAACCTCGAGGAAGAGACCGACCGGGCACTGCTCGCGTCGACAGTGGGGTCGCGGGTGACGCAGCTCTACCCGCCCTATCCCTTCGACCGCCACCAGCCGATCGTGACCGGGGGGTCGCTCGACGACGGGCAGTTCGGTCCAGAGCCTGTGCCTGAGAGTGAAGGTGCGGCACCCGCGCTCGCGCCCGCTCTGCCAGACCTCTTCTCCAGGGCCAGATACGGGGCCGACCTGCTCGACCGATGGCTGGGCGCCTACGGCCCGGGCGTGGGGTCGAACTCGTTCGCCGTCACGGGTGGACGGTCGGCCAGTGGTGGCGCGTTGCTCGCCAACGATCCGCACCTTGCGCCGAGCCTTCCCGGCATCTGGTACCAGATGAACCTGCACTGCCGAATCGTGGACGCTGCTTGCCCTTACACGGTGGGTGGCTTCACGTTCTCAGGACTGCCAGGCGTGGTCATCGGCCACAACGACGCGATTGCCTGGGCGTTCACGAACAACGGTTCGGATGTAGCCGACCTTGCCTACGAGGCACTCAACGGAGACCGCTACGTACGAGATGGTGACCTCATCCCGCTGGAGACGCGCAGCGAGACGATCGGCGTCGCTGGCGGCGACCCCGTCGAGATCACGGTGCGGTCGACCGAGTGGGGGCCGCTGATCTCCGATGTGAGTGACCGGCAGAAGGCCGTCGTCGAGAGCTCGTTCAGCCCGGCCGACCTTCCGGGCGAGGCCAACGAGGTGGGCCTTGCGCTGCAGTGGACCGCTCTGACCCCGGGGAGAACTGCGGACGCGATCTTGGCCCTCAACCAGGCAACGAACTTCGACGAGTTCCGCAGCGCTGCCGTGCCGTTCGAGGTACCGAGCCAGAACCTGCTGTATGCCGATGTCGACGGGCACATCGGCTACCAGATGCCAGGCAAGATCCCGGTGCGTGGCAGCGGGGACGGAACGATGCCTGTCGCCGGGTGGAGCTCCACCAGCGCATGGAGGCGGTACGTCCCCTTCAGCCAGCTGCCTTGGGTCTTCGACCCCCCCGAGCAGTACATCGTCGCCGCGAACCAGGCCGTGGTCGACGAGCGCTACCCCTACCTGCTGACGCGCGACTGGGGGTACGGGTACCGCAGCCAGCGGCTGGTCGACCTGATCGAGTCGTCGGAACCACTGACACCTCAGTCGGCCGCCGACCTGATGACCGACACGCAGAACGGGTTCGCTCCGATACTGGTCGCCGACCTGATGGAGGTGGATGAGGCGTTGCTCGACAGCGAGACCCTGCAGGCGCGGGAGCTGTTGCCCGGCTGGGACTTCCGGCAGGACGCCGACTCCGCGGGCGCGGCCTTCTACAACGCGGTGTGGCGTCATCTGCTGGCCGGTGTCTTCCACGACGAGCTCACCGGCGACCTGCGACCGGACGGTGGCGACCGCTGGTTCGAGGCGATGCAGCTGATCCTCAACGATCGCCAGGCGATCTGGTGGGACGACGTGCGAACCACCGACTACCTCGAGCTTCGGGGTGAGGTGATGGCCGCAGCGATGGCCGATGCCACGGCGGAACTCACCGACAAGCTGGGCGATGATCCGCAGGCGTGGCGCTGGGGAGATGTGCACGAGCTCGAGCTCGTGCACGCAACATTCGGCAGCAGTGGGATCGCACCACTGGAGGCGCTCTTCAACCGTGGGCCGTACGCGACCGCCGGTGGTGAGGGGATCGTCAACGCGACCGGGTGGTATCCGCCCGATGGCTACGGCGTGGACTGGGCTCCGTCCATGCGCATGGTGGTAGACCTCACCGACCTCGACCGGTCACGCTGGGTGCAGCTCACGGGCCAGAGCGGCCACGTCTTCGACCCGCACTACACCGACCAGGTGGAGGCGTGGGCGAACGGCGACACCTACCCGTGGCCGTTCTCCGACGCCGCGGCCCGCGACGGCGCGACCGAGACCTTGGTCCTCACGAGCGAGTAGCCGGGAGCACTCCGTCTACTCGGCGGTCGTGCGGCTCTTCGGGCAGCGGGTCGCTGAGTCGTTCATCGGGAAAGACGATCGCCAACACCGGCGTCGTCTCGGGAACGTGCTGCAGCGCCCGGTCATAGCAGCCGGCACCTTGCCCGAGGCGGCGTCCGTCGGCGTCCACCGCGAGCGCCGGTGCGAGAACGATGTCGACGTCGGAGAGGGCAGCGAGCCCGAGTCGTGGTCCGGTGGGCTCCCTGAGCCCATAGCCAGCTGCCTGCAGGTCGGCCTCACCGGTGTAGACCGCCCAGTCGAGAGAGAAGTCCGGCAGGGTGATGGGCAGCAGAACCTCGATCCCCTTCCCCGTCAGAGCCGTGAGCAGGGGGATGGTGTCTGGCTCGTCGCCAACCCCGACGTAGCAGCTCACCCGTCGGGTACCGGTCGGCGGTTCCCAGGCTGCCAGCGCCTCGGCGAAGGCGGCGCGCGCGGAGGCAGGAAGGCCAGCACGCGCTTGCCGCGCCTGCTGGCGAAGCCGTTGCTTGTCGGCTGCGGGCAAGGGGTCAGCGCCTGGAGTGGCACCGTTGGGCTGCTCCGAATGGGTCATCGGACCATCATGGACCTAGTCATCGGGCGGATGCGGGCCGATGATGACCAAGGAGGCCCGATGACGCTGCGGACACGTCTGGCGCTGGTGCT